>JBARCH010000088.1:0-14606 GCA_049793875.1 Pseudolabrys sp. | reverse complement strand
GCTCGGCGTTGCCGCGGCAGGTCGTGCTTCCTGGACGCTCAAGCGCCGCGACGTGTTGATGTTTGCGCTGCTTGGGATCGCCAACCAGGCGATCTACCTCGGGGTCGGTTACGTTGGATTGCTGTCGATATCTTCCGGCCTCTCGGTGCTTATCTTCAGCTGCAATCCGATTATCACCGCCGTCCTCGCGGCGTTCGTGCTGGATGAGCGTCTCACCTGGGGCAAGATCGTTGGCCTCGTGCTGGGCATCGCCGGCGTCGCTTTCATCGTGGAAAGCCGTCTTTCCGCCGGGACCGATCACCTGCAAGGGATTGTGCTCACTGTCATCGCGACGATTTCCTTCGTCGGCGGCACCATCGTCTTCAAGCGCTACGCGCCCAAGGACGGTCTTTGGATCGGCAACGGCATACAGAGTCTTGCCGCCGGCATCGCCCTCTTGCCGTTCTCGCTGGCGTTCGAAAGCATTGGCGACATCGTGCCGAGCTGGCGGTTGCTGGAGGCCTTCGCTTTCCTGGTGCTGATCGTCTCGGTCGTTGCCTACCTTCTCTGGTTCAAGATTCTGACAGTCTTGGGCGCGACCGCCGCCAGCAGCTATTACTTCCTGATGCCCCCCGTCGGCATGCTGATGGGATGGCTCTTGCTGGGTGAGCGTGTCGCGTTCTCGGATTTGCTCGGGATCATTCCTGTCGTGCTCGGCATTTACCTGGTGACACGGCCGTCCAAAACCGATGATCGGAGGACTGCATGACAGTGCCGAGCGCTCCGAAAATCACCTTGATCGGCGGCCCCACCGTCCTCATTGAAGCTGGCGGATTTCGTTTCCTGACCGATCCGACCTTCGACGAACCGGGCGACTACCCGCTGCCCTATGCGACGTTGACCAAGACGTCAGGACCGGCGGTCAAGCTTGCAGACATCGGCCGCGTTGATGCCGTGCTGCTCAGCCACGATCAGCACTGGGATAATCTCGACAAATCGGGGCGCGTGTTTCTGGCCGACGCGCCGCGTGTGTTGACGACGGTTGCCGGTGCCGGTCGTCTGAAGGGTCGCGCGGAAGGGCTTGCTCCGTGGCAGGCGGTCAAAATGGTGAATGCCGACGGGCAATCGATCCAAGTAACGGCAACACCCGCGCGGCATGGCCCGGCCGGGATTGAGCCTTTGTCCGGCGATGTCATCGGCTTTGTGCTGTCCGACACAAATGACGGAACGCCGCCGATCTACGTCACGGGCGACACGGTCTGGTTTGACGGCGTCGCCGAGGTCGCGCGCCGCTTCAAGGCCGGCATCGTGCTGCCGTTTGCGGGAGCGGCCCAAACGCGCGGGCCTTTCTATCTCACGATGGACACCAATGACGTGATCGAAACGGCGCAGGCATTTGCCAACGCTGTGATCGTGCCGGTGCACCATGGTGGCTGGAAGCACCTCAAGCAAAGTGGCGAAGACCTCCGCGCTGCATTCGATGTGCTGGGTTTCGGGTCGCGGTTGCGTTTGCTGGAACCCGGCGTCGTGACCGCGATCGAGCGATAGTGCCGGCTAGTCCCGCCTGAAAACCACGCTCGCAACCCAGCCGGTCAACAGCGCCATCAGCATGGTCGCCAGGCCATACAGGAAGCCGTGATCGCGCGCGGCGTCGGCGACGTATTGCTCGAAGCCGACCTTGATTATGTCGAGTCCGGTATCGGTTTGCGCGACCATCTTGCCGCCCGTGAACAATTTCACATCGATGGTGTAGTGGCCGGTCGGAGCGTCGGATGGCAGCGGAATCGCGGCACGGAAGACAGTTGGCGTAAGGAACGTGACGGCAGCCGGATTCTGGATATAGAGCCGTTGCTCGCGTGCGAGCCGTACGAAAGCGGCGCGGAACGGATCGTCCGGCACCGTATCGGCGAAGTCTGCGCCGATGTGCTGGCGCAAAATGTAATTGTCGAGGCCAATCTGAAGCCGCCGCAGGATATCGCGGCTGGCGATGTCGGCGACCGGCTCGCTGGAGAGCACGGCGAGATAGGCCGGAACGCTTACAAATTCGCGCGAGTCGACATTGACCCAGATGCCCAGTACGCGCGTCTTGCGGCGCGTCCGTAACGTACGGCTCGGACCGGCGACGGTGACGACAAGATCGTAACTGCCGCTGCGGGGTGGCGCGGGCTCCTGTTCGACGGTGCCGAACAGCACGAGGTCCTCGCCTGCGAAATTTGACGTGATCGCCACGCGTGAGCTTGAAAGGGAAACAACCAGACGTTCCTGCGCGGCGGCCGATCCGCAGCAGGCCAATGCGAACAGTGTTGCGGCCACAATCCGCTTCATAGCCCGGTCCCCACGTGGCGGATGGAGAACAGATCGTCCGGCGTCACGACCATCTCATAGGTGAAACGCAGGCCGACAGCGAGCACAAGCAGCCCGAGCATCAGCCGCAGCCGTTCGCCGCGAATTCTTTGTCCGGTACGCACGCCGAACTGCGCGCCGATCACGCCGCCGACCATCAGGATGAGTGCGAGCACCGCATCCACGAGATGATTGGTGACAGCATGCATCACGGTCGCCGACGCCATGGTGATGAGTGTGAGCACCATCGATGTCCCGATTACCGTCGTCGTCGGCACGCGCAGGAAGTAGATCAGCATCGGAACAAGCAAAAAACCACCGCCGATTCCGAGAATCGCGCCGATGAATCCGATCGAGTAGCCGATCGCCCAAACCGGGATTGCGGATACGTAAATCTTCGAGCGCTTGAACCGCACCTTGAGCGGCAGGCCGTGCAGCCAGGTGTGGCTCCCCGGGCGGCGCAGCGTCGGCGGTTTGCCGTGTCGCGCGCGCGCGATCGCGTGCAGGCTTTCGTTGATCATCAGTGCGCCGACGACGGTCAACAATGTGACGTACGACAGGCCGATCACCAGGTCGAGCTGGTCGAGCGCGCGCAACATCGTGAACAGCCAAACGCCGGATGCCGTGCCGAGAATGCCGGCAGCGAGCAACATCAATGCCAACGCGACGTCGATTGTGCGCCGCCGCCAGTAAGAGATCGCGCCGGAAAAGGACGACGCGGCGATGTGGCTCGCCACGCTTGCCACGGCAACCGCCGGAGAAATGCCGATGAAGATCAGCAGCGGCGTCATCAGGAAGCCGCCGCCGATTCCGAACATGCCGGAAATGAAGCCGACAGCGATGCCCATGCCGAACACGAGAAAAATGTTCACCGGCATGTCTGCGATCGGAAGGTAAATCTGCACGCGGCGTGATCCGGCGTTGGACGAAAATGTGCTCGTGCCGAAAGCGCCGATCCGCGGGTCAACCGCCGACGGATGCCTTGCTTTGCGCGGCCGGCCCGAAATTCAGATAATATAACGTGGCGATATTACAGCGGAACGGCGCGTCGATCAGGATTTTGTGCGAAGTGGCGCGATCGTTCAACGCTTTCCGATCTCATAAGTGCCGGGCGTGCGGGGCTTGCCCTTGGCGGCCGGCGTGCCGGCCTTTTCGTGGTCCCAGCCGCCGGGCGGAGGCGCCACGGTATTTGCGGCCTCGGGCTGCGGTTCGGCGGTCCAGATTTTCACCGCGTGCTGCGCGGCGGCGAGCGTCTTGGGATCGAGCCGGGCGGCGATCTCGTCGCGTTTCTTGGCGGATTCGCGATCGCCTTTCTCGGCCGCAAGCGCGAACCATTTGTAGGATTCGCTGAAGCTTTTTTCGACGCCCATTCCGCGGGCGTAAAGGATCGCAAGATTATACTGGCTGTCGGAAATGCCTCGATTCGCGGCCTTCCTGAACCAGCTCACGGCGGTAGCATAATCCGGCTTGCCGCCGGTACCCTCGGCGTAGAGCACCGCCAGATTGTGCATCGCCTTGGCGTTGCCCTTGGCGGCGGCCGCGAGATAGAGATTGCGCGCACGCGCCAGGTCTTTCTTCACGCCCTGGCCCTTCTCAAGCATGCTGCCGAGCCGGAACTGCGCGGGCGCAAGACCCTTGCTGGCCGCGCGTTCGAGCCAGCGCGCCGCTTCCTCCAGGTTCGACGCCACACCGTGTCCTTCCGCATAGCGGAGAGCGACCTCGTATGCGGCGGCCGGATTGCCGGCGGCGGCGGCCGTGCGCAATGTTGCGCCGCCGATCGCAGCGGGAAGCTTGTCGTCGAGCCCGCCGGAATAACCGGAGACGGCCGGCAGCATCGGGATCGGGGGCACGATGGGACGGCTGCTCAGCATCGGACGCGGTATCGAGCCGGTGATGTCGCTCGCCGGCGTCTGGCTAGCGTTGGGTGGCGGCGTGTCGAGCGTCGATTGCGGGCTGGTCAGGTTTAGGGTCGGCGTGGTCGCGATATTGCCGGCGAACGGCGTGGCCGATGGGAACAGCATTGCTGTGCCGGGTGCCGCAACACTGTCAGACGCAATGCTGCCGGTGCTCGCCGGCGCGTCGTCGCGTGCCTTGTTCTTGGCGGCATTATGGGCGGACTGCTGCCTGTGCGCGCTTCTGCCGAAGTCGAAGAATTTCGATCCGATCTGCAACGAGCCGATGACGATTGCGATCACGCTCGCGGCGACGAACAGGGACTTCACGCGCTTCGCGATTTTCGAGCCGAGCGAAGGACCGTGTTCTTGTCCCTCGCCCATCGCATCGGCATGCAGCGGCTGTTCGTCCGCCGCGGCCTTCGCCGCGCGCCGCGCCGCGAAGATGAAGCTCGAGCGTTCGCCGGTTTCGGCCGCCGGCTTGACGCCGCCCAGTGCTGCCTCGGATGCGGCAATGCGCGCCGCGAGGTCTGCGGTCGCGCGCGGCGGCATCGAGCCAGGTTCGATCGGCTGGTCCGGCGGAAGATCGGGATCGATGGCCGGACGTTTGACCCCCGGCATCGGCGCGCGCTTCTGCGCCGTTGCCTGCGGCGCCTGCATCCCCTGCGGCGCCCGCATGCCCTGCATCATTTGCGTCGCCGCTGGCACCTGCACCTGGGGTACCTGCATCGGTGGCACTGTTGGCACCTGTGGCATGGGTGGCTGCGTATCCGCCACCGCCCGCGCAACAACTTTGCCGACCGGTTGCGTGAGCGCTATCGCATCCGGATCCGCGGCGTGGAAATCGGCGCTGACATTTTGTGCGGCGGCGGCGAGCCGCCGTACGGCCTGATTGGCGGTGTCGTGCAGGGTGTCCGCGCGCAAGCCACCGCTTCGGTTGCCGCGGATGTCCTCAATGTGAACGAGCAGGTCGGCGAGGCCGCGTTCGATCGCCTCAAGATGGACGAGTCTCGAATCGGATGCGTCAAGCCGCTGCACCAGCGTAACGATGCGATCTTCAAGGTGGCCAAGCGCAACGTTATCGCCGCGTGAATTCTGGAGTTGCTCGATCTTGTCGGAGAGCGACGTGACCAGGGCTTCGAGGCGCGGCGGCACCGTGCCGCCATGCTGGGTACGCTCGGTCAAGGCATCGGAAAGCGCGGTGATGCGCTGTTCGAGATGGCCGATGGCGCTTGTCGTGGCGCCGGTGTGCGCCATTTCCTCGACTCTTTGCGCCAGCGTCTGCACGTAACCTGCAAGCTTGCTTACCGTCTCGTTGGTGGCGACGTGGCTGGATAATTCGCGCAACGTTGTGATGGACGATTCAAGCTGCTGAATCATTGCCGGATCGTTGTGCGCGACGACAAGATCGATCTTGTTGGCGAGGCCCGCCACCGCGTCGTTGAAGCCGACGAGGCTTTCCGCAGGCGTAAGGTTGCGCAGCGCGTCGCGCACTTCCGCGAGGCCCTGCTCGACGCCGGTCAGGCCGCTTGCGTCGACGCCGGCCTGACGGCCCTCTGCGATGCGGTGACTGAGGCCCTTGATCTGCTGCTCGATTGTTTCGATCGCACGCTGCGGCATCGCATCGGTCAACGCACGGCCGATGTCGTTAAGTTCACCACGCAGGGCGTTGATCGCATCCTCGACGCCGGGCCGCCGTAATGTCTCGATCTGCTCGGTAATGTTGCGGAGTTGGTCTTCGAGGCCCGACAAATCCTGAGTGGGAACCGCCGCGCGTTGAGCTTGCGGGCGCACGGCTGCAGGTATCGGCGGCGCCGGCTGTTCTCCGTTGAGCATGCGCCGGCGCGCGGAAATTTCGGCGACCGCCTGATCGATGCCGAGCGAGCTGTGGACGGAAGACGCAAGTGGCGGAGCTTTGGTGTGGACGGCTGCTGCGAGCTGGTCGATGCGCTGATCGAGTCTTCCGATCAATTCGACGAGTTGATCGGAATTATCGCGCGTGCGCTTCGGCGCATAGGCATCCGGTCCGCTGCGGCCGAGTCGATCGAGCCGCCGCGTGATATCGTCCAGGCGGCCGTGAACGTCGGAAAGTTCGTCGGTGTCATCGTCGTCGAACCCTGGCTCGACGCCCGCCTGCGCCGCCGAGTTGATGATGACGGAGTTAAGCCACTCGCCAAGTGGCAAGCCCGACCGGCGCGCCGCTTCTTTCGCACTCTCGCGCGCTTCAGGCCGGATTCCTTTTACGCTCCATGGCACGCCAAATTTCATTCTCTCACCTGCATTCGAGGTGGAGGCGCAAAGAGCCTTTTGGCCCTCGTGGAACCGGCACGTATTAACGGCGAATGGAAAACGGGCGCGGTCCTCATTCCACGCGCCGACTTTTTGCCGTTCACGGTAAACAAGCGGTTAAGAACTGGCCGAAGTCCTGGAACTCTCTGTGAATTTGCACGGTTCCCGGCCCTTAACGCCGACGTAGATCGGCGCCGCCATAATCCGGTTACGTGCGGCGTTTATCGCCACCTTCAGGGTTGGACGCCCCGGCCAGAATGGTTGGGAAGCCGCCAAATTAACCTTTCGTTAACGATTGTGGCGACGAAGACTGGAGGGACGAATGCCCAGCTACAAAGCGCCGGTCGAGGACGCGTTGTTTCTGCTCAACGACGTCTTCCATATCGACCGCTACGGCAATCTGCCGGGCTTTACCGATGCGTCCCCCGACATCGTCGAGGCGGTATTGCGCGAGGCCGCCAGGTTTTCCGAGGAGACACTGACGCCGCTCAATCGGATCGGCGACCGCGAGGGCTGCAAGCGCCACGCCGATAGCAGCGTCACGACGCCCATGGGGTTCAAGGAGGCGTTCAAGGAATTGGCGGGCGGCGGCTGGATCGGTCTTTCGGTGCCGCCGGAATTCGGCGGGCAGGGGCTGCCGGCAACGCTGACGGAGATTGTCAACGAGTTCATGTGCTCGGCCAACATGGCATTCGCCATGTATTCCGGCCTGACGCAGGGTGCGATTGCCGCGTTGCTTGTGCACGCCTCGCCCGAACTGAAAGCAAAATACCTGCCGAAGATGGTCACCGGCGAGTGGACCGGTACCATGAATTTGACGGAGCCGCATTGCGGCACCGACCTCGGGCTACTGCGCACGAAGGCGGTGAAGCAGATTGACGGCAGTTATAAGATCACCGGCACCAAGATTTTTATTTCGGCCGGCGAGCACGATCTTGCGCAAAACATCATCCATCTTGTGCTGGCGCGCATCGAAGGTGCGCCCCCAGGCACTAAAGGCATCTCATTGTTCGTGTGTCCCAAGATCATGGTCAACGATGATGGTTCGCCCGGCGCGCACAACGGCGTGTCATGCGGCTCGATCGAAGAGAAGATGGGTATTCACGGCAACGCTACCTGCGTGATGAATTACGACGCCGCGACCGGCTGGCTGATCGGTGAGGAGAACCGCGGCCTTAACGCCATGTTCGTGATGATGAACGAGGCCCGGCTCGGAGTCGGCGTGCAGGGCTTGGCGCTGTCGGAAGTCGCGTACCAGAACGCCGCGCTCTACGCCAAGGAACGCCTGCAGGGCCGGGCACTTACCGGCGCAAAATACAAGGACAAGCCGGCCGATCCGATTGTCGTGCACCCCGACGTGCGGCGTGCGCTGATGACGATGCGGGCGTTCAACGAAGCGGCCCGCGCGCTGGTGATGTGGACCGCGCTCAAGAGCGACGTCGCGCATCGTTCGACGGATGAGAAGGAACGCCAGAGCGCCGACGATCACATGGGTCTGCTGACGCCAGTCATCAAAGGCGTGCTTACCGATGGCGGTTTCGCCAATGCGGTTCTGGCGCAGCAAATATTCGGCGGCCACGGCTACATCGCCGAACATGGCATGGAGCAATTCGTGCGCGACGCGCGCATTGCGCAGATATACGAAGGCGCCAACGGCATCCAGGCGCTCGACCTTGTCGGCCGCAAGCTCGGCAAGGACGGCGGTCGCGCAATGATGGCATTCTTCAATGAAGTACAAGCTTATCTCAAGCAGCGTGCCGACAGCGACGCGATGAACGTCTATCTCAAACCCTTGGGGCAGTCGCTGGCGCACCTCCAGCAAGCCTCAATGTGGTTCATGCAAAATGCCATGGCCAAGCCCGACAATGCCGGCGCCGGATCATATGACTATATGCACCTCTTCGGATTGGTAGCGCTCGGCTACATGTGGTGCCGCATCGCCGAAGCTGCGATCGCCAACTTGCCGAAGGCGAATGGCGCCGCGCCACGTTACAGCGCGAAGCTCGTCACCGCACGCTTCTTCATGGAACGGATGCTGCCGGAGACAACAGCGCATCTCGCGCGCATCCAGTCGGGTGCCGCAAGCACGATGGAATTGCCGGAGGAAGCGTTCTGACGTTATGCGGCGGCGCTTGGCTGGATCGTGGCCGAAAGTCGTAATGTTGGCGGCACCAATGCGGATCTCATCAAACCCTGGCGCTCGAAGGTGCCGTCGGCGCAAATGAATTCGAATGACGCCAAAACACGATCGACGGTACGGCGGTCGCGACTGTATGGCAGCAGCAGTCGCTCGTAATTGACAAGACGCCCCAAGCGGTCGCGCATGTCGTGAATCGTGTAGATCGGCAATTTGCCTTCTACCACCTGCCGGTAAGGCGCCAGCGCATTTGTCTGCTGTGCGGGCGATATGATCTCATCGAGGAAGCGGCCGCTGCAGTCTGGCGAGCCGTAAACTTCACCGAGCACCGCGCCGTGAGAGCGAATCCTGAAGCGGGTGACGTCTCCGGTTGCGGCGACTTCGAGAAAACTCAACTGTTCGGCCGATGCCGTAAGATTTTCCTTTTCGATTGTGTCCCAGCGCGGCAAGGGACTGTAGCCGCGGTGGCGGCGCCACATATTCAAAAGCCAACTTTGGTTTACCGCCCGGATGACGTCCGGACGCACGACCGCAAAATTCATGGTGACACGCCCCTCGAAAACCGGCGCGGCATTCTTGTCGTGAATCGTAGATTGTCAACGGCCGGACGGCATGCTCGCGGAATGTATCTCGCGGCTTTTGCCCTTTTCAGAAAGCAAAGGCAAAGGTGACTGGCCGTTTCGCCGAAAGCTCGTGTCGAGATGGCTGGAAATGCCGAATTTTGGCACCGATTGCCCTTAAAGCCGTTGCCCATCTTGCGCCACCACCCGAAGCGGTGGGCGGCCGGCCCAAGGCGCTACGGGCTGTGTAATTGACCGCCGGAAATAGCGTCGGCTATCGTTCCCTAAAAATAACGACACATCCGGGAGGGAGCTACGATGAAAAAATTTGTCACGACGTTCCTGAGCGTTGCAGCGCTGACGTTGGCTGCGGTTTCTGCGCACGCCCAAGGTATCGTGAAGATCGGGTTGATCCTGCCTTACTCCGGCCAATTCGCGGACGCGGCGGCCCAAGAAGACAATGCCATCAAGCTTTACGTCAAGCAGCACGGCGATACGGTCGCGGGCAAAAAAATCCAGATCATCCGTAAGGATACCGGCGGCATCGATCCGGCGGTCTCCAAGCGTCTCGCGCAAGAACTGGTTACGCGCGACAACGTCGACATTCTTGCCGGCTTCGTGCTCACGCCGAACGCGATAGCCGCGGGTGATGTCTCCGCCGAGGCAAAGAAGTTCATGGTGGTGATGAACGCGGCGACAGCGATCATCACCACGAAGTCGCCGTACATGGCACGCACATCGCTCACCATTCCGCAATTGAACGAAGCGTTCGGAAAATGGGTCGCGACCAACGGACATGTGAAGAAGGTCTATACTATGGTGTCCGATTACGGCCCCGGCCATGACGCCGAGCAGTCGTTCCAGACCGGTTTCAAAGCCGGGGGCGGCGAGATCGTCGGCTCGGTGCGCATGCCGGTCGCAAACCCGGATTTCTCCGCGTTCGTGCAGCGCGCGAAAGACCTTAATCCGGAAGGCATCTTCATCTTCATTCCCGGCGGTGCACAGCCGGGCGCTTTGGGCAAGGCTATGGCCGAGCGCGGCATCGATCCCAAGAAGACGAAGGTAATGGGCCAACTCGAGATTACCGACGAGCACGCGCTCAAGAGCATGGGCGACGCATCTATCGGCATGATCACATCAGGTCACTACGACTACAATCACGACTCGAAAATGAATAAGGATTTCGTGAAAGCCTACAACGCCGATTACAAGCGCAATCCGGATTTTTTCTCGATCGGTGGTTGGGATGGCATGCATCTCATCTATGGGGCGCTGAAAAAAACGGGCGGCAAAGCCGATGGTGAATCGTTGATCGGTGCGGCCAAGGGCATGAAATGGGAAAGTCCGCGCGGCCCGATCTCCATCGACCCGGAAACGCGCGACATCATCCAGACCGTCTATGTGCGCGAAGTTCGCAAAGTGGACGGTCACCTGGTTAATGTCGACATCGCGCAGATCCCGAACGTCAAGGATCCGGTAAAAGCGCGCATGAAGAAATAGCCGCTCGACGCAGGATATGCGGCTTACGGCACGCGGACGGTTAAACCCGCTGCGTGCCGTAACGATTCATACGCCGTGCGCGACGGCCGGACGACGGCGTGCGCGTAGCAGCAGGAACGCCACGATCGACGCGTTCGTCAGATTCCAGGCAAGTCCGTTGATGAACGCGGCCCGGTAAGAGCCGGTCAGGTCGAAGATCGCGCCTGACAGCCAGCCCCCGAATGCCATGCCGACCAGCGTTGCAAACAGCACAAGGCCGACGCGTGTGCCGGCCTGCGACGGTGGAAAATACTCGCGCACGATGATGGCATAGCTTGGCACGATGCCGCCCTGGAATAATCCGAACAGTGCGGAGATCACGTAGAGGGAGGTTAGCCCATTGAACCACAGATAAAGGAATAGCACGGTCCCTTGCAGCAGCGATCCGATCAGCAATGTGCGCAGGCCGCCGATGCGATCCGCGACCATACCAGAGATCAGTCGGCTGACGATGCCGCAGGCGAGCATGAGCGAAAGCATTTCCGCGCCACGCGCGACGCCGTAACCGAGATCCCCGCAATAAGCGACAATGTGCACTTGCGGCATTGCCATCGCCACGCAGCAACAAATTCCGGCGATGCATAGCACCGTTTGCAGCGTTCCTGATGAGAACGGCAGACTTGCCTGTCGGTGCGCTGCGGCTGCAGCTGCAGCGTGATGAGATTCTACCCGCCCGCGCAGCGCCAGCGTGAGCGGCGGCATGACGACAAGAAGTACGATCCCGATTCCGATGTGGGTCGTGCGCCAGCCTACCGTACCAATGAAATGTTGAATCACCGTCGGCCAGAACGTGCCGGCGATATAGTTGGATGCGGCTGCGATCGAAACCGCAATGCCGCGGCGGCGCGCGAACCAATGCGAGACGTCCGCCATCAGCGGGCCGAAGGTGGCGGAGCAGCCAAAGCCGATCAGCGCGCCGTGGATAACGGCAACCTGCCAGATGCTGCCGGAGTAGCCGACTGCAACATAGCCGACGCCCATTGCCACCGTTCCGATCGCCAGCGGTATCGCGATGCCGAAGCGGTCGGCGAGCCGTCCCATAAGGATACCGCCACCGCCGAAGCCGAGCATGGCGAGCGTATAAGGCAGGGTAGCCGCGGCGCGATCGACCCCGAAGTCGGCCTGGATTGCCGGCAGTGCGACCACCACCGACCACATGCCAACACCGCCAACGGTGCCAATGAGTGCCACAACGGCAAGGCGCAACCACGCTTTCGCGGAATCGGTCGGGTCCGGGCCGGACTGACCGGCTGCGTGCGATGATGTCACGGTGAGGACATGCCTGGCTGCTGAGGATCGCTCCTAGCACCCGTCAGCCGGTTCTGTCACCGCTAGGCCCTCGCATGGCTGCATCGCGGCCTTTATTGTGCGTGCAGCGACGATTCGACCAAAAACGGCGCAAGGGACGCTCCTGACATGGAAGGCCTCAACCTGCCGCGCCCGGCGTGGATGAGCGAGGACCTCGTCCTGCTCGAAGAGCAGGCTCGCCGTTTCATTGCCGACGAATTCGTCCCCCATCTCGATCGCTGGCACGAGGCCGGCATCTACGACCGCGAGGTCTGGAACAAGGCGGGCGAGGCCGGGCTGCTCTGCGCGTCGATGCCCGAGGCATACGGCGGCGCGGGCGGCACGTTCGCGCACGAAGCGATAATCAATCGCGAATTGTCGCTTGCTGGTTTTGATACATTCGGCGCACCGCTGCATTCCGGGATCGTTGCACCCTACATTCTTCACTACGGCACCGAGGAGCAGAAGAAACGCTGGCTGCCAAAACTCGCCACCGGCGAAATGGTTGGCGCCATCGCCATGACAGAGCCCGGTACCGGTTCCGATCTGCAAGGCGTGCGCACGTCGGCGAGAAAATCCGGTAACGGCTACGTGCTCAACGGCTCCAAGACTTTCATCACCAACGGCCAGCACGCCAATCTGGTGGTGGTCGTGGCCAAGACCGATGCGGCGGCGGGCTCCAAAGGCGTTTCGCTGCTTGTCGTCGAGACCGATGACGCGCCCGGCTTCCGCCGCGGCCGCAAGCTGAAAAAGCTCGGCATGGAATCGGCCGATACGTCGGAACTGTTTTTCGACGACGTGAAGTTGCCGGCTGAAAATCTGCTCGGGACCGAAGAAGGTCAGGGTTTCTACCAGTTGATGAAGGAATTGCCGCAGGAGCGACTGATCGTTGCCATGCACGCGGCGGCGATGATGGAACGCGCGGTCGCGCTCACTGTCGATTACGCCAAGCAGCGCAAGGCGTTCGGCAGGGCGATCATCGAATTCCAGAACACGCAGTTCGAACTGGCTGACTGCAAGACCGAAGCGACGATCGCCAAGGTGTTCGTCGATCATTGCATTGAGCGTCACGTCAAAGGTGAACTCGACACCGTGACGGCTTCGATGGCCAAGTACCGGCTTACCGATACGCAAGGCAATGTGATCGACCGCTGCCTGCAATTGTTCGGCGGTTACGGTTATATGGACGAGTACCCGATCTCGCGCATGTATCGCGACGCCCGTGTATTCCGGATTTATGCCGGCACCAACGAGATCATGAAATTGCTGATCGCGCGGAGCCTGTAGCCCCCGCAGGAGAACGCCGATGCCCGACGCATTTATTTACGACCACGTGCGCACGCCGCGCGGCCGCGGCAAGGTCGACGGGTCGTTGCACGAAGTCACGGCGCTCAATCTGGCGGCGCAAACGTTGGCCGGTATTCGCGACCGCAACGAACTCGATTCGGCGCTGGTCGACGATGTGATCCTCGGTTGCGTCGATCCGGTCGGTGAGGCTGGCGGCAACATCGCGCGTGCCGCGGCGCTTTCGGCCGGCTATGGCGACGGCGTACCCGGCATTCAAATCAATCGTTTTTGCGCGTCGGGTCTCGACGCGGTGAATTTCGCCGCGGCCGAAGTCATGTCAGGGCAGCACGAGATGGCGATCGGCGGTGGCGTCGAGTCGATGAGTCGTGTCGGCATCGGCGCGGCCGGCGGCGCATGGCCGGTCGACCCGTCGATCGCGGTCAAGGCCTACTTCATGCCGCAGGGCATTTCGGCCGACCTGATCGCCACAAAATATGGTTTCTCGCGCGCCGACGTTGACGGTTATGCGGTTGAGAGCCAGCAGCGGGCCGCAAGGGCGTGGGACGAGGGCCGCTTCAAGCAATCGGTCATGCCGGTGAAGGACGTCAACGGCCTCACGATCCTTGCGAAGGACGAGCACATGCGTCCGACCACGACCATGCAATCGTTGGCACAGTTGCAACCGTCGTTCGTGCAGATGGGCGAACTCGGTGGTTTCGACGCCGTCGCGGTGCAGGCCCATCCGGAAATCGAAGTCGTCAATCACGTGCATCATGCCGGCAATTCATCCGGCATCGTCGATGGCGCCGCAGCCGTGCTGGTCGGCAGCAAGGATGCCGGCCGCGCCGCCAATCTCAGGCCGCGTGCGCGTATCCGTGCATTCGCCAATATCGGCTCCGAGCCGGCGATGATGCTCACCGGCCCGATCGATGTGACACACAAGGTGCTCAAGAAGGCCGGCATGACGATCAACGATCTCGACCTGATCGAGGTCAACGAGGCGTTTGCCTCGGTCGTGCTGCGCTTCATGCAAGCCTTCGGCATCGACAGCGCCAGGCTCAACGTCAATGGCGGCGCCATCGCCATGGGCCATCCGCTCGGCGCAACAGGTGCAATGATTCTCGGCACGGCGATCGACGAGATGGAGCGGCGCGACCTCAATACCGCGCTTGTCACGCTGTGCATCGGCGCCGGCATGGGCACGGCCACGATCATCGAACGCGTTTGAACGGGGCGACGCATGCCGAAAGTCGATATCGACAAGGTGAAGACAGTAAGCGGCACTGCCTATCC
>JBARCH010000087.1:0-6767 GCA_049793875.1 Pseudolabrys sp. | reverse complement strand
CGAAAACCACGGCACGGCTTTGCTTCCCCAGGCGGGAATGCCGGACCAAGCCCGGCGATAACAAAGCCGAGACGCTACCAGCTCACGGAGACGTATTGCGTCTCCATAAATTCCTTCATGCCTTCCTGCGCGCCTTCCCGGCCGAGACCGGACTGCTTGGTGCCGCCGAAGGGCGCGGCCGGATCGGACACGAGGCCGCGATTGAGGCCGATCATGCCGAAGTCGAGCTTCTCGGATACGCGCATGCCGCGGCTCAAGTCCCTGGTATAGAGATAGGCGACCAGGCCGTATTCCGTGTCGTTGGCGCGCTTGATCGCCTCATCCTCGGACTTGAACGTCTGGATCGACGCGACCGGCCCGAAGATTTCCTCACGCAGCATTTTCGAATCGTTCGACACATTGGTGAGCACGGTGGCCGGATAGAAATAGCCGGTGCCTTCGGGCTTCTTGCCGCCGGTCAGAACCTTGGCGCCCTTCTGCACCGCGTCGTCGACCAGCTCTATCACCTTGTCGCGGCCTTCCTCGTTGACCAGCGGCCCGAGCGCGACGCCGTCGTCCAGCCCGTTGCCCATCTTCAGCGCGTTCATCTTGTCGGTCAGCTTTTTGGCAAACTCGTCGTGCACCTTCTCGTGCACGTAGAAGCGGTTTGCCGCCGTGCAGGCCTCGCCCATGTTGCGCATCTTGGCGATCATCGCACCGTCGATCGCCGCATCGATATCGGCATCCTCGAAGACGATGAACGGCGCGTTGCCGCCCAATTCCATCGCCGGCTTGAGGATGGTGTCGGCGGCTTCATGCAGCAGCTTGCGGCCGACTTCGGTCGAGCCCGTGAACGAAACCACGCGCACGCGCGGGTCGTGCAACATGTGTCCGACCACCTTGCCGGACGAGCGCGACGGGATGACGTTGACGACGCCGGCCGGAACGCCCGCCTCTTCCAGCACCGGCATCAACGCCAGCATCGTGAGCGGCGTGTCGGACGCGGGCTTCAAAATAACCGGGCAGCCGGCGGCGAGCGCCGGGCCGATCTTGCGCGTCGCCATCGCCGCCGGGAAATTCCACGGCGTCACCAGCACCGCGATGCCGGCCGGCTTGTGCTGGGCGACGATGCGGGCGCCGGAGGCCGGCGCCGTCGAGATACTGCCGAGATTGCGCACGGCCTCTTCGGCGTACCAGCGGAAAAACTCGGCGGCGTAGGCAACTTCGCCGCGCGAATCCGTCAGCGCCTTGCCGTTTTCAAGCGTGATCAGCTTCGCGAAGCGTTCGGCATCGCGCATGATCAGTTCATAGCATTTGCGCAGGATCTCGGCGCGCTCGCGCGGCTTGCGGCCGGCCCAGCCTTCGAAGGCGTTTTGCGCGGCATCGAGCGCGGCCTTGGCGTCCTCCACCGTGGCGCTCGCAACCGAGGCGATCTTGCGTTCGGTCGCCGGATCGATGACGTCGAAACGGCCGTTATCGGACGATTTGCGCCACTTGCCGCCGATCCAGAGATCGGTCGGAACATCGGCGAGAAGATTGTCGTAGTTAGCCATGACTGCACCTTTACCCGTCATTCCGGGGCGGCGCGCTGCGCCGAACCCGGAATCCAGAAGTTACAACGCGCGGCTCTGGCTTCCGGGCTCGCGCCTGCGGCGCGCCCCGGAATGACCAGAGAAAATCAACTATTCAAGCTCCGCTTCACCGTTTCCACGATCCGGTCCGGCGTCGGCAGCACGATGTCTTCCAGGATGTCGGCGGCCGGAAGCGGAATATGCGGTGTGGTGATGCGTACCGGCGGGCCGTCGAGATCGTAGAAGGCTTCGTCGGCGACGATCGATACGATTTCCGCACCCCATCCGCACAACCGCGGATTCTCCTCCACGGTAAACAGCCGGTGGGTCTTCGCGACCGAACCGAGGATCGTTTGCGTGTCGAGCGGCACCAGTGAACGCACATCGACAACTTCGCAGTCGATGCCGTGTTCCGATTTCAGCCGCTCCGCCGCGGCCAGCGCGCGCGGCACCATGAGCGCCAGCGCGACGATGGTGGCGTCCTTGCCGGGCCGCACAATTTTGGCTGTGCCGAGGGTGTCGACGATCTCGCCATCGGGTACTTCGCCCTTGGTGGCGTAGAGCGATTTGTGCTCGAGGAAGATAACCGGATCTGGATCGCGCACCGCAGCCGCCAGCAAGCCAATGACATCGCGCGGGGTCGATGGCGCCACGACCTTGAGGCCGGGGATCATCATGCACCAGTTCTCGACGCTCTGTGAGTGCTGCGCGCCGAAGCGGGAGCCGGCGCCGTTGCCGGTGCGCACCACCAGCGGGCATTTCGTCTGCCCGTTGGACATGTAGCGGCTCTTCGGAATTTCGTTGGCGATGTAATCGAAACACACCGCAAAGAAATCCGAGAACATGATTTCGGCGATCGGCTTGAGGCCGGTCATCGCCGCCCCCATCGCGGCACCGAGAATCGCCTGCTCGGAGATCGGCGTATCGCGCACGCGCAACGGCCCGAACTGCTCATAGAGCCCGACCGTCGCCTTGAACACGCCGCCAGCCTTCGCCACGTCCTCGCCGAGAAAAACGACATCAGGGTCGCGCGACATTTCCTGTGCGATGCCGCGGATGACGGCGTCGCGATAACTTAGTTCGGGCATTTTAATTTCTCCACGCCCAGCCACCGTCGGCATAGACGTCGGTTGTGAGAATATCGAGCGGCGGCATCGGCGCGGCTTTGCAGACTTCGGTCGCGTCGTCGACTTCCTTGCGCACGCTGGCGTCGATCTGTTCGATCACGGAATCGCTCACGCCGAACTGCTTCAGCCGCTCGCGATAAATCTTGATCGGATCGCGCAGCTTCCAGTGCTCAAGTTCGCCCTCGGGGCGATACTTGGCCGGATCGGCGCGCGAATGACCGCTATAGCGATAGGTCATGCACTCGATCAGCGAGGGACCCTCGCCGGCGCGTGCCTTGGCGAAGGCCTTTTGCGCCTCGCGATAGACCGCGTCGGCGTCATTGCCGTCGATAACGATGCGCGGAAGATTGTAGGAGCCGGCACGGTCGGCGGCCGGGTGCTGTACGGCTGTTACGTCGGCAATCGGCGTGTATTCCATGTAGAGATTGTTCTCGCACACGAACACCACCGGCAATTTCCATACCGCGGCGAAATTCAGCGCTTCGTGGAACGCGCCGATATTGGTGGTGCCGTCGCCGAAGAAGCAGACCGACACGTCCTTGTCGCCCTTGTATTGCGCGCGCCAGGCCGCGCCGCAGGCGATCGGAAGATGTGCGCCAATGATGGCGTAGGAGCCCATCACGCCGTGCTGCTCGGATGTCAGATGCATCGAGCCGCCTTTGCCGCGCATCAGGCCGTTGTCGCGCTGCATCAGCTCGCCCAACACTTTCTCGACCGGCACCCCACGGGCCAGCGTATGGGCATGGCCGCGATAGGTGCAGAAGCTGAGGTCGCCCTTTTGCATCGCCTCGCCGAAGCCCGCGGCGATCGCCTCCTGCCCGAGCGACAGGTGGCTCGTACCCTTGACCAGATTCTGCAGGAACAGGTCGTAGGCGCGTTGCTCGGCCTCGCGCAGACGCACCTGCGAGCGGTACAGCGCCAGCCGTTTTTCCTCACCGATATCGTCGTTCAAGCCCGAGCCAGCCGGCTGCGGTGCCCGGTCCTTTATTGTCGCCATGGAGGTTCCTCGAAAAGCCAACTTATACGTAGCATTGGCGCATGATCTTGTCCGAAAACCGGTTGCCGGTTTCGGGGGCCGCGCGGGGGCAAACTTACCGCCTAGACGGAAGCCCCTGCAACTCTCTCCAGGTAATGCCTGTCATTCCACGAGGCTTTCGTTGACCGTGCGGCGGCCCACCTTGCGGTCCCGATGCAGCAAATAAAGCCCGGACGCGACCACGACTGCCATCCCCGCAAGCGTCCAGCCGTTGGGCAGGTCGCCAAATACGACAAAGCTGAGCACGATCACCCACACCAACTGCGTGTAGAGGAAGGGCGCCAGCGCCGCCGGTGGCGCGAGCCGGTGGGCAATGATCAGGAGATAATGTCCGATGCTGGCCAGCGCGCCCGATAGCACCATCAGTCCGATGATGAGCGGGTCATGCGGCGTGCTCCAGAAGAACGGGATGACCAGGCTCATCAGAACGGCGCCGACCACGTTGGAATAAAACAGCGTGGTCTCGTTCGAATCCGTGCGGGCAAGGATGCGCGTGGCGATCATGTAGCTGCCGTAGCAGAGGACCGAAAGCACGGACAAAAGGGCTGCAGGATGGATGCCCCCGAAGCCGGGACGCGCGACCAGCAACACGCCGGCAAAGCCGACGACGATCGCGATCCATCGGCGCCAGCCCACCCATTCGCCGAGCAGCGGCCCCGACAGCACCGCCACCAAAAACGGCGTTGAAAACATGATGGCCGTGGTCTGATCGAGTTGCAGCCAGCGCAAGGCCAGGAAATTGAAAGCCGTCGAGCCAAGCAACAGGAGCGAGCGGCCGATCTGCAACCACGGCCGCGATGTCACCATCAACGACGGCCGGGACACCGGATTGGACAGAACCAATGCCAGCAGAAAACCACCGGTGTACCGCGCCCACACCACCTGCACGGTGTCCATGTAATGATTGAGATATTTCGCAGTCGTGTCGAGGGTGGCGAAGAAAATCACGGTCCCGCAAATGAACGCGATGCCGGTGAGCCGCTGGCGGCGAAGCTTTGTGTCGTCGGTCATGATCGGCTGCCGCCGCTGATCGCGAATTTCTTTGCCCTCTCCCCGCGAAGCGGTGGGGAGGGTCGGCGAATGGCGCGATAGCGACATTCGCCGGGGTGGGGGAAAGCAACTGAAACTAAAATAGCCCCCACCCCCGACCCCACCCCACCACGCGCTGCGCGCGTGGGTGGAGGGGAGTCACGGCATCGATGCTCTCGCTCAATAGGTCGCCCGTCCGCCGGAAATATCGAATACCGCGCCGGTCGTGAACGAGCAGTCGGCCGAGGCGCAGAAAGCGGCGAGGCTCGCAATTTCTTCGACGGTGACGAAACGGCCGCGCGGGATTTTCGAGAGCATGAAGTCGATGTGCTGCTGCGTCATCTGGTCGAAGATGGCGGTCTTCGCGGCCGCCGGTGTGATGCAGTTGACCGCGATGTCGTAAGTCGCAAGTTCCTTGCCGAGTGATTTGGTGAGCGCGATGACGCCGGCCTTCGATGCCGAGTAAGCCGGCGCATTCGGATTGCCTTCCTTGCCGGCGATTGACGCGATGTTGACGATGCGGCCGTAATTCTGCGCGATCATCGCCGGCGCGAGCGCGCGGCAGCAATTGAACGGTCCGTCGAGATTGACCGCCATCACGTCGCGCCAGGCGTCGAGTGGGTATTCCCACGTCTTCACGTTCGGCCCGGCGATGCCGGCGTTGTTCACCAGGATGTCGATGCGGCCGAAGCTTTTAATCGTTTCGTCGCGCGCGCGTTCGATATCCGGATATTTTGTGACGTCCGCCGCGAACGCAGCAATGCGCCCGCGGCTTTTCAATTCGCCGGCTACCTTTTGCGCCAGCGCGAGATCGCGATCCCAGATCGCAACAGCGGCGCCGGAATCAAGAAAGCGTTCGGTGATGGCGCGACCGATGCCTTGCGCGCCTCCGGTGATTGCCGCGATGCGGCCGCCGAGATCGATCTTGTTGGCCATGAGTCGCCTCCTGCCTGAAACTATCCAAGCCGCGCCTCGGTGGCGAGAGACGACGGTGCGCAGAAGCATTGCGCACGGAACCGCGGCCTTGAAGGCAAACGTAATGTGCGCTAGTTTCAATGGCGTGGGGCCGGCGGCGGTCGCCCCGCAGTTTCTCAGGCTCGGAAGCCCAAGCACCGCCTCCTTCGTTAACGGAGGGGGCTCATGTTTGCTTCGAGCTTTTCCATCTCACCTGTTGACCTTTGGTATCTGATTGGCTCGCCGCGCGCGCCGTTCATCGTCGACGTGCGGGCGCGCGACGTTTACGACGAGGCATCCGGCTTGTTGCCGGGCGCGCTCTGGCACGATGCCGGCGACACCGCTGACTGGCTGGCGCACGCCGACCGCAATCAGACGGTCGTCGTCGCCTGCAAGGCCGGGCACGAGTTCAGCCAGATGGCGGTGGCGCGCTTGCGCGCGAATGGATTCGACGCCCGTGTCCTGGACGGAGGCTACGCCGGCTGGGCGGAGGCCGGATTGCCGCTGGTCGCCAAACCGGTGCTCGACCGGATTGCACCGCGACGGCCGAGCGTGTGGGTGACGCGGCGGCGGCCGAAGATCGACCGTGTCGCCTGCCCGTGGCTGATCAGCCGCTTCCTCGACCCGACCGCACGCTTCCTGTTTGTCGAACCGCCGGAAGTCATCCCGGTCGCGGAGAAAGCCGGCGGCGTGCCGTTCGACATCAAGGACGTGGAGTTGAGCCACGAAGGCGAACGCTGCAGCTTCGATACCATGCTCAAGCTTTTCGGACTGGAAAGCGAGCCGTCGCTGGCGCGGCTGGCGCTGATCGTGCGCGGCGCCGACACCGCGCGGCCCGATATCGCCGCGGAGGCCGCCGGATTGCACGCAGTCGCGCTCGGTCTCTCCGCACTTGCGGGCGACGACGATCATGGCCTGCTGCGGCAGGGATTCATCGTTTACGATGCGCTGTTTGCCTGGTTGCGCCTTGCTGCCGAGGAACGGCACAACTGGCCGGCGCGCGCATGAATTTCGAAAAACATGCTCTCGAATTTTTTGATCTCCACAGGTGGGAACCGGTTTTCGGAAAAG
>JBARCH010000086.1:0-25010 GCA_049793875.1 Pseudolabrys sp. | reverse complement strand
CCGTTCAGGTCTTTCTCAGCCGGAATCGCGGCGGCTTGACGCCGTCACAGCGCGCCGACGTGCTGGCCTTCGCGCAAACGTGGAAGCGCCACGGCTCAAGCGGCATCGTGATCGATTCTCCACGCGGTGGGGGGATTGATCGCGCTGCGGCGGATTCATTGCGGGAAATCAGTTCGATCTTTGCCGCCTCCGGCGTTCCGCGCAACGGCGTTTATGTTCGCAACTACCGGCCACCGGATTCGGCGCTCGCCAGCATCAAGCTCAGCTACGCCAGGCTTTCGGCGGAAGCCGGGCCCTGCGGGTTATGGCCGGACGATCTCGGCACCGGTTCCGCACAGTTCAATGAAAACCGGAACTACTGGAATTTGGGCTGCGCGACCCAGCGCAACCTTGCGGCGATGGTCGACAACCCGGCTGACCTGGTGCAGCCGCGCGGGGAAACGCCGGCTTATGCGGCGCACCGCTCGGTCGTGCTCGACAAATATCGCAAGGGCGCCAATCCGAGCAGCTCGTATGAAGGTTACGACAAAGGCAAGATCAGCGACGTCGGAAAATGATCAAACAAGCACAGCAAGTCGCCCTCACGGCCAAGGACCAGACGCCGGCTATGCCGGCTGAAAGCATCGGTCCCGACGAACACATCGCGCCGGCGCCGCGGATTTCGATCCAGGCGTTTTGCGAGACGGTGGAAACTGCGGCAGCCGTCCAGTCCGCCGGCGAGGATCGCCGCCTGACGAAAACGCATGTCAAGATCCAGATGGGCGGCGCCACAGCCGCGGCCGAAGCCTATCGCGGCTCGCCGACGCCGAACGTCATTCTCATCGAATCCGACAACCGTGCGCAGGATATTCTCGCCGGACTCGATCAACTCGCCGAAGTTTGCGATTCCGGCACGCGCGTCATCGTCGTCGGCCGTATCAACGACGTGACGCTCTATCGTGAGCTGACGCGCCGTGGCGTGAGCGACTACCTGATCGCGCCGGTCGGCACGCTCGACATCGTCCGCTCGATTTGCGGGCTGTTCTCGGCAGTCGATGCCAAGCCGGTCGGCCGCATCATTGCCGTCGTCGGCGCCAAAGGCGGCGTCGGCTCATCCACGGTGGCTCATAACGTTGCCTGGGCGATTGCCCGCGATTTGTCGCTCGATTCAGTCGTCACAGATCTCGATCTTGCCTTTTGCACCGCCGGCCTCGATTACAATCAGGACCCGCCGCAGAGCATCGCGGATGCGGTTTTCTCACCCGACCGCGTGGATACCGCTTTCATCGACCGTCTCCTGTCGAAGTGCGCCGATCATTTGAGTCTGCTTGCCGCACCGGCGACGCTCGATCGCGTTTACGATTTCAGCGCCGAAGCGTTCGACTCGATCCTCGATTCGCTGCGTACGACGATCCCCGTCGTCGTGCTCGACGTTCCGCATCAATGGGCCGGCTGGACCAAGCGGCTGCTGGTAAGCGCCGACGACATCCTGATCGTCGCCGGCCCCGATCTCGCCAACCTGCGCAACGCCAAGAATCTGGTCGACTTCCTGCGCACGGCACGACCGAATGACCATCGGCCGTTCTATTGCCTCAATCAGGTCGGCGTTCCGAAACGGCCCGAGATCACGCCGGCCGATTTCGCCAAGGCGCTGGAAGACGACCCGCTCGCAATCATTCCATTCGAACCGCAGATGTTCGGCACTGCCGCCAATAACGGGCAGATGATCGCCGAAGTGTCGGCCAACCATAAAAGCGCGGAGATGTTTCGCGTGCTCGCGCAGATTTTGACCGGACGCGCCGAAGTCAAGCGTTCACGCGGAGGATTGCTGTCGCCACTTCTGAGCAAGTTCATGAAGCGGCAAAGCTGAGAACCGTTCGGGGAAGCATTCGTGTTCGGTAAGCGTTCAACATCGACCGTCATGCCGCCGTCCGTTTCGGCGCCTTTACCGGGTGCCGCACCGGCGTCGGCTGCGCCACTCGAATCCGGCAGGGTGGCTCTGTCCGCAGAAGCCCTCGGCACGCCACTCGTTCCCGCCCCTGTCCCCGTCCGCGCAGCCGCTGCACCGCCGCCGCCCGCTCCGACGGCAATCGATTCGCGCAAATCCGAAAGCTACTACGAAACCAAAGGCACCATCTTCGGCGCGTTGATCGAAGCCATCGATCTCGCACAACTCGCGCGCCTCGATTCCGAAAGCGCGCGCGAGGAGATCCGCGACATCGTCAACGAGATCATCGCGATCAAGAACATCGTGATGTCGATCTCCGAGCAGGAAGAGCTGCTCGACGATATTTGCAACGACGTTCTCGGCTTCGGCCCGCTCGAGCCGCTGTTGTCGCGCGACGACATCGCCGACATCATGGTGAACGGTTCCGGCACGGTTTACATCGAAGTCAAAGGCAAAATTCAGCGCACCGGCATCCGCTTCCGCGACAACCAGCAGCTTCTCAATATCTGCCAGCGCATCGTCAGCCAGATCGGCCGGCGTGTCGATGAAGCCTCGCCGATCTGCGACGCCCGTCTGCCGGACGGCTCGCGCGTCAACGTCATCGCGCCGCCGCTGGCGATCGACGGGCCCGCGCTCACAATCCGCAAATTCAAGAAGGACAAGCTGACGCTCGATCAGCTCGTCAAATTCGGCACCATTACCGAACAAGGCGCGGAAATCCTGCGCATCATCGGTCGCGCGCGTGTGAACTGCCTCGTTTCCGGCGGCACCGGCTCCGGCAAGACGACGCTGCTCAACTGCCTGACGCAGTTCATCGACGACGACGAACGCATCATCACCTGCGAGGACGCCGCGGAACTTCAACTGCAGCAGCCGCACGTTGTGCGCCTTGAAACGCGGCCGCCCAATCTCGAGGGCGAAGGCCAGGTGACCATGCGCGATCTGGTCAAAAACTGCCTGCGCATGCGGCCTGAACGCATTATCGTCGGCGAAGTCCGCGGACCCGAAGCCTTCGATCTGTTGCAGGCAATGAACACCGGCCACGACGGCTCGATGGGTACGCTTCACGCGAACAACCCGCGCGAGGCGCTCTCGCGTCTTGAATCGATGATCACCATGGGCGGCTTTACGCTGCCGTCGCGCACCATTCGCGAAATGATCGTCGCGTCCGTCGACGTCGTTATCCAGGCCGCGCGCCTGCGCGACGGCTCGCGCCGCATCACGCACGTCACCGAAGTGATGGGCATGGAAGGCGACGTCATCACGACGCAGGATATTTTCGTTTACGACATGGTCGGTGAAGACGCGAACGGCAACATCATCGGCCGCCACCGCGCTACCGGGATCGGCCGCCCGCGCTTCTGGGATCGTGCCCGTTACTACGGCGAAGAGAAGCGCCTCGCCGCCGCCCTGGATGCCGCAGAAGCCGTCAACGAAGCCATGAAGGCCTGACGGGGAGAGCCATGCAAGCATTGGCCGTGTTTTTTCTGGCTGCCGCTGCCGTCGGCGGTATCGTCTGGGTTTTCCTCTATCCGCACCTGTCCGGCGAACGCCACGCCGAGCGCCGTATGGCAAGCGTCGCCAAGGCCGAACCTGCGCTACGCACCAAACGCGTTCAGCAGCGGTCGCGACGCGACGAAGTCGAAGACACGCTCAAGGAAATCGAGGAGCGCCGGAAGAAAGAACGTCGCGTTCCGTTGAACGTTCGCATCGCGCGCGCCGGACTCGATTGGTCAAAACGGCGCTTCATCTTCACGGCCGCGGGCATCGGCATCGCGTTTTTCGCCGCCTTGACGTTCACGGGGGCCGGCCTGCTGCCGAGCCTCGCCATAGCATTTGCCGGCGCGTTCGGGCTGCCGTTCTGGATGCTGTCCTTCCTGCGCAAGCGCCGCGAGAACAAGTTTATCGACGCTTTCCCCGATGCGGTCGATATCATCGTGCGCGGCATCAAGGCCGGCCTGCCCTTGCTCGATTGCCTCAAGATGATCACCGTCGAAGCGTCCGAGCCGCTGAAAACGCAGTTTCGCAGCATCGTCGAAACCCAGGCCGTCGGCCTGCCGCTCGGTCAAGCCTGCGGCAAACTGTACGAGCAGATGCCGCTTCCCGAAGCGAACTTCTTCGGCATCGTCATCGGCATCCAGCAGAAGGCCGGCGGCAACCTTGCGGAGACATTGGGCAACCTCTCGCGCGTCTTGCGCGACCGCAAGAAGATGAAGGCCAAGATCCAGGCAATGTCGCAGGAAGCAAAAGCGTCGGCCGGCATCATTGGTTGCTTGCCGGTCGCGGTCATGCTGCTGGTTTACATCACAAGCCCTCAATACATCTCGATGCTTTGGACCGAATCGCTTGGCCGCCTGATGCTCGCCTGCGCGGCCATCTGGATGTCCATGGGCGTGATGGTGATGAAGAAAATGATCAACTTCGACTTCTGAGAAGAACACCGATGCTCGACCTGATCGCCGGCTCAATCAACGTCAAGACGCTCACGATGGTCTTTGCTGCCATCGCCGCGGTCGCGACCGTATTGACGCTGGCGATGCCGCTCTATGCCCCCGATACGCTCGGCAAGCGCATGAAATCGGTCGCACTGGAGCGCGAGAAGATCCGCCAGCGCGAGCGCGAGCGCATGACGCAAGGCCAAAACCAGAAGATCAGCCTTCGACAATCGCCGAAACAATACGTGCAGACCGTCGTCGATCGCTTCAACCTGACCAAATGGGTCGGACAGGAAGAAGCAAGATTGAAGCTGGTGCAGGCCGGCTACCGCGGCCAGGCTCCCTACGTCACTTATCTTTTCTTCCGGATGGTGACGCCGGTGGTGATGCTTCTTTTTGCCGTGGTCTATCTGTTCGTCATCCTCGATATCAACCAGCCCACCACGGTCAAAATCGGCATCTGCATCGCGGCAGCCTATGTCGGCATGCACCTGCCCCTCATGTTTCTGAAGAACAGAATCCAGCGCCGGCAATTGTCGATCAAGCGCGCGTTTCCGGACACGCTCGACCTGCTGCTGATCTGCGTCGAGTCAGGCATGTCGATCGAGGCGGCATTCCACCGGGTCAGCGAAGAGATCGGCACGCAATCCGTCGCCCTCGCGGAGGAAATCACGCTGACGACCGCGGAGCTGTCGTACCTGCCCGATCGCCGCCAAGCCTACGAGAATCTTGCCAAACGCACCGCACTGTCGGGCGTCAAATCGGTCTGCATGGCCTTGCAACAGGCGGAGCGTTACGGCACGCCGCTCGCCACGGCACTGCGCGTGATGGCGCAGGAAAACCGCGACATGCGCATGTCGGAAGCCGAGAAGAAGGCGGCCGGCCTGCCGCCCAAGCTGACGGTGCCGATGATCCTGTTCTTCCTGCCGGTTCTGTTCGTCGTCATTCTCGGACCAGCGGCAATCAAGATCATGCACCTGCATTAGACGCGTCGCCGGCGCAGCCAGCGGCCATCCTTGCAGTCATCCGCGAATAAAGCTCAGGAGCCCGCGTCCGGCGCCGGCAATTGCGGGCGTCCGTGTTTCCTGCTTGCGCTTTGCTGGGCGATCATCTGCCGCAGGTAACCGACATTGGCCTCGGCCTCATCCGGCGGCAGATCGGCGCTGGCGATTTTTTCGGCCTCGGCGAAACGACCCTGCAGGCCGACCACCAGCGCAAGGTTCTGCCGCACTTTCGACTCCGCGCCGGGCTGCGCGATGGCGCGGCGCAACGTGGTCTCGGCGTGCTTCAAATCTCGCGACAGTGCGTAAGACAGCCCCAAATTCGACAGCACGGAGGGCTCGTTCGGCATGATCTTGAGCGCACTTGCGTAATGGCGCTGCGCATCCTGATGGCGCCCCATCTGGTCGAGCACTGCGCCCTGCGCATTGAGGATGCGCCAGTCCGGAGCTTCCGGCGTGTGCGCACGACCCAGGACGTCGAGCGCCTGCCGGAGATCGCCCGCGTCAGCCAGCGCACGACCAAAGTCACCGAGCAAAGCCTTGTTGTACGGATTTTTGATCGACGCCTGTTCCAGCACGGCGACGGCTTGCGCCCGTTCACCGGTGGCGCGCAGCGCCCTCGCAAAATTCATGGCCGCTTCGGCATCGGCGGGATTGCGGTGGTAACGCTCACCCCAGACAGCAGCGGCACGACGCCATTCGGTATCGCTGCGCGGCGCACTGGTCGAACCGATGGAGCCGGTCGTGTCGTCCCCGGTAGTCGTGCAGCCACCGACAGAAATCGCCAGCATCGCCGCAACGGCGGCGGAGGCTAACAGGCGGGCAGCGTGTTGACGGGTAAGACGCATGGATATCCTGGCAGGTGGCATGCGACAGGCTTATCCGAGCAATAAAACGTTAACCCTAACGACTGGTTAACTTGTAAAATCATATAGCTTGGAGCCGGAAGGCGCCGATGCGCGACGCCCGCGGAGTAATCATGCATCCTGTCTTTACGAGCGCCGCAAAGGCGCAAGCGCTGCCGGTCTGGTTCGTCACGGCGGCGAATTTCGAGGCGGTTCTCAAACAGTTCGACGAGCGCGAGCGTGCCTTCGCGCGCAGTGCCGGCTTCGAGCCGAAAGCCGGACGGCATCTGCTCCTCTCCACATCGGACGGCAAGCTTTCGGGCGCGTTGTTCGGCCTCGAAGCCGACGACGAGGCGATAAAGGACCTGTTCCGGCCCGGCCTGCTCCCCGCGCTGCTGCCGGCGGGCACTTATCGTTTCGCCAATGCGCCACACGATGCGCGGCTCGGCGCGCTCGCTTTCGCGCTCGGCTCCTACCAGTTCACACGCTACCGCAAGGCGCAGGAACGAAACGTTCGGCTGGTCGTGCCGGATGGCGTCGACGGCGAAGCCCTGAGCGCTGCTGCGGAAGCCGTGGCGCTCGCGCGCGATCTTATCAACACGCCATCGAACGACATGGGACCGGCGGAACTTGAGGACGCCGCGCGCCTGCTCGCGAAGACACACGGCGCGAGCGTCAAGGTCATCGCGGGTGACGAACTCGCCAGGGGATTTCCGCTCGTGCAGGCGGTCGGCGGCGGCTCGCCGCGTGAACCGCGCCTCATCGATATGACCTGGGGAAGCGACCGCGATCCGAAGATCACACTGGTCGGCAAAGGCGTATGCTTCGACACTGGCGGACTCGATATCAAGCCCGAATCCGGCATGCTCAACATGAAGAAGGACATGGGCGGCGCAGCAACGGCGCTCGCGCTTGCGCACATGCTGATGGCGCGCAAGGCCAGGGTCCGGCTTCGCGTCGTCATTCCGGCGGTGGAAAATTCCATTTCCGGCACCAGCTTCCGTCCGCGCGACATCTATCGCTCGCGCAAGGGCATCACGGTCGAGATCGGCAATACCGATGCGGAAGGACGGCTGGTGCTGGCCGACGCGCTTGCCCTCGCCGACGAGGAAAAGCCGGAGCTGATTGTCGACTTCGCCACGCTCACCGGCGCAGCCCGCGTCGCGCTCGGGCCGGATGTGCCGCCATTCTTCACCGACGACGATTCGCTTGCGGACGCGATGATGGCGCGCGGCACAACCGAGCACGATCCGGTGTGGCGGTTGCCGCTATGGCGATCTTACGAGCGGATGCTCGAATCGAAGGTGGCCGATCTCAACAATGTCGGCGGCAGCCACGGCGGCGCAATCACGGCGGCGCTGTTTCTGCGCCGCTTCGTAGGTAACGCGAAAGCATGGATGCATTTTGACGTGTTCGCCTGGACGCCGGTTGCCAGGCCGGGACGGCCCGAAGGCGGCGAATGCCAGTCGGCGCGGGCCCTGAACGCGCTGATCGCGGAAAAATTCGGCTAGGCCATGGTCGCGCTCGATCCACGCATCAATGCCTTTCGGCCGGACCTGGCGGCGAAACATTTGCAGGGCAAGGTCGAGGCCGCAAATTTCGCCGAAGGAACGTTCAGGCAAGTGATCGAACCGCAAGTCGGCTTGCGGCGGCGGCCGTCGCACGACGCGCGGCTCGATACCGAAGCACTCATGGGCGAGCGTGTAACCGTTTATGAAATCACCGACGAAGGCTGGGCCTGGGGCCAGCTCGAGACCGACGGCTATGTCGGCTGGCTTTCCGCCGGCGCGCTGGATGCCATCGGCACCGCGCAGACGCACAAAGTCACGGCACTGCGCACGCTCGGATTTCCCGGTCCCGACATCAAGATGCCCCCGATCGCTGCGCTGCCGCTCGGCGCGCGCCTCGCGATCGTGCGGCAGGACGAACGATTTGCCGTTACAGTAGCCGGGCTGCATCTCCCAGCCGTGCATCTGGTGCCGCTACGGGCGAAGGAGCCGGATTTCGTTGCCGTGGCCGAGCGTTTCATCGGCACGCCATATCTATGGGGCGGCAAGACCGCCCTCGGCATCGACTGCTCGGGGCTGGTGCAGGTGGCTTTGCAGGCCGCGGGTCTTGCGTGTCCGCGCGACAGCGACATGCAGGAACTGGCGCTCGGTCGATTGTCACAGCTTTCCGACCTGCGCCGCGGCGATCTCGTTTTCTGGAAGGGCCACGTCGCCATTGCGCGCGACGCCAATACCCTGTTGCACGCCAACGCCCATCACATGGCGGTCGCCATCGAGCCTGTGAAGGAAGCGGTTGCGCGCATCCGCGCCGCCGGCAGTGATGTCACCAGCGTGAAACGACTTTAGCGTCGCCAAATTCCGTCGTGCTGCAGGCGCGCCGAGTTTTTCTTATCCGATCTATGCGGTTTATTCGGCCAATGCCGACGACACGCTGATCAAACAGGCGCTCGATGGCTTGCGGGTGGTGTCCACGCTCGACGCGCAGCCTTAGCGCCGACTCAGCAAACGACCTTGCCGCAGGCGCGCACGGCCGCGATCACCTTTTGCAGCGGTTTGAGTCCCGGATGGCCGAGAATGGCAACGCCGTCGATGACGTAGTCCGGCGTCGCAACGAGCTTGGCCGCGTTCCCGAAATCGCTGCTCTGCTTGAGGACGGCGAGCGTCTCCGGCGTCTCGCCCACCGCGATGATTTTCTTCGTATCGAGTCCCATGTCCTGCGCCACCGCCAGCGCGCGGCTGCCGTCGATGACACCGCGTGCGGCATAAAGGCGGCGGTGGAATTCGACGAACCGTTCTGGCGTCACCATTTTCGCTACGGCGACTTCGACCAGCGCGCCCCGCACCGACTGCACTGACAGCACGGCATAAGGCATGAACACCAGTTTCAGATTCTTGTCGGACCGCAACAACTGATCGATATCGGCGGCGGCTTCGCGGCAATACGGACAGTTGAGATCGTAGAATTGCCGCAGCGTCACGTCGCCTTTCGGGTTGCCGACGGCGAAGGCGCCCGGCAGCGCTGCCAGCCGTGACAGCAGTGCCTGCGACAGGTCGAAATTGGTCATCGGCGTGCCGTCGTCGTCAGTGATTGCGTATTGCGCCGGGCCGAATTCGGCGGCGGGCACGCTTACGGCCATCACGCACAGCGCCAGAGCGGCAAGGATGATTTTCTTCATTGCGCCACAATCCCTTCCGCGGCGGTTTCCAGCTTGAATGCAGCGGCGAGCAGCGCGCGGGTGTAATCGCTCTTCGGCGCCTTGAACAAATCCGCCGCCGCCCCCTCCTCGACCACCTTGCCGTTGCGCATCACCAGCAACCGGCTCGCCAGCGCCGCGACCACCCGCAGGTCGTGCGAGATGAACATGTAGGTCAGATCACGCCGCTTCTGCAGGTCGCGCAGGAGATCGACCATCTGGGCTTGTATGAGCATGTCGAGCGCGCTGGTCGGCTCGTCGAGCACCACGAACGTCGGCTCGAGCACGAGCGCGCGCGCCAGCGCGACGCGTTGCCGCTGCCCCCCGGAAAATTCATGCGGATACCGGTTGCGCGTTTCCGGATCGAGCCCGACATCCTTGAGCGCGCCGATCACGCGCTGCTCGCGCTCCGTGCGCGACAACTGCGGGTACTGCACCCACAAGCCTTCCTCGATAACATCGGCGATCGACATGCGCGGACTGAGCGAACCGTACGGGTCCTGAAACACGATCTGCATGTCATGCCGGATCGGCCGCATTTCCTTGAACTTCAACCCCTGTATCGGCTTGCCGAGAAAAACGATTTGCCCGTTCGACGAAATCAGCCGCAGCATCGCCAGGCCCAGCGTCGTCTTGCCGGAACCGGATTCGCCGACGACGCCGAGCGTCTCCCCCTTGCGGAGCTGCACGCTGACGCCGTCCACCGCCTTGATGTGCCCGACGACCTTGCGCATCACGCCGCGCTTGATCGGAAACCATACTTTCAGGTCGGTCGCTTCCAGCACCACCGGCGCGTCCGGCCGAGGCGGCGCCGGGTCGGGCTTCGGCTCGGCCGCAAGGAGCTGCCGCGTATAGGGATGCTCGGGCTTGCCATAAACGCGCTCGACCGGCCCCTGCTCGACGATGCGGCCCTTGCTCATCACGCACACACGATCCGCAAGCTTGCGCACGATGCCGAGGTCGTGGGTGATGAACAAAAGCGACATGCCCATGCGTTGCTGGATATCCTTCAGCAATTTCAGGATCTGCGCCTGCACCGTCACGTCCAGCGCCGTCGTCGGCTCGTCGGCGATCAGCAGATCCGGCTCGTTCGCAAGCGCCATCGCGATCATCACGCGCTGGCGCTGGCCGCCCGAGAGCTGATGCGGATAACTGTCGAGCCGGCCCGCCGGGTCGGGAATGCCGACTTGACCGAGCAACTCGATAATGCGCCTGCGCGCCGCCGCACCGGTCAGGCCCCGGTGCAGCAGCAACGTCTCGCCAATCTGCTTCTCGATCGTGTGCAGCGGGTTGAGTGACGTCATCGGCTCCTGAAACACGATGGTGATGTCGTCGCCGCGCACGCGCCGGATTTCCCGCTCCGGCATCGTGAGCAGTTCCTGGCCCTTGAACATCACCGAACCCGACGGATGATGTGCGGACGGATAGGGCAACAGCTTCATGATCGAGAGCGCCGTCACCGACTTGCCCGAACCGGACTCGCCGACCAGCGCTACCGTCTCGCCTTTGCCGATCTCGAACGACACACGGTCGACCGCCAGCACTTCTCGCGCGCCCTCGCCGAACGCGACCGAAAGATCGCGAACCGAAAGCAGCTTCTCGGCGGGGCCGTCCATCGCGGTCACCTGAACGTCTTGCGCGGATCGAAGGCGTCGCGCACCGCCTCGCCGATGAAGATCAACAGCGACAGCATGATTGCCAAAGAGAAAAACCCGGTCAGGCCGAGCCACGGCGCCTGCACGTTGGCCTTGCCCTGCGACAGCAATTCACCGAGCGACGGCGATCCCGGCGGCAGGCCGAAACCGAGGAAATCGAGCGCGGTCAGTGTCATCACCGACGACGACAGGATGAACGGCAGGAACGTCATGGTCGCCACCATCGCGTTCGGCAGCAGATGGCGGAACATGATGACGGCGTTGGAGACGCCGAGCGCGCGCGCCGCCTGGATGTATTCGAAGTTGCGCCCGCGCAGAAACTCCGCGCGCACCAGTCCCACAAGCGACACCCAGGAAAACAGCAGCAGGATGCCGAGCAGCACGAAAAATCCCGGCACCAGCACGGAAGAAATAATCAGCAGCAGATAAAGCGACGGGATCGACGTCCAGATTTCGATGAAACGCTGGAACAGCAGATCCGTCCAGCCGCCGAAAAATCCCTGTACTGCGCCGGCCGCGACTCCGATGATCGACGAGACGATCGTCAGGCAAAGGCCGAACAGCACCGAAATGCGAAAGCCGTAGATCAGGCGCGCCAGCACGTCGCGGCCGCCATCGTCGGTGCCGAGCCAGTTGTATTCGAGGTCGCCGCACTTGGCGAAATTATGCGTGGCGGCGAATTCGCAATCCTTTTGCGTGAGCATCCATGTCGGCTTCGAGGGAAACGGCGACGGCGGCTTGCTCACTTGCGTGTTGTAGGAGAAGCGAACCGGCGGCCAGGCCATGCTGCCGCCCTCCTTCGTGATCAGATCGAGCAGGTACGGGTCGCGATAGTCGGCCGCCGTGCCGAACAAATTCGGGTCTTCCTCCTTGCTGAACGCGGTGTCCGGATAGGTCACGAATACCGGGAAAAACCATTGTCCGTTGACGTGGATGTAGACCGGCTTGTCGTTGGCGATCACTTCCGCGAACAGCGACAACACGAACAGGATCAGGAAAACCCATAGCGACCAGTAGCCGCGGCGGTTGGCCTTGAAATTCTCCCAGCGCCGCCGGTTGATCGGCGACAGCATGATCCGCCGCTGCTCCGGCAAAACGTCGAGGCCGGTCGTTCCGACCGCCGTCGTATCAGGCGACTTGATGCCGGCACGGGTGTCCACTCAGACCTCCCGCGTCTCGAAATCGATGCGCGGGTCGACCCACGTATAGGTGAGATCGGAGATCAGGTTCACCACCAGTCCGAGCAGCGAAAATATATAAAGCGTCGCGAACACCACCGGATAATCGCGGTTGAGCACGCTTTCGAAGCCGAGCAGGCCGAGACCATCGAGCGAGAAAATCGTCTCGATCAGCAGCGAGCCGGTAAAGAACGCATGCACGAAGGCGCTTGGAAAACCGGCAATCACGATCAGCATGGCGTTGCGGAAAACATGCCCGTAAAGAACCTGCGTGCGCGTACAGCCTTTGGCGCGCGCGGTGAGAACGTATTGCTTGCGAATTTCATCAAGGAACGAGTTTTTCGTCAGCAACGTCATGGTGGCGAAGGCCGACAGCGCCATCGACACGATCGGCAATACCAGATGCCAAAAATAGTCGCCTATCTTCTGCCACCACGCGAGTTGGTCCCAGTTGTCGGAAAATAATCCGCGCAAAGGAAACCAGTCGAAAAACGATCCTCCCGCGAACAGAATGATCAGGAGGATCGCGAAAAGAAAACCGGGGATGGCATAGCCGACGATGACAATGCCAGACGTCCAGACGTCGAAGCGCGAGCCGTCATCCACGGCCTTGCGGATGCCCAGCGGAATCGAAATCAGGTACGTGAGCAGCGTCATCCAGATACCGAGCGAGATCGACACCGGCAGCTTTTCCTTGATGAGCTGCAACACGCTCACATCGCGGAAATAACTCTTGCCGAAATCGAAGCGAGCATAATTCCACAGCATCAGGAAAAATCGCTCATAAGCTGGCTTGTCGAAACCGAATTGCTTTTCAAGGCTCTTGATGAATTCCGGGTCGAGACCCTGCGCACCGCGGTACTTCGAGTTGATGTCGCCTTGCGCGCCGCCCTGCGTCATGCCGCGCGCGCCGAAATCGCCGCCGGGCGACCCCGATATGCGCGAGGTTGCGCCGGTGTCGGCGCCGCTGAGCTTGGCGATCACCTGTTCCACCGGCCCGCCTGGCGCAAACTGCACGACGACGAACGCAACAAGCAGAATGCCGAGAATCGTCGGCACCATGAACAGCAGGCGTCGGATCAGATAAGCGGCCATTCTTCCTTCCTCATCCCTCCCCTTCAGGAGAGGGGCCTTCGCCCGCCCTTCCCGCACGTCCGGGAGGAGTCAGCCCTTTCGTTCGATCTTTCCAGCCTTCGCGCTGTCATACCACCAGGTCTCCGGAATGCCGCGGAAATAGCGCGGCATTTCCGCCGGATGTCCGAACACGTCCCAATAGGCGATCCAGTATGACGCCTTGTACCAATGCGGAATCCAGTAGCGGCCGGCGCGGATGACGCGGTCGAGCGCGCGGCAGGCAGCCGTAAGGTCTTCCCGTGTTTTTGCGGCAATGATGATGTCGATCAGCGCGTCTATCGCCGGCTCGGCAATGCCGGCCAGATTCTGCGAGCCTTTGGTCGCCGCCGCCTGCGAGGAAAAATAGGTGCGGAGCGAATCGCCCGGCGTCTCCGAAAACCCGAAGCGCTCGACCGTGATATCGAAATCGAAGGCGTCGACGCGCGCGCGGTATTGCACGGGATCGACCACGCGCAACGTCGCGTCGATGCCGAGAACACCGAGATTGCGAATGTACGGCAAATGATGCGGCTGGAACGTAGGCTCGTCGATCAAAAATTCGATCGTAATGGGCTGGCCGTTGGGCAGCATGCGCTTGCCATTCTTGAGCATGCAGCCGGCCGCCGTGAGCAATTGCGCGCCGCGGCGCAGCCAGCGCCGGTCCTGTCCGCTCCCATCGGTCACAGGTGGAACGTAAGGCTCTCCGAACACCTCGTCCGGCACCTTGCCACGGAGCGGTTCGAGCAACGCCAGTTCGCCCGCGCCGGGCTTGCCCTGCGCCATCATCGGTGAATTCTGGAACACCGATACGGTGCGGTCGTAGGCGCCATACATGATGTTCTTGTTGGTCCACTCGAAGTCAAACGCGTCGATCAAGGCTTCACGCACACGGACATCCTTGAATTGCTGACGCCGCAGGTTGATGAACCAGCCTTGAGCACCCGACGGCGTGTGGTCCGGCAAGACTTCGCGCTTCACCCGCCCATCCTTGACCGCGGGAAAATCGTAACGCGTCGCCCAGGTTCGCGACGTGAACTCCTCGCGGAACAAATAGTTGCCGGCCGTGAAACCCTCGAAGCCGACGTCGCGGTCGCGGTAATATTCAAACCGCACGATGTCGAAGTTACTCTGCCCGCGCGATACCGGCAGACCGGCGCCCCACCAGTCCTTCACGCGGTTGTATTCGATGAAATGCCCCGGCGCGAACCGCCCGACTTTGTAGCCGCCACTTCCGAGCGGAATATCGAGCGTCGATTCATCGAACTTCTTCGTGGAATAGTACGTGCGCGAGAAAATCGGCAGGCCGGCAACGAACAGCGGCACATCGCGGCCACGCTTCGCGGCAAAATGCACGATCACCGTGCGGTCGTCGGCAACTTCGGCGCCTTTGAAGTCGCGCAAAAGCTGCACGATATTCGGATGACCTTTTTCCTTCAGCGTTGCAAACGAGAACGCGACATCGTTCGCGGTCAGCGGCGTACCATCGTGAAATTTTGCTTCCGGCCTCAACAGGAAGCGATAGGTCAGCCCGTCGTCCGAGATGCGCACCGCACGCGCTGCGAGGCCGTACATGGCATCCGGCTCGTCGCCCGAACGCGCCATCAGCGTCGCGAACGTCAACTCCATGCCCTGCGCGGCGTCGCCCTTGAGGATGAAGCTGTTGAGCGAGTTGAACGTCAGGAAAGACTGATTGTATTGCCGGTTGGGTCCTATCTGCGAGAACCTGCCGCCTTTCGGCGCATCCGGATTCACGTATTTGAAATACGGAAAATCAGCCGGATATTTGAGATCGCCGAACGCCGACATGCCGTGCCGCTCGGCATCCTGCGCGGCGGCGGACGGCGCGAATTTGGCCGCGGCAAGCGCGCCGGCCGGCAGGATCAGTGCGTGCCGGCGGGTAATCACGACCGCTGCTGCACCTTGGCTGCCTTTTGTGCGTCCCACCACCAGATCGACGGAAATCCGGAAAGACCGTATTTCGGCAGCGTTTCCGGGTGACCGAACCGGTCCCAGCGCGCGCTGCGCACCTTGCCGTAGGTCCATTGCGGCACGACGTAGAAATTCCACAGCAGCACGCGGTCGAGCGCATGCGTCGCGGCAACGAGTTCGCCGCGGTCCTTGGCGAAGATCACGCGCTCGATCAATTTATCGACCGCCGGATTCTTGATGCCGACGAGATTGCGCGAACCGGGCTGGTCCGCCGCGCGCGAACCCCAGAAGCCGCGCTGCTCGTTGCCGGGTGACAGCGACTCGCCCCACGATGCGATCACGATGTCGAAGTCCCACTGTCGCATGCGGTTCTCATATTGCGCGCTGTCGACGGTACGCACCGAAACCGCAATGCCAAGGCGTTCGAGCGAAGGCTTGTAGAACAACATCACGCGCTCGAAGGCGGGTTCCTCGACCAGTAATTCCACCGTCATGCGCTCGTTGGTCCCGGTGTTGACGAGATGGGTATTCTTCACCTCGTAGCCGGCCTGCCGCAGAAGCTTGAGCGCCTCGCGCAGATTGTTGCGCACGTTCTGCTGATTGCCGCCGACCGGGTTGGTGTAAGGCTTCGTGAACAAGTCTGCCGGCACCAGATCGCGCACGGTGTTGAGGATTTCCAGTTCCTGGCCGGCCGGAATGCCGGACGAGGCAAGCTCCGTGCCCTCGAAATAACTGGCGACGCGCTTGTACTGCCCGAAGAAGATCTGCTTGTTCATCTCCTCGAAGTCGAAAGCGAAATTGAAAGCACGGCGTACCAGCGGGTCCTTGAACTTGTCGCGCCGGATATTGAAGGCGAACGCCTGCATCACGCCGAAATTGCGAATCGGAAATTCTTCAAGAACGACGCGCTTTTCCCGCACGGCGGGAAAGTCATAAGCGGTCGCCCAGCTCTTGGCGCTGTTCTCGGTGCGCCAGTCGACCTGATCGGCCTTGAAGGCTTCGAGCGCGACAGTGGAGTCGCGGAAGTAGTCGAAACGAATGTAATCGAAATTGTTGGCGCCGACGTTCACATTGACTCCGTCGCCCCAGTGATCCTTCACGCGCTCGTAGACGAGCGAGCGGCCGGGCACGAATTCCTTGAGCCGGTACGCGCCGGAGCCAAGCGGCGGCTCGAGCGTCGTCTGCGTGATCTCGCGCTTCTTGCCGGACTTGTCGGTGCCTTCCCACCAGTGTTTCGGCAGCACCGTAAGCTGGCCGACGATGTGCGGAAGTTCGCGGTTGCCGGGGCCGTCGAAGGTGAACGTGACGTCGCGCTCGCCGGTCTTTTCCGCTTTGACCACGTGCCGGTAATAGGCGGCGAGCTGCGGACTGTTCTTCTTGAATACGTCGAGTGAATAGATGACGTCTTCAGGCGTCACCGGCTTGCCGTCCTGCCAGCGTGCGGCGGCGCGCAGCCGGTAGGTGACGGACGAATGGTCGTCCGGATGGCTGGCCGATTCCGCCAGCAGCCCGTATTCGGTCGACACCTCGTCGAGCGCCGGCGTCATCAGGGTTTCGTTGACGAGTTCGGTGCCGTTGGCGAGTTGCCCCTTCACGCCTGAAACCACCGTGTTGAAATTATCGAAGGTCCCGAACGCGATCTGGCGCACGGTGCCGCCTTTCGGCGCCGACGGATTGACGTAGTCGAAATTCTTGAAGCCGGCCGGGTAGCGCATCTCGCCGAACAGCGAGAGGCCGTGCTGCCATTTTTTATCATCGGCGGCCCGCGCGGCCGACGGGAGCCCGAGGGTCCCTAGCGCAGGTGCGGCGAAAAATGCCGCGGCGCTACGCATCAAAAAACGGCGGGAAAATTTCATGAAATAACTCCGAGCTTTCGCAAAAAATCGGCCGATATTCACCGGAATCGGCGTCGATTATGTCGGTTTTCCGTCCCGAGTTCACCGTTTCCGGCGGATCGGCGCGCCCCCCAGTTCAAATTCCCGTGGGGAAATATCCGTTCCCTGCGTGTGGTTATCCGCAGCGTCGCACCCTCGAAAAGCAAACGGCCGGGCACCAGGCCCGGCCGCGTTAAATCGTCGAAAGTGCCTGCCGTTTACTGCGCCTTGGGCGCCGGTTGCGGAGCCGGCTTCTGCTGCGCGGGCGCTGCCGGCGCACCGGGCTTCGGCTGCGCATCGCCGGCTGCCGGAGCGGCCTGGCCGCCTTTGTTTTCCGCCGCCTTCGGCAACGGCACCGGGTTGTCAGCCAGCGTATGCAGGAAATCGATGACGTCCGCGCGCTGATTGTCCCGCGGCAAACCCGCGAAAGTCATGTGCGTGCCGGGGATGTAGCCCTGCGGATGGATCAGGAACTTGTTGAGTTCGTCAAAAGTCCACTTGCCGCCCTTTTTCTTCATGGCGTCAGAGAAGTTGAAGCCGCCGCGGCCTTCGCCACGCGGGCTGTCGACGATATTCCAGAGATTGGGGCCTATGCGGTTCGGGCCGCCCTTCTCGAAGGTGTGGCAGGCCTGACACTGCTTGGCGACTTGCTTGCCTTTGTCGACCGATGCGCTCGCGAGCAGCACCTCGATCGGCTCCGACGGCTTCTGCGCCGCGGCGGCCGGGGCACCGCTACTGGCCTCTACCTTTGCGGCAATCGCGAAACCGGGCTTCGCCGGCTTTTCCGGCGAGAAGATCGCGCCTGCGGTAATGTTGAGCGCAAGAAGGATCAGGCAGCAGCCAAGGATGGCGCCGAGCACTTTATTGAGTTCAAAGGAATTCATCGAAATTCGGCTCCCGAGGCGGGGCGAGTCGTGGGGCGGAGGAACGCCGCCAAGCTCCAGGCGGCGCCGGACAGATACCGGTTTGCCTGTCCTCTGGCAACCCGTATAAGCGCCGCAACCGTGCGACATTCGTTCATGCTCGGCAGCGCCTTGAGCGAGCCAGATCGATGCCCGATGCAATCATCCTGATCCCGGCCCGCATGGCCTCAACCCGCCTGCCAGGCAAGCCGCTGGTCGACATCGCGGGCCTTCCGATGATCGTGCACGTGTTGCGCCGCGCCGCCGCCGCGGGCATCGGCGAGGCGGTTGTCGCGACCGATTCCGGGGAGATCGCGGAGGCGGTGGAAAACTCCGGCGGGCGCGCGCTGATGACCCGCGCAGATCATGCCTCCGGCTCGGACCGGATTTTCGAGGCCTTGCAGACCCTCGACCCCGAGCGCCGCTTCGGCACCGTCGTCAACGTGCAGGGCGACCTTCCGACCATCGAGCCCGACGACATCCGCGCCGCGCTCGGGCCGCTCGCCGATCCCGCTGTCGACATCGCGACGCTTGCGGCCGAGATAAAGGTGTTCGACGAGCGCACCAATCCGAATGTCGTCAAGGTTTCAGGCGCGCCCATATCGGCGAGCCGTTTTCGCGCACTTAAATTCACGCGCATCGACGCGGAGGGCCTGGGTCCGCATTATCACCACATCGGGCTTTACGCCTACCGCCGCGCCGCGCTGGAGCGCTTTGTCGCGCTGCCGCCATCGGCAAACGAGCAGCGCGAGAAGCTTGAACAATTGCGCGCGCTCGATGCCGGAATGCGCATCGACGTCGCGGTCGTCGGCGGCGTTCCGCTTGGCGTCGACACGCCGGCCGATTTGGTCAAGGCGCGCGCGATGCTCGCTGGTTGACTCAAAGCCTGCCCCCCGCGTAACGGAACACTCCAGAGGCAACGGACATGGCCAAGAAAAAGATCATTTTCCAGGGCGAGCCGGGGGCGAATTCACACATCGCCTGCAAGCAAGCCTATCCCGACCATGAAGCCATCCCCTGCCCCACGTTCGAGGATTGTTTTTCTGCGTTGACCGCCGGCGACGTCGATCTCGGAATGATCCCGATCGAAAACTCGATCGCCGGACGGGTCGCCGACATCCATCACCTGATGCCGACCTCGGGCCTGCACATCATCGCGGAATGGTTCCTGCCGATCCGCAATCAGTTGATGGCGCCGAAAGGCGCGACGCTGAAGACGATCAAGACCGTCGAGAGCCACGTCATGGCGCTCGGCCAATGCCGCAACGTCATCCGCGAGCTCAAGTTGAAGCCGATCGTGGCCGCCGACACCGCCGGGTCCGCGCGCGAGGTGTCGGAACGCAACGACAACAGCCGCGCGGCGATCGCATCGCGGCTGGCTGCGGAAATCTATGGCCTGCAAATCCTCAAGGAGGACGTCGAGGACGAGTCACACTCGACGACACGCTTCATCGTGCTCTCGCGCGAGAAGAAATGGGCGAAGCCCGGGAACGGCAAAGTCGTCACCACGTTCGTCTTCCGCGTGCGTAACCTGCCGGCTGCGCTCTACAAGGCGATGGGCGGTTTCGCGACGAATGGCGTCAACATGACCAAGCTCGAGAGCTACATGGTCGGCGGCAATTTCTTCGCCACGCAATTCTATGCCGACGTCGAGGGGCATCCCGACGATCGCGCGCTGGTGCTCGCGCTCGAGGAGCTTGCGTTCTTCTCCAAGGAATTGACCGTGCTGGGCGTCTATCCCGCGCACGCGTTCCGCGAAACCTTCAAGGAAGAGAAGGACTGAACGGCGTCAGCGGGCCGGCCCGTTCCCGGGTTTGGCAGGCGCTTTCGCCTTTTTAAGGTCCGCAAGCTCGACACGCACTTTTTCCAGGGCAACTTTCAGCACCGCGATTTCGGCTTTGGCGGCGGAGAGCTCGCGATTGGCTGCGGAAAATTTGTCCTGCGTCTCGCGCGTAAATTTCGTCAACGTTCGCTGCAGAAATTCGATGTTGCTTTGCAGGCAACTGGTTCGCCGCTCCATCTGCTTTTCGGCCGTACAGACTTCCATGCCGCGCACATCTTGCGCGATGGCAGAGCCGGCGAACGACAGACCAAGGACAAGCGCAATTGCCGCCGCGCGCAAAAGATTCACCGGATGCCCTCGCTCATGCGGATGCATGATGCCCCGTGGTTGCGGCCGCATGCAATCTTCGTTTCAACGCAATTGCGCTACAAGAGCTTCGAGCTTGTCGATGCTCTGCGTCCAGCCCGCTTCCATGCCGGCAAGCATTTGCGGAGCAAGGGACACAAGACCCACGGCGTGTGCCGTCAACGTGAGCGTGGTCTTGCCGCCCTGCTCGGCGAAGGTAACGGTGGTTTCGCCCTCCAGCAGATGATTGCCGTCCTTGTCGACCGCGATATTGCTGAAAGCCAGCCGTTCATTGGGAACGACCTCCCGGAACGTGCCCTTCATCGGATATTCGGCACCGTCCGGCGTGCGCATGACGATGCGAAGGGCGCCGCCCGGCCGCACATCCAGTTCACACACGGGATTAGTGAAATGCTGCGGACCGAACCACTGCGCCATGTGTTTGGGATAGGTCCAGCACGTCCATACCAGCGCGCGCGGTGCGTCGAACGTGCGTTTGATGGTGACGGTTCGTTCGCCGTATTGCGCGGCAGTCGTTGCTTCAGGCATGATCGATCTCCGTTTCAGAGCGTCGCCAGATAGGCGGCGAGTTGATCCATGGTGCCGCCCCAGCCTTGACGCATGCTGTCATGCGAGGTGTCGAAGGTCTTGCGTTCTTCCTCGCTCGCTTTGTGAGCCGACCAGCGAACCGTGAACTTCGTCTTGCCGCCGGACACGTCTTCGAACGTGAACACGGAGAGCATTTCCAGCGGCCAGGTCGGGCTCATCGGATGGCGCGTGATGCCGCCGGCTTCGTCCGAGAACGAATTGATCAGCACCAGCTTTTCCGGCGGCACGATCTCGCGATAGACGAACTTGCCCCACATCGGCGCGCCGTTCGGCGCCTTCATGCCGTAGTGGTAGATTCCGCCGGGGCGGAAATCCATTTTCTGCTGGATCACCGTGAAGCCCTTCGGACCCCACCAGTTCTTCATATGCTCCGGGTCGGTGAAGACCTTCCACACCACATCGCGCGGAGCATCAAACGTGCGCGAGAGCACGAAATCACCGGTCGCCGTCATCTGATCCTCCGTCTGCGATTCGATTTCGCTGGCGTCGAAGCGAACGTCAACCTTGCCGCACCGGCATAAGGGCGCGGAGTTGCGGATTGCGCAGCCAAAGGCCGCCCCACACGAACAATCCGATGACGAGCGCCATCAGCACGTGCGGCAATAGCGGATCCGCACCGTGCAGATGCGTGGCAATGGCGCCACCGAGGAATCCGGTCAGCAGAACGGCGCCGAGCACCGACGTCGATGGGAATGCATAGAGCGCGGTAGAAATCAGCGCGACGATCCCGATCGGCCGCGCGAAGCCAGCCGGGATGCCGAATTCCGCCATGCCCTTTGTCACGAAGTCGAGCGCCATCGCCAGGATGCCGCCATCGAAAATCATGAAGGCGACCACGATTCCGCTGATGATGCGGCCGGCCCAAATCGCTTTGCTCGAATTGAGACCGGCCTGAACTGTCATTTGCATCGCATTCTTCTCCTGACGCACCAAGCGCGTGCTATCGCTCCACCAGGATCATCCAATTGACGCCGAAGCGATCCTTCAGCATGCCGAACTTCGGCGAGAAGAAGGTCTTGGTCAACGGCAGCGTAACCTCGCCGCCTTCACCGAGCGCCTTGAATATGCGGTCGGCATCCGCTTCGCCATCGGCGGTGATCGCGAGCGAGAACCCGTCGAATTTCGGATTGCCTTTGGCGTGACCGTCCGAAGCGAGCACGCGCGCTTTGCCGATGAGAAGGCTTGCGTGCATCACCTTGTTTTCGTTGCCAGGCGCGACGGGCATGCTTTTGTCGGGGCTGTCCTTGAAGCGCATCATCATTTCGGTTTTAGCGCCAACCGCTTTTGTGTAGAACGCGATGGCTTCTTCGCAGCGTCCGTCGAAGAACAAATATGGTTCGATCTGCACGGTCATTCTCCTCGGTGTTTGCGTTACAGGCACATGAAATTTAGGCCGCCAATACGGCTACATATTGGTCGAGACGAGAGAGGGTCTGCGCCAAGCCCTTGTCCGCGCCGTATTCCTTGATGACGCGCGCGCGTTCTTCCGCCGATATCTTCGAAGGTAACCGGTGTGCGAAACTGTACGGGCTTGACATCGTCACCACCACCGTGGCGGCAGGCGATGCGTTCCGGCTTCACGATCTCATCGAAAGTGATCCGGTTCTCGTAATCGCGGCCGTCCGGGCCGTGCATGACGAAACGCCAGATGCCCTTCGGCCGCATATCAAATGGGTGCGTCGTGATCGTGAATCCGTCTGGACCCCACCACTGCGCCAGATGTTTCGGATTGGTCCACGCCTCGAACACCAGTTCACGCGGTACGTCGAAGTCACGCACGCCGACGATAACCCTGGGATCGCCGTCGAGGTCGATATTATTTTTTACGCCCACGCTTCGTCTCCCTCGGTTTCGGTCCCTCTTTCGCTTGCAGTTCGCGCAGGTAATCGTCGAGGCGGTCGAGCCGCTGTTCCCACAGCCGGCGATATTCCTCCAGCCAATCGTCTACGCCCTTGAGCGCATTGAGTTCGATCTTGCAGGGCCGCCACTGTGCTTCGCGACCACGCGCGATCAGCCCGGCCCGCTCCAGCACCTTGAGGTGCTTGGAAACGGCCGGAAGGCTCATGTCGAAGGGCTCCGCCAGTTCCGACACCGAGGTTTGGCCCAGCGCCAGCCGCGCGAGGATGGCCCTGCGCGTCGGGTCGGCAAGGGCTGCGAAGGTCGTGCTGAGGCGGTCTTGCGGCATGTACTTAGCTATCTGGTTAAATAACCTTCTGGTTAAATACAGAACTCGGAGGATGCCGTCAAGCCGGAATCTGAGGGTCGACGGGATCGGCCTAGCCACGTTCTCGCTCGCACCGCGCGACAAAGCGGGGTGACAGCTTGCGCAACCGCTCAAGGTCAATGCGGCCGGAGCGCATGACGTAACTCATGGCGAAGTCCATCGGCGCAAGCTCCATGTGCTCGGCAAAGCGCTCGTACCAGGCCGCACTGGCGGATGCCCCGGCGACGATTTTCTCAACGATCGGACGGCGCGCGGCCTCGTAGGCCGGCAGGGCGGCGGTTACGTCGTCGCCCTGCTCCGCCAGCGCGCGGGCGAGCGCGATAGCATCTTCCATCGCGAGCCGCGTGCCGGAACCGATGGAGAAATGCGCCGTGTGCGCGGCGTCGCCGATAAGGACATGCTTGCCGTGATGCCAGACACGGTTCGATACCTGCGGAAAACGCCGCCAGATCGAATTGTTGGAAATCAACCGTTGCCCGCCAAGAGCGTCGGCAAAGACCTTTTCGCACAGCGCACGCGTATCGGCATCTTCCATGCGCTCGAACCCGGTCCGCATGAATGTCGGCTCATCCACCTCGACGATGAATGTGCTGCGGCCCGGTGCATAGCGATAGTGATGCGCATTGAAATTGCCGACGGGCGTATGACGAAACGTCTGCGTCAGCGTATCGAAGGTCCTGCTGCTGCCGAACCAGGCGAAACGATTGGCCAGATAATGAACGCTGGCGCCGAAATCATCGGCAAACGTATCACGCACCAACGAGTTGACGCCGTCGGCGCCGACGATGAGATCGCAGCCGCCGAATTCGTCGATGGACTTCACGGTGCGTTCGAATGCCGGTACGACGCCGACCGAACGCAAACGATCCTGCAGAAGCTGCAACAGCTTCAGGCGGCCGACCGCCGCGAAGCCGACGCCGTCGATGACGATACGCTCGTTGCGGTGCGCGAGCGTGATGTCGTCCCAGGTTTCCATGTGCGGCACGACAGCCGCATAAGTAGCCTCGTCATCGGCACGAAGAAATTCGAGAGCCCGGTCCGAGAATACCACGCCGAAGCCGAACGTGGCGTTGGCCGGGTTCTGATCGACAAGGACGATATCCGCGTCCGGCCGGCGGCGCTTGATCAGATAGGCGAGATAAAGCCCCGCGGGGCCGGCACCGATGATGGCGATACGCATAAGTTTTCTTTCGTCACCTCTCCCCGTTGGGGAGAGGTAAAGAAGGCATCAAATTGTCTGGTTGTATTCGCCGACTTCCGGGTGCTGGCGCAGCACTTCATCGACCGCCTTGAACATGTCGCCCATGCGCGCTTTCGACACCGGGCTTTCGACCACAACGACCAATTCAGGCTTGTTCGATGAGGCGCGCACGAGGCCCCAGGTCCCGTCCTCGACTGTCACGCGCACGCCGTTGACCGTGACCAGTTCGCGGATCGGCTGACCGGCGACCTTCTCGCCTTTGGTCTTCGCCGCCTGGAAATGCTTCACGACAGCATCGACGATGCCGTATTTCTTCTCGTCGTCGCAATGCGGCGACATCGTCGGCGAGCCCCAGGTTTCCGGCAGCGCACGGCGCAGGTCCGCCATGCTCTTTTCCGGATTACGGTCGAGCATGTCGCACACCGCGAGCGCGAAGATCATGCCGTCGTCGTAGCCGCGGCCGAACGGCTTGTTGAAGAAGAAGTGGCCGGACTTCTCGAAACCGGCAAGCGCGCCCAGTTCGTTGACGCGACGTTTGATGTACGAGTGACCGGTCTTCCAGTAGTCGACCTTGACGCCGTTCTGCTTGAGCACCGGATCGGTGAGAAACAATCCGGTCGACTTCACGTCCACGACAAAAGTCGCGTTCTTGTGCAGCGTCGACATGTCGCGCGCCAGCATCACGCCGACCTTGTCGGCGAAGATTTCCTCACCCTCGTTGTCAACGACGCCGCAGCGATCGCCATCGCCGTCGAAGCCGAGAGCGACATCGGCGCGGCGCACCAGC
>JBARCH010000085.1:0-7550 GCA_049793875.1 Pseudolabrys sp. | reverse complement strand
GTCACGTTCCGGGCACGGAAGAGGCCGCGTCCGTCGACGCCGAAGCGACCGCTATCGCCGGCGCCATGTCGGCGGCCGACACCGTCGTGCGCACGGCAACGGCCGATCTCACCGGACACGGCACAATTCTGCTGGTCGAGGACGAAGAAGGTTTGCGTGCGCTCAACGCCCGCGGCCTTTCCTCACGCGGCTACACCGTGCTCGAAGCCGGCAACGGCGTCGAGGCGATCGAGGTGCTGGAACGCGAAGGTAGCGTCGATCTCGTCGTGTCGGACGTGGTGATGCCGGAAATGGATGGCCCGACGCTGCTCAAGGAAATGCGCCGGCGTAATCCCGATCTGAAGATGATTTTTGTGTCGGGTTATGCGGAGGACGCCTTCCAGAAAAGTCTGCCGGACGGGGAAAAATTCTCGTTCCTGCCCAAGCCGTTCACGCTCAAGCAACTGGTTGCCGCCGTCAAAGAGACGATGGCGGAGGCGAGTTGAGCCGGTTGCATCTCTCCTAGTCGCACGCGCGCGCGTAGCGAATGAGACCGCTGAAAAACACCATGTCGCGTGGCGTGCATTGGAAGACTTGTCCGTAAGCCGGCTGCGGCACGCTGAAATAGGCGGTTTCGCGTTGAGTCGCGGACACCGCCGTGCCGATCGGGGCATCGGCGGGAAGCGTTTCGGCCAAATTCCGGTCCACTGGCTCGTATTTCGCGAAAGCGGTGCTACTCATCGCCAGCAACAGGGCAATCGCCAGTATTTTCTTCATGACTTGACCTCGTCATTCCGTCACATTGGCAATCGCAATGTGGGTTCGTGCGTTCCAGTGCGCCGATGACAACACTGTGAGGGCACCTCTTACAAAAACAGGGAACCGTCCCTATTTTTGTTCCGCCGCCTGGGGAGAAACAGAGTCATGATCCGATTTCGCTCGCTCATAACTTTTGCTGCGATCGCGCTTGCGCTCGTGCTGACCGTTGCCGACGCGAATGCGCGCGCGGGCGGTGGGTTCTCCGGCGGTAGCCGCGGCTTTCGCACGTTTTCGGCGCCGCCGGTAACGCGCACCGCGCCGAATGCCGCTTCGCCGGTCCAGCGTTCGATGACAGGGCAGCGCTCGCCGTCCTTCGGCGCCGCCGGCCGGCCGGGCTTTTTCGGTGGCGGATTGTTCGGCGGACTCGCTGCTGGATTCCTTGGCGCCGGATTATTCGGCCTGCTGTTCGGCCACGGAATTTTCGGTGGCCTGGGCGGGCTCGGTTCGGTGTTCGGATTGCTGCTGCAAATCGGCTTGATCGTCCTGGTGGTGCGGTTCGCGCTTGGCTGGTGGCAACGGCGGAACATGCCGGCGTTCGCAGGCGCATCGCCGTCGTCGCCGCACGCTTTCGACGCGAGCCATGCCGGCTTCGGCGCAAGCGCACCGGCAGGAGCGCCGCTGTCGATCGAAAAATCGGACTACGATGCGTTCGAACGGTTGCTGGGCGACATCCAGAATGACTACGGCGCGGAAAATCTCGGCGCGCTGCGCAGCAAGGTTACGCCCGAGATGCTGTCGTATTTTTCCGAAGACCTGGCCAAGAACGCCAGCCGCGGCGTCGTCAATGAAATTTCCGCGGTCAAGCTCCTGCAAGGCGATCTTGCCGAAGCGTGGCGAGAAGGCTCAAGCGACTATGCCAGCGTGGCCATGCGCTTCTCGCTGGTCGACCGCATGATCGAGCGCGCAAGCGGTCGCGTTATCGAGGGCGACGCGCGTCCGGTCGAGGTCACGGAAGTGTGGACGTTCAGGCGCGAGCAGGGCGGCGATTGGCTGCTCTCGGCAATCCAGCAGGCGTAACGGGCGAAAAAGCGTTACGCGCTTTCGGCCGGCTCGGTTTTCTTCTGCGTCCTGAAGGCAGGCGGTGGTTCGTCGGACGCGACCAACTGATGTTCGAAATCGACACCGACCTGGTCAGGCTTGCGCCATACCACGTGGCAGTAACGGCGTGGCGAGCCCTCGCGCCGCGACAGCAACAATTGAAACCGGTCGGGCAAAGTTTCGGCGTGATCGATATTGAGCCGCGCGCCGGTGTCGGAAACATCCGCCAATACGCACCCGTGCAATTGTTCGTCCAATGAGATCCAGGCCGTGTATCGGATCGGCTGCCGGCGCGCCCTGCGATTGTCTTTGTGCATGTCGCTACAACGCTGCTGGTCTGCGCGGCGCGTGGTGGAAAGTAACGCTTCGTTAACGCTCACCTTGCCGCCGGCCGACTATAGGAGTCGCCGCTTACCAATTTATAAAACCGCGGATCGCGGGCTGCTTTCAGGGCTTTTCGCGCGCCAGCGGTGCCTTGTCAGGCGCCCCTAGGCCGTTGACCGGATGGAGAAATCCGTCTATGTGGCCGCCCGCAACCTGGTTTTCGGCTTAACTTGCGCGCTCCCGTTTTGGGCCAGCGGCCTCAAGTGATCCCCCAAAACTCGGATAGTTGCCGCCTTTTGCGATGAGCGCGGGGGCGTACAACGATAACGCGTGAAAGGAACTATAATGGCTGTCGGAACTGTGAAGTTCTTCAATACCCAGAAAGGCTATGGATTTATCCAGCCCGACGACGGTTCGAAGGACGTGTTCGTGCACATCAGTGCGGTTGAGCGCGCCGGCATGCGCTCCCTCATGGAAGGCCAAAAGGTCAGCTACGAAATTCTCACCGAGCGCGGCAAACAGGCGGCCGGCAATTTGCAGCCGGTCTGAGCCGACCGAATTCGAATTGACGAGAGGCCCGGCGGAGACGCCGGGCTTTTTGCATTTTACGGATCAAGCAAACGATGTCGTGCGCTCGGAGTCCGCGACCAACGAACAGTGTGGCAAGCCGATCGAGGCTTGGCTTGCCGCATCACAAGCGGCGGCAGGAGGCCGTCATCACTTGCAGGTGAACGGATCGGCCGGAATAGCCGGGACTGCCTGGTGTTGTGCAAAGCCGGTGGCGCGGCGTCCCGCTGCGCCTTTGTCGCGAGGGTCCCCATGATTGCAATGCGTACGTGTTTGCCGTTGGCCGCTTGTCTGGCCCTGCTGATCGGCTCAAGCGCGCAGGCGCAACAGGCCAATATGTCGTTCTTCGTTACCAGTGTTGGGCCGGGCAAGGGGGCCGATCTCGGTGGCCTCGCGGGTGCCGACAAGCATTGCCAAACACTGGCGCAATCGGTTGGAGCCGGCGCAAAGACCTGGCACGCTTATCTCTCGACTCAAGGGGCGGGAGCGGTGAACGCCCGCGACCGTATCGGCAAGGGGCCGTGGCAAAACGCCAAGGGTGTCGTGCTGGCGACCAGTGTCGCTGATCTGCACAGCGCCAACAACAAGCTCAATAAGCAAAACGATTTGTCGGAGAAGGGCGAAGTCATCAATGGCCGCGGCGACAAACCCAATCGTCACGATATCCTCACCGGATCGACGCCGGACGGCACGGCCTTTACCGACAGCACCGATCACACCTGCAAGAACTACACGAGCAGCACGCAAGGCGCTGTGATGCTGGGCCACAACGACCGGGAGGGATTGCGTGACGACGCTGCCTCGCATTCGTGGAACTCGTCGCATCCTTCGCGTGGGCCGGACGGCGGTTGCTCGCAAGCCGACTTGCGCAGCACCGGCGGCGACGGGTTGCTGTATTGCTTTGCGGTAAACTGATTTAATTTCGCGCGATAAAAGGCGGGCGCCCTGCAAAGGGCGCCTGTTTTTTTGTCCGCAGGTTTCCGCGGCGGATGTCCGAGAATTGTTAACGGTTTTGCGTCTAGATGCCCGGCGGGAACTGGCGCCGCCGTGACCGCCGGCGACCCGATTCCGGGCGGGGTCGCGATGCCTGAATTCCAGAATGTCGTGCTGCTCGCGTGCGATGCGCTGCTGTATTTCGTCGCCCTTGCCACGCTTCTGCGCGCGCGCACCCGTATCGGGCTCGGGGCCTTCTTTTGCGCGCTCGGGGTCATGCACTTCCTCGAGACTTATCTGGCCAGCATCTTCTACGTTTCGCTGCCGTTCGGCATCGTCGCCTCTCCGGGATCGACCGTGTTGTTCACCGGCAAGCTGATGATGTTGCTGCTGCTCTATATTCGCGAAGATGCGCTTGTCGTGCGTCAGCCGATTTACGGCCTGCTGTTCGGCAACGCGCTTCTCTTCGCACTGGCGCTCGTCATGCGGCACCACGGAATGCTGGCGCCAATGACCGGGAACGCGGCCGACTTCGCATTTCTTGATCAGATGGGCGCGTTGATGGTGTGGGGAACGGCGGTGCTGTTCTTCGATTGCATTACCATCATCCTGCTCTACGAGCGCGCGCGAAGCTGGTTTGGCGACCGCATCTACATCCGCCTGGCGGTCATCACCGCGATTGTCATGAGTTTCGATCAACTCGCTTTCTTCGCGGGTCTGCACATGCTCACCGGCGCTGGTATTAACGTGTTGATCGGCGGCTGGGTCGCCAAGATGGGCGCGGTTGGGCTCTACAGCATTCTTGCGGGCTACTATCTGCGGCACTTCGAGCGGCCGGCCGGAAGCCGTCGCGTCGAACCGCGGCTTGCGGACGTTTTCCAGGTCCTTACCTATCGAGAGCGTTACGAAGATCTCCTCAAACGTACCGGTTGCGATGCGCTTACGGGCGCGCTCGACCGTGGCTACCTGGAGTCGCATGGACGGCAGGTCGTAATGGAGGCGGCTGCTGCGGGCAGGGCGGTCAGCCTGATCCTTATCGACATCGATCACTTCAAGAGCTTCAACGACCGTTTCGGCCATGCCGCCGGCGACACCGCGCTCAAGCGGATATGCCATGACATCACGTCGGCTGTGCGCATCAGCGATCTTACTTTCCGGTTCGGCGGCGAAGAATTCATCGTGATCGCCGATGGACTGGCAGGCGAGCAGGCACTGGCCATCGGCGAGCGTGTCCGCCGCAAAATCGTCACCGGCATCGACCCGGCCACGGCGCGGATCACCGCCAGCATTGGCGTCGCCGCCATGCCGGAGGACGCCGTCGACTATGACAGCTTGTTCAAGATCGCCGATCAACGGCTCTATCAAGCCAAGGCGGCGGGGCGTAATTGCGTGATCGGCGCGCGCGTCGCTTCCGCAGAAAACCCCGTGCGTCTCGCGCACGCGCGCTAGAACCAGTTTCCCCTCTTGCAGTTGATCCTGAACGCGGGCGATGCTCGTAGGCGTGGCACTGGGCGGAAGGAGGGTCTCATGCGTTATTTGCTTTATTACTGGCCTGAAATTCAGGGACGCGGCGAATACGTGCGCCTTGCGCTGGAAGACGCCGGCGTTGCCTATACCGATGTCGCGCGTGGCAAGGGCGGCACAGGCAAGATGATGCGCATGATGGAAGGCAAGGGCGTCAACACGATCCCGTACGCGCCGCCGTTCCTGAAAGCCGGCAGGCTCGTCATCGCGCAAACCGCCAATATTCTTTTTTATCTGGGGCCGAAGCTGAAGCTCGCCCCCCGTGACGAAATGGGCAGGCTATGGGTGAATCAGCTGCAGCTCACGGTGACCGATTTCGTAAAGGAGATTCACGACACCCATCATCCGATTGCCGGCGGTTTTTACTACGAGGATCAGAAACCCGAGGCGAAGCGGTACACAGAAAACTTCCTTGCGGTCCGCGCCCCGAAATATCTTGGCTACTTCGATCGCGTCCTTGCGAAGAGCAAGGGGCCCTTTTTGACGGGGCGCAAGGTGACCTACGCCGACCTGTCGCTGTTTCAGGTCGTCGCCGGATTGCGTTATGCCTTTCCGGCGGCGATGAAACGCATCGAAGCGAAGGTGCCGCGCGCGGTTGCGGTACATGATCACGTGATCGCACGGCCGAACATCGAGCGCTATCTCAATTCCAGGCGACGCCTGCCGTTCAACAAGCAGGGCATATTCCGCCACTATGAGGAATTGGACGCGTAATCACCCGTGCGCAGACAGCGGTTTGCCGCCGGCGGTAACCGGCTTCGATGAAATCAGCGTGAAGGCAATCACACACGGTTCGCTGCCGTTATTCACCCAGTTATGAATCGTGCCGCGCTGCACCAGCACGTCGCCGGCTTTCAGGTGCACGGAGCCGACATCGAGCTCCATGTCGATCTCGCCCGACATCACCACGGCGTAGTCGATCGAATCGGTGCGATGGTTGCGCGGGGCAACGCCGGGGCCAAAGCTCACCACGCGGAAGACCGCGCCGTTGTCGATCGTCGTGCCGATTTTCTTTCCGGAGGGGTCTTCGTCGCCGTCATTGTTCGCCGGGAAACCTTCGTTTGACCAGATCACGCTATAAGCGGCGCCCGGACGGGGCGAGAAAACATTTTTGACCTGTTCGTCGATCAGCACCCTGGCGCGGCCCTGCGCATCGTGGCCGGTGACGACGCGGCGAAGTTTGAGACTCATGGCTTATTCTCCCTCTTTGGCGATTATCGTTGTGCGCTTGCGGCCGGATTCATGCCACAGCAAAAACAGTCCGGAGCCGATCACGATGGATGATCCGCTAAGCAGCGCGAGTGTCGGGATATCGCCCCAGAAAACGAATCCGAGCACCAGCGCCCATACCAGCGAGAAATAATAGAACGGCCCGACGGCGGAAGGCGGCGCCAGCGACAATGCGCGCGTCCACCAATACTGCCCGAAGACATTGAACACGCCGTTGATCAGCATGACGCCGAGGTCGCTGTTGCTCGGCCAGACAAAGCCGAACACCGGCAGCGCAAGGGCGAAGAACAGTGCCAGGAAGATCATCTGGTACATCGTCAGCGTTTCGACCGACTCGGTCGAGCTCATGCCGCGCACCGCGGCGGTAACGCTGCCAAGCAGCACGGCATTGCCGAGCGCGGCCAGCGCGCCGAGACGGAAGCTGTCGGCGCCGGGTGCCGCCACCAGCAGCACACCGAGGAAACCGGCGATCAGCGCGAAGCCGCGCGCCAGCCCGATTTTCTCGCCGAGCCAGAGCGCGGCGAACAGCGCGGCAAACAGCGGAGCGGAGAAATTGATCGCGACCGCGCCGGCAAGCGGCATGAGCCCGAGCGCGACAACGATCAAAGCTTGCGCGGTCGCCTGCGTGGCGCTGCGGCCGAAGTGGTCGCGCAGCCGCCTGGTGCGAAAGACGGTAAAGCCGGTGCGCGGCAGCATCAGGATCGAGCAGGTAACGAGCGATGCCACCGCGCGGAAGAACAGCACTTCCGCAAACGAATAGCTTGAGACCTGCCACTTCGACAGGGCGGTGGAGATCGCGAACATCACCGTCGCGAGCATCATATAGAGCATGCCGAGCGGAATGCGGTCGGCGCGGGGGCGGGCGCCGGGAGCGCGCTGATCGAGGCTATCGCTGGTCAAGGGACTAATGGGCTCCGCGGCGGGCCGGTGTTGCTAGCACGGGGACCGCGGCGCGGGCAGATGGAAAAGCTCTTGGCCACCGGTATCGTGTGCATGGCAGCGGCGCAACGCCGCCGCCGACGCGAGGCAAAGCCGCAAATTGGTTCCCTCATATCCGTCGCCCAACACGGGCCGCATGACGACGGGTGCCGGAATGAGCGGCTCGGCCGCCACCGACGGCAAGCTCGTGCCGAAGA
>JBARCH010000084.1:0-5770 GCA_049793875.1 Pseudolabrys sp. | reverse complement strand
ACAGCCGCGTGCCGGTCAGGGCCGGCGGCGTCGGAATGCTGCCGGTCGAAAATCTGGTCGGGCGCGTGGATGCTATCGTCGGTTCGTGGGATCTCGGGATGAAGGACAAGCCGGTCTGGACCTGGCCGTCTGGATTGCGGCTCGCGCGGTTTTTCACCGCGGTCCACTGACACAGCACGACGCCGGCTATCTAACGACGCCTGAAATACAGCAGGGCTGCCGGCGCGGCCGTTTGATCCTGTCCTTGAGATAGCAGTGCGGCGCCGTCGAGCCGTAGCCCGCCCGCCGATAGGTCCACGCGCGGCAGCGGTTGTCGCCCTCGCACGCTGTTTTGCAGGCCGCACCCGCCGGATCCGCCTGCGTCTCGAAGTTACGATAATCGCCGCCGTAACGGTCGATCGAGTATTCGATTGCGCCGCGCCGCGGCTCGATGACGCCGGCGCCGCGCACACCCGATACGCAGCATTTGTCTTCGACCGGCGGCGGCACCTGGTTCTTGAGCCAGCAGGTGGCAGCGGCGTGCGCCGTGCGCGGGTAGGAAAAGCTCCAGGCCTTGCACTTCTGGTCGCGCTCGCAGCGGCCGGCACAGACGGCCGGATCGCCCGATCGGATGGGGAAATTGGTGTAGTCGCCGCCGCGCCGATCGAAGCCGGTTTGGGCCGCCGCGGGACCGCAGACCGTTGCGGTCAGGACGGCGAAAGCGCCGAAAAGCAGCAGAAAATAACGCATTCCGCGCATTGGCTCCCTGCCCGATTAACCGGGCGGCGGCATGTTAACGCAGACGGCAACAAATGTGCAGATACGGCATGACAGACTTCCACCTGCGCGCCACTATGCGCTTGGGGGAGCCAATTTTGCCTTTAGAATTTTTTATGCGCACGAACGCTGTGCCAGCGCTCCTGCATGACATGAGGCGGGACGACCGGGCATAACGATGCGCGCGGCTATCAGCACATTGCGTATTCGGCTTGCACGATGCGACCGCTACGATGTCGCGGCGGCCGTCCTTCTCGCCGTTCTGGCCGTGCTGGTGTTGACGACCTTCAATTCTTACGCGATCTCGAACGACGAAGAAGTGCAGCAGCACTACGGCGAACTGATCATCGCATACTATCGCAGCGGCTTCACCGATCAGGCGCTCTTTCATTACATCAATCTCTATTTGTACGGCGGCTTGTTCGATGTCGTCGCGGTTTTCATCCAGAACATTGTGCCGTTCGTCGATCCCTACACCGTACGCCACATTCTTTGCGCCCTGATCGGTATTGCCGGTATCGGTGCTACCTGGGCAACCGCGCGGCTGATCGGCGGCCCACGCGCCGGCGCAATCGCCGCCATCACGCTCACGATATGCGGGCCGTGGTACGGCTCGATCTTCAATCACACCAAAGACATCCCATTCGGCGCGGCGATGATGGGCGCGACTTATTTTTTATTCCGCGCCGCGCGCGATCTTCCGCAACCACACCGCCGCCATATCGTCGGATTCGGTTTGTTACTCGGCGCTGCGCTCGGCATTCGCGTGCTTGGGCTTCTGCTCGTCGGTTATGTCGCCGTTACGATCATCGTGCAGACTATTCGCGCGGGCTACCTGGCGTCAGGTTTACGGCGCGAGGGACTGAGCTATTTCGCGCAATGTGTCATCGCATTCGCGCCGGCATTCGCCATCGGTTACGCGATCATGATCGCGGCGTGGCCGTGGTCGGCGCTGTCGCCGCTCAATCCAATTCGCGGCCTCATCGATTTCGGTGAATTTCACTATCAGATCAAAACGCTGCTTGACGGCACGGTCTATGAGATGGGCGACGTGCCGCGTTCGTACGTTCCGGTCTATCTGCTGATCAAGCTGCCATTGGTGCTTCTGCTGGGCGTCGGCATTTCGGCGCTGGTGACCGCCTGGCCCGGCGAACGCAGCGCGGAAGCCCGCATCCGGCGCGGTGAAACCGCCCTGCTCGCTTTCATCGCGATTTTTCCGGTGATTTGCGAAGTTGCCGATCGCGGCCCGGCTTTCACCGGCATGCGGCATTTCCTGTTCGTCGTACCCGCCTTTGCTGCGCTCGCCGGCATCGGATTCAACCAGTTGCTCGTGCTGCTCGAAACGCGGCAACGCGTGTTCGCCGCCGGTGCATTCACCGCGCTTTGCGCGATGCTTGCATGGAACGCGGCGACGTTGGTGCGCCTGCATCCATACGAATATCTTTATTACAATCCGCTGGTCGGCGGCCTCAAAGGCGCGGCGCGTCTCTACGCGACCGATTATTGGGTCAACATCATGCCGGAAGCGGTCGAGGATCTCGAAGCCTTCGTCGGGAAGCTCAACAAAAGCGGCGGGCGCGGCCGCCGCTACACCGTCGCGGTCTGCGGCGAGCGCCTGCCTTTCGAGAAAAAAGCCGACGGCCGGCTGCAGTGGGTGGAAGATTGGCGCAAGGCCGATTTCTTCATCGCGCCGACGCACATGAATTGCGATCGCGCGCTCGACGGCAAAGTGATTTCGACCATTCAACGGCTGGGCGCACCGATCGGCGTCGTCAAGGATCGCCGCACGCTGGTAATGCCGGAACTCGCGAGCCACCGTTAGCCGAAACGGCGGCGCCCGCCGGTTTTGCCGGCGGGCGCGGGATCCGGCCGCGAGAGGGGATGATCGCGAGGTCGGATCGGGCGGCCGGTGAGAGGGACCGGCCGTTTGCTAGCGTCGTGTCGTCACATCGCCTGCCGCGCGGGGCGATCTGTGCGCGGACGCGTGTAGCCGCCTTGCGCCCGGTTCAGTTCGCGGCCGCGCCAGGTGAGCACGGCGATGTTGCGCGCGCGGTTCGCGCGGCGCTCCTCCAACCGATCGCACAAGAGCTCGGTCGGGTCTTCCCAGAACGGCGACGAGATGGCGTCGTTCAGATCGGACCGTGAAATCCCGATATCGCGCAACATGTGCTGATCGAGGCCGGCGAGCACATTCGCATCGCGCCGGTTGCGGCGCGCGCGGACGAGAATCTTGAACCGGCGCGCCACAGCCGCAACTGCCGCGATAAGAACACCTGCCAGAGCGCCCAAGGCGACCGGCACAACGGGGATATTTTTCGGCATAACAGTCTCCATCCAATTGTCGTTCTGGGTACCAAAAGAGCCCCGAACGCCGCCTGAAACCACCCGAATTCCCCACCCGAAATCTCAAGAACCGACGCCATTTTGGACGATTCCAATTGATTAGTTAAACGAATGTTTTTAATCTGACCCATCGTAAACGATGATGTTTCCCGGCCGGCTCAGGTGCCGCCACAGAGGAAGTTCGTCATGACCGCGCTCATCGACATCGATCAGCTTCGTACTTTCATCGCCATCGCCGAGACCGGCAGCTTCACCAAGGCGGCCGAGGTCGTGAACAAGACGCAGTCTGCCGTATCAATGCAGATGAAGCGGCTGGAGGAGCGGCTCGAACGGCCGATCTTCGCGCGCGACGGCCGCGCCTCGAAACTCACCGATGATGGTGCGCGCCTGCTCGATTACGCGCGCCGCATCGTGAAGCTCAATATCGAGACGCTGGCGGCCTTCTCCGAAACCGGCCTTTCCGGCCGCGTGCGCCTCGGTGTGCCGGACGATTACGCCGACCGTTATTTGCCGGAAATCATGGCGCGCTTCTCGCGCGCTTATCCGGGGGTCGAACTCACGGTGATCTGCGAGCCGTCGGTCGACTTGCTCGAGCGCATCGACGCCAACGATCTCGATCTCGCGATCATCACCAATTGCGAATCGAAGCGCGCGTCGGAGACGTTTCGTCGCGAGCGGCTGTTATGGGTGACGTCAAACCGGCACTCGACGCATCTGGAGGAACGCCTGCCGCTGGCGCTGGGGCGGCCGTCCTGCAGTTGGCGGCGCATCGCGATCGAGCGGATGGAGACGATCAAACGGCCGCACCACGTTCTCTATTCGAGTTCGAACGCCGGCGCGGTTGCCGCGGCCGTGCTCGCCGGCCTCGCGGTGTCGGTTTTGCCGGAATCCGGATTGCGCCCCGGCATGCGCGTGCTGACTTCCTCCGAAGGATTTCCCGAATTGCCGAGTTGCCGCGTCGGCCTCGTGCGCAATGCGCATGAAAGCTCGGCGCTCGCCGACGCGCTCGCCGGCCACATCATCTCGTCGCTCGACAACCTGTCGGAAGCGCAGGCGGCGGAGTAATCAATACGAATACTCGTCGAAGATCGGTTCGACCGAGCCGCGCCATTCGTTGTTGAATTTATCGAGCAATTCTTCCGCCGGCGTTATGCCGCGGGCAACCGACTCGTCCAGCGGGCGCAGATAACGCGTTTCGTCGCGGCCGTTGCGGTCGAGCCGCTTGCGGCGCGCAAGCCCGCGCGCGGATAACGCCAGCGTTTCCTTCGCCAGCGCCAGCAGGCTGCGGCCGCCGATCTCGGCCTTGAAGCCGAGCTTCGGCACGTCGTCGCGCAACTTCTGACGCTCGGCCGCCGTCCAGTTCTTCACGATGTCCCAGGCTGCGGTCAGTGAATCGTCGTCGTAAAGCAGCCCCACCCAATAGGCCGTGAGCGATGGCAGACGCCGCCAGGGACCGCCGTCGGCGCCGCGCATTTCAAGATAGCGCTTGAGCCGCACCTCGGGAAAAATCGTACTCAGGTGATTGGCCCAATCGGAAATCGTCGGCCGCTCGCCCGGCAATTCCGGCAGCTTGCCGGCAAAGAAATCCCGGAACGACTTGCCGGACACGTCGAGATATTTGTCGCCGCGCTTGATGAAGTACATCGGCACATCGAGCGCATAGTCGACCCACTTCTCGAAGCTCATGCCGTCCTCGAACGCCCACGGCAACATGCCCGAGCGATCGCGATCGGTGTCGCGCCAGATCTCGGAACGGAACGACAGAAATCCGTTCGGCTTGCCTTCGGTGAACGGCGAATTGGCGAACAGCGCGGTCGCCACCGGCTGCAGCGCCAGCGTCACGCGCAGCTTGCGCACCATGTCGGCTTCCGAGGAGAAGTCGAGGTTCGCCTGCACCGTGCAGGTGCGATACATCATGTCGAGGCCGAGCTTGCCGACCTTCGGCATGTAATTGGTCATGATGCGATAGCGACCCTTCGGCATCATCGGTATATCGGCGCGCGACCAGTTCGGCGTCATGCCGAGGCCGAGAAAACCGATGCCGAGCGGCCGTGCTACCTCACGCAACTGCGCAAGATGCGCGATCAACTCCGACGCGGTCTCATGGACGGTTTCGACCGGCGCGCCCGACAATTCAAACTGCCCGCCCGGCTCGAGCGAAATCGCACCACCGCCCGTAACGTCGAACATGCCGATGATGTTCTCGCCTTCGAGGATCGGCTCCCAGCCAAGATGATGCTGCATGCCCTCGAGCAGCGCGCGGATGCTGTGCACCCCGGCATAAGGCACCGGCCGGTGGCCGGTCACGGTGAAGGCGAATTTTTCGTGTTCGGTGCCGACGCGGAATTGCGCCTTCGGCTTGCATCCCGCTTCGAGCCAGGCGACGAGTTCGTCGCGGCTCTCGATAGGCGTCATGTCGATCTGGTCGCGGGCCATGCGGGGGCTGGTCGGTCCGGCAAAAAGGGGGCGACCTTAAACATGGGGGCGCTTAAAGGGCAATGCGCCGGCGGCCCCCCGTTCGTGCTCATCCAGGGATGACGGCATTGATTCAGCAATGAAATTCTATGTTCTATTTTTGTTCTTTTTTCGCTACCAGCTCTGCTCTATGAAAGAGGCCGATGACTGAATTCACCCCCCATCAGGATGCCGCTCTCACCGCCGTATCGGACTG
>JBARCH010000083.1:0-18521 GCA_049793875.1 Pseudolabrys sp. | reverse complement strand
GGAAAGGGCCGGGGCCGCCATTCGGATCGATCAACCGTCATTTACGCCGGAACGGCTCGCCGCCGAGATCGCGGCGCTTGCCTCCGGCCCGGAACGCCTTGTGCGCATGGCGGCAGCGGCTAAAACGACGGGAACGATTGACGCCGCGGGTCGGCTTGCCGCACTGGTGATGCAAGTTGGCGCCATAAGTTAAGGGAGCGACATGAAACTGCCGCGTGATATCGGGCCGGTCCACTTCGTCGGGATCGGCGGCATCGGCATGAGCGGCATTGCCGAAGTGCTGGCGAACCTCGGCTACACCGTGATCGGCTCGGACGTGGCGGACAGCGCCAACGTCAAGCGGCTGCGCGATCTCGGCATCAAGGTCGCGATCGGCCACAAGGCCGAAAATCTCGACGGCGCCGATGTCGTCGTCGTTTCGTCCGCGATCAGGCCGGACAATCCGGAACTCATCGCCGCGCGCGCGCAACGCCTGCCGGTCGTGCGGCGCGCCGAGATGCTGGCCGAACTGATGCGGCTGAAAAGCTGCGTCGCCATCGCCGGCACGCACGGCAAGACCACGACCACGTCGCTGGTGGCGACGCTGCTCGACGCCGGCGGCTTCGATCCGACCGTGATCAACGGCGGCATCATCAATGCCTACGGCACCAACGCGCGGCTCGGCTCCGGCGACTGGATGGTGGTCGAGGCGGACGAGTCCGACGGCACCTTCCTGAAACTGCCGGCCGACATCGCCATCGTGACCAATGTCGATGCCGAGCATCTCGACCACTTCAAGACCTTCATCGCGGTGCAGGAAGCGTTCATCGCCTTCGTCGAGAACGTGCCGTTCTACGGCTTCGCGGTGATGTGTACCGATCATCCGATCGTGCAGCGCCTGGTCGGCCGCATGACCGACCGCCGCATCATCACGTACGGCGAAAATCCGCAGGCCGACGTCCGCCTCGCCGATCTCAGCCACGCCGACGGCAAATCGAAATTCTCCGTGCTGTTCCGCAACCGCGACGGCGAAGTCGTGCATGCGATCAAGGATCTCGAACTGCCGATGCCCGGCCGTCACAACGCGCTCAACGCGACGTCCGCGGTGGCGGTTGCGCACGAGCTTGGCATAGCCGACGAAAAAATCCGCGCGGCGCTGTCGAAGTTCGGCGGCGTCAAACGGCGCTTCACCCGCGTCGGCGAATGGAACGGTGCCGTCATCATCGACGATTACGGCCATCATCCGGTGGAGATTGCCGCCGTGCTCAAGGCCGCGCGTGAGTCGACCAAGGGCCAGGTCATCGCGGTGATGCAGCCGCATCGCTATACGCGGCTCAAGACCTTGTTCGAACCGTTCTCGACCTGCTTCAACGATGCCGACGCGGTGATCGTCGCCAACGTCTATCCGGCGGGCGAGGCGCCGATCGAAGGCGCCGACCGCGATTCCCTCGTGCAGGCGTTGCGCGCGCGCGGCCATCGCCAGGTCATTCCGCTCGACGGCCCGGAAAAACTCGCCGGCATTATCAAGGGCCTCGCCAGGCCAGGCGATTATGTCGTCTGCCTCGGCGCCGGTTCGATCACGCAATGGGCCTACGCGCTGCCCGGCGAATTGAAGGCGCTCTCTTAATTGTCATGGCCGGGCTTGACCCGGCCATCCCGATAAGGGACGCACAGTGCTCACTTAAGCGGGATTGCCGGGACAAGCCGGCGATGACGTGGAGATAGATGACCTTCCCCGACATCATTCCGAAGCTGCAAGCCGACATGCCGAAGCTTGCCGGCCGGCTGCTGGCCAATCAGACGCTCGCCGATCTCGCATGGTTTCGCGTCGGCGGGCCGGCGCAGGCGATGTTCATGCCCGACAGCGAGGACGATCTCTCGTACTTCCTGAGCAAGCTGCCGGCCGATATTCCGGTGCAGGTGATCGGGCTCGGCTCGAATCTGATCGTGCGCGACGGCGGCGTTCCCGGCGTCGTCATTCGTCTCGGGCGCGGCTTCAACGTGGTGACGGTCCAGGACACCCGCGTTCATGCCGGCACCGCGGTGCCGGATGTAAAGGTTGCGCGTGCGGCATCGGACGCCGGCATCGCGGGCCTGTCGTTTTTTCGCGGCGTGCCGGGCGCGGTCGGCGGCGCGTTGCGCATGAACGCCGGCGCCTACGGCGGCGAAGCCAAAGACGTGCTGGTTTACGCGACCGGCGTCGCGCGCAATGGCGATCTCGTCACTTACACCAATGAGGAGATGGGCTTCTCCTATCGCCACAGCGGCGTGCCGGACGACGTGATTTTCACCACCGCGCTGTTCGAGGGCAAAGCGGGCGACCGCGCGGCGATCGCCGCCGAAATGGACAAGATCACCGAGGCGCGCGAGGCGACGCAGCCGATCAAGAGCCGCACCGGCGGCTCGACCTTCAAGAACCCGCCCGGCCACAAGGCCTGGCAACTGATCGATGCCGCCGGCTGCCGCGGCCTTACCGTCGGCGGCGCGCAGGTTTCGGACCTGCACTGCAATTTCCTGCTCAATCTCGGCACCGCCACCGCGAAAGACATCGAAACGCTCGGCGAAACCGTGCGCGAGCGCGTGCAGGCAAATTCCGGCGTGACGCTGGAATGGGAAATTAAGAGGATTGGGGTTCAATGATTGTCATTCCGGGGCGCGAGCCATAAGCGCGTTCACGCGCGTCTTCGACGCGCTATGGCGAGCGAACCCGGAATCCAGTAACCACCGGCGTAAGCAACTCTGGATTCCGGGTCTGCGCCTGCGGCGCGGCCCGGAATGACGAAGGAAAGTTGATGCCAAAACACGTCGCCGTATTGATGGGTGGCTGGTCGGCCGAGCGCGATGTCTCCTTGCGCTCCGGCAAGGCCTGCGCGGCTGCGCTCGAGCGCGGCGGCGGCTACCGCGTGAGCGTCGTCGATGTCGACCGCGACATCGCCGCGACGCTGCGCAGCCTCAAGCCGGATGTTGCGCTCAATCTCTTGCACGGCCGTCCGGGCGAAGACGGCACGCTGCAGGGCCTGCTCGAAATTCTCGGGCTTCCCTACAGCCATTCCGGCGTGCTCGCGTCGTCGCTGGCGATGCAGAAGGACATGGCGAAGCCGGTGCTCAAGGCCGCCGGCGTTCCGGTGCCGGGCGGGCTGGTGGCCTCGCGGCTCGACGCCGCCAAAAGGCATCTACTGCCGGCGCCTTATGTCATCAAGCCGATCGCCGAAGGCTCCAGCGTCGGCGTCTTCATCGTGCGCGAGGACCACAAGCATCCGCCGCAGGAATTGAACCGCGCGGACTGGACGTTCGGCGAGCAGGTGCTGGTCGAGCCTTATATCCCCGGCAAGGAGCTCACCTGCGCGGTCATGGGCGACAAGGCGCTCGGCGTCATCGAGATCGTGCCGACCGTCAAGTTCTACGACTACGAAGCCAAATATGCGCCCGGCGGATCGAAGCATTTGCTGCCGGCGCCGCTCGCGCCCGCGGTCTATGAAGACGTGCGCCGCCTGTCGCTGGCCGCGCATCGCGCGCTCGGCTGCCGCGGCGTCACGCGCGCCGATTTCCGTTACGACGACACGCGCCCGCACAGCGAAGGACTGTTCTGCCTCGAAGTGAACACCCAGCCCGGCATGACCGAAACGTCGCTGGTGCCGGAGCTTGCCGCCCATGCCGGCCTGTCGTTCGAAGAGCTTGTGCGCTGGATGGTCGAGGACGCCTCGCTCGATCGCTGAGAAAAGATCGGCGTCATCGTTCGCCGTAATTTCTGTCATGCCCCGCGAAAGCAGCGCGACGGTGTCAGCACAGCGCATTCCTGATGACGACGCCAAGAGGGAGGAGCCTGTGACAACCCCGCAGAAAGCCGGTGCCCGCACGCTTGCAGGAAAATGCCTGTGCGGCGCGGTCCACTATGCGGTGGCAGACGAATTCGCTTACGCTGCGAACTGCCATTGCTCGAATTGCCGCCGGGCGACTGGTTCGGCTTTCAAGCCGTTCGCCGGCATCGCACGCAACAAGCTGGACATCACCAAAGGCGAGGACCACCTCATGATCTTTGGCGACGAAAGCGGCAACGACAAGCACTGCAAAGTCTGCGGCTCGCTCCTGTATTCGGTTGTTCGCGACGGCGCATTCGTCCACGTCGCCATGGGAACCCTCGTCGACGTTCCTTCGATCCGTCCGACTGCGCACATCTTCGTCGGCTCCAAGGCGCCATGGTTCACGATCACTGACGACCTGCCTCAATACGAAGAGCATGCGGTGGTTGCCGGATCTGCCGGCGGATAGCGGCAGCATTGTTTGCCACGCCCGCCTTTCCAGCGTCCGCCTGAGAACGCTGCGCGGAACACCGACGAAATTGCTCACCGGAATTAAATATTGCCGGTCAGGCGAAGGATCGCTCCGAGAACGGCGTTGGTTGATCGTGCGATAAGGTGCGACACGAAACCGAGGTCGACGCCCAATTGCGAACCCAGCACGGGCAGCAGAATGAGAAGCGCAATAAGAATTGTCATCCCGAAGGGCTCAAGACGGGCAAGCTGCCTGGCCAACACGTTGGGGAGCAGGCCGACCGCGATGCGTCCTCCGTCGAGCGGCGGCAGCGGGAACAGATTGAAGACCGCCAGAACGACGTTGATGATGAGCGCGTTTTTCAGATTCAGCGCGGTCCACTGGGCCACGGTGAGCGGCAGATAGACGATCAGATGGAAGCTGAAGGCAGCGACGATGGCCAGCCCGATATTCATGGCAGGTCCCGCCGCCGCGACCAGCACCATGCCCATGCGCGGATTGCGCAGCGCGCGAAAATTGACCGGCACCGGCTTGGCGTACCCGAACAGAAATGGCGAGCGTGCGAGCAGCAAAAGTCCCGGCAGAACAATTGTGCCAAACAAATCGATATGCCGGAGCGGATTGAGACTGACGCGTCCAAGCCGCGATGCCGTATCGTCACCGAGGAAACGAGCGGCATAGCCGTGAGCGGCTTCGTGAAACGTGATGGCGACAAGGACCGGCAGCAGCCAGATTGAAACGATGTAAGCCATATTCATGCAGAATAATCCGATATATCGCGGGGGATGAGAGACCAGCGCCGCTCATCTGATTTTCAAGCGAGCTCTTGGCAGTAAGCTTGGTAATCTAGGTAATGCAACAAATAGGCACCACGGACAAAACCGATGAAATATAGAACTTTTGTTATCACCGCCGCGCTTGCGGCGATGATGACCCTCGCTGTTCGAAACATGAGCTGGGCTCAATCATCTCAGGCGGATATGCCGGATGCAACGCACGGCAAGGTGGGAATCACGCATAAGGCCTTGCTGAGAACCGACCTCGCCGGCAGTAACGGGCAGGAGGTTATTGTCTGGGACACGGAATACGCGCCAAGGGCAATCAATCCACGCCACTATCATCCCGCCGCAATAACATTTCATGTCATTTCGGGAATAGGCGTCTGGCAGGAAGAGGGGAAAGCACCCGTCACGCTGAAGGCAGGCGATAGCCTGTTTGTTCCGGCGGGCACGACACATACCCACTGGAATCCAAGCTATAGTGAACCTCTGCGCTTTTTGGAATTTATCGTCGGCAACAAGAATAAAGCGCGACCCGAACCACGGCCGAAATCAAACTGAGACACTACCCGCGTCGAGACTTTGCGCTGCGCTTTCATTAAGCTGACAGCAGAATCCAACTGGCGTTTGGGGCACGTCACATGAACATCGCAATGAATCTTGCCGCGTGGCCGCTGTGGCTCGCTGCATTGGCGATCGTCGCGTTGCCGACCGCGGTGGCGATGGCCTGCTCCCTGCTGGTTCGCCGTCACTTTGCGCTCAGCCGGCTGCAGACGAACAACGAGGTTGCGGGATTCAAGTTCGCAACGATCGGCGTCATCTATGCCGTCATGCTCGGCTTCGCCGTTATCGTGGTCTGGGAGAAGTATCGCGACGCCGATATCGCCGTGGCGAACGAGGCCGGCGCCGTGGTGGCGCTCTATCGCCTGTCCGCCGGGATGAGCACCGAGGGCGCATCCCCGATGCCCGGGCGGATCGATGCTTACGTGCGGGCAGTCATCACCGCCGATTGGCCGGCAATGGCGCGCGGGGCTCTCAGTCCCCGCGCTAACGACGCGCTCAACCGGCTCTATTCTGCGGCGCTGGCCGACGCGCCCAACGGCAGTCGCGGCGCTGCCGTCCTCGCCGAGACGTTTCATCAACTCGACCAGGTGACGCAGTCGCGCCGCCAGCGCGGCGTGCTTTGCGCGGGCATCGTTCCGGGCGTCATTTGGGCCGCGCTCTTCCTCGGCGCGTGCATGACGATCGGATTCACGCTCTTCTTTGGCACGCGCAGTCTGCACGCCCAGGTGCTGATGACAGGGCTGCTCGCCGTCCTGATCTTCATGGTGCTGCTGGTGATCGTCTCGATCGACCATCCATTCACCGGTGATGTCAGTGTCCAGCCCGAGCCGCTCCTCCAGGTCCTGCACGAGTTCGGCACGGCTGGTAGCTAGCGCCGGCCGTTGGCGCCGCGAGTTCATGTCTGGCATGGCCCAAAGGCCAATATCCTGGTGGGTGCGAGTTCCTATGCTCGCACGCTGAAGATATGTCGCCCAACCACATCAGCTTTCGCCGCGTCAGCGGAGGGAGAAGGAATCATGCGCGCCGCCGCTCCCCACGAGTTGGACCGTTGTAATGTGCGCGTGGCAACGAATTCAGTCAGCCGCCACGTGACGCTCCTTGCCACAATCAGTTTTGCATTGATGTCGTCGCTTGCACTATCCGCGCGGGCGCAAGATGTGCTGCCGCGGCCCGAGCAAGCCTTCAAAGGACACATAGGCCGCACGATCGAGAATTCCACCAAGGATTTTCCGCGGGAGATCAAGGCGCCCAAAGGCGCCCCGAACGTCCTGCTCATCCTGACCGATGATGTAGGCTTCGGCGCAAGCAGCACGTTTGGCGGGCCGGTTCCGACGCCGACCATGGATCGGCTTGCCAACGCGGGTCTCCGCTACACACAATTCCACACGACGGCGCTCTGCTCACCCACGCGTGCAGCGCTGCTGACCGGACGAAATCACCACTCTGCGGCGACCGGTATCATCATGGAGGGCGGCACTGGTTTCCCCGGTTACAACACGCTCATGCCGAAAAGCGTCGGCACCTTCGCCGAGGTGCTCAGGCAAAGCGGCTACAACACCGCGTGGTACGGAAAAAATCACAACGTGCCCGACTGGCATAACAGCCAGGCGGGGCCATTCGACCTGTGGCCGACAGGATTGGGATTTGAATATTTTTATGGCTTTATTGGCGGTGACACCAGCCAATGGGCGCCGGCCATCTTCGAGAACATCAAGCCGATCGAGCCGCCACACGACGACAAAAATTATTTCTTCGACAAGGACATGGCAAACAAGGCTATCGAACGGATTCGCTTGCTCCATTCGATCGCGCCGGACAAACCATGGGTGACCTACTTCGCTCCAGGCACGGCGCACGCCCCGCACCATGCACCCAAGGATTGGATCGCCAAATTCAAGGGCCGGTTCGATCAGGGCTGGGACAAAGTCCGTGAGGAGACGCTTGCTCGCCAGAAGACATTGGGTGTCGTTCCCCAGGACACCAGGCTGACCGAGCGCTCCGCGGGCATTCCCGCGTGGGATTCGCTTGACGCCGACCACAAGAAGGTCGCAGCCCACATGATGGAGGTCTATGCGGCCGCATTGAGCTATTGCGACTCCCAGATGGGTCGCATCATCGATGCGCTTGCGGATCTGGGCGAACTCGACAACACCCTGGTCATCTACATCCAGGGCGATAACGGGGCGAGCGCCGAAGGCGGGCCACAGGGCCTGCTCAACGAGATGGCGTTCTTCAATGCCGTCCCGGAGGATTTCAAGGAAGTCCTGCGCCGCATGGATGAACTCGGCGGTCCGACGACGTTCAATCACTACCCGATCGGTTGGGCCCACGCGATGGACACGCCGTTCCAGTGGACCAAGCAGATTGCCTCTCACTTCGGCGGCACCCGCAACGGCATGGTCATCTCCTGGCCTGCGCGCATCAAGGACAAGGGGGGCATCCGCACGCAATTCCACCATGTCATTGACGTCGCGCCGACCATCCTCGAAGCCGCCGGCGTGCAGATGCCGGCGGTGCTCAACGGCGTGCAGCAGAAGCCCATCGAGGGCGTGAGCATGGTTTACTCATTTGACGATGCAAAGGCGGCCTCGACGCATCGCACGCAATACTTCGAGATGTTCGCCAATCGCGCCATCTACAGCGACGGTTGGGTCGCAGCCACGACGCCGCCGCTGGCGCCGTGGGCGATCGGCAAGACAATCGGGGTAGATGACTACAAGTGGGAACTGTACGACGTGACGAAGGATTTCAGCGAGGCCAATAACCTCGCCACCACGGAATCCAAAAAGCTGCGCGAGCTGCAGGAGTTGTTCTGGATTGAAGCGGCAAAGTACGATGTGCTGCCGTTGGACAATACCAAAATCGAACGCATGAGTGTCGACAACCGTCCCAGCCTGACCCGCGGCCGCGCCGTATTCACTTACTATCCGGGAATGACGCGCATACCCGAAGGCAGCGCGCCGAGCATCCTGAACAAGTCTTTCAAGATTGGCGCCGACGTAGAAATACCTGCGGGTGGTGCAGAAGGCGTGCTCGCGACGCAAGGCGGACGCTTCAACGGATGGGGCTTCTATTTGCTCCAAGGGAAGCCGGTGTTTCACTACAACACCGTGGGCGTCTCTCGTTACACGATCGCTGCACCCGAGCAGCTTGCTCCGGGCCCGCACACAATCCTGCTCGATTTCGCTTATGAAGGCGGTCTCGGCAAGAGCGGAACCGCTACGCTGATCGTTGACGGCAAGCGGGTGGCGCAAGGGAAAATTGAGAGGACCATTCCATTCCGCATCTCTGCCGATGAGACGTTGGATATCGGGGAGGATACCGGCACGCCCGTCAGCGAGGACTATCAGGTTCCATTCAAGTTCACCGGCGTCTTGAAGAAGGTCGCCATTCAACTGACAGACGCCAAGCTGAGCGCCGAAGATGAGGCAGAAATTCGCAAGATCAGAGCCGAAATCGGGCTGAGTAGATAATTGGCCGGCGCGGCGCTAGTCCTGCCCGCAATACAGGTTCGCCATCGCGTTCGCCATCATCGCCAGCATCTCCGCGCGGCGCTCGCCGGCGGCTGGCGTGTCGGCGTCGGGCCGTTTCCTCTCCGCTTCCAGCGCTTCGAACTGCCGATCGATCATCTGCTGGATTCGTCTGGCGGACGGCGGCTCGCTGCCCACGCCGGCTGCGGGCGGCAGCCATGTTGCGGGCTTGAGTTGCGTCCGCGCGTTTCTCAGCGCGCGGGCCTCTTCGCGCAGCCGCAGCGCGGACGGTATCGTGCGGGGCGGGCGGTTCATCCGCCTTGCCCATCGGCCGCACGCGGCCATCCGGTAAATCGTTCGCATCGAGATGTTGAATTCGGCCGCCATCAACGGCATCGGGTCGTCGGTTTCTTCGTAGCGGCGGCGAATGGCGACAAGAAGTTCGGGCGTGTACCGCGCCATGGCGATGCTCCGCGTTGTGGGTGACATGGAATGTGGTGGGGAAGGGGAAGGACACGGCGCAGGCGCCGCAGCCTCGCGGAAAGCTAAACGAGGAGCGTCACGTTGTCAAGGAATAAAATCCCAAGTCTCGCAACGGCACCAGATCGTTGACTAATCGCAAGCGTTGCCCGCGCGCACGAATTGCGAATGCGCCCTTCGGCGGCGCGACTACGCTGCTTTCGGTTTTGCGACGAGTTGCACGTCAAGCGCATTCAATACTTTTATGACGGTACTGAATTCCGGTTTTCCATCGGCGCTGAGAGCTCGATAAAGATTCTCCCGCGAAAGGCCGGCGTCGCGCGCGACGCTGGACATTCCCTGCACGCGCGCGATCGTGCCGATCGCCTGCGCGATGACTTCGTCATCGCCGGTTTCGAAAGCTTCGCTGAGGTAATCCGCAATCGCCTGCGGACTATCCAGATAATCTGCCGCATCAAAGCGGGGTGCTTTGGCCATAATCTCTAGTCCTTCGATTCCTGCGCAAGTTCCTTGGCAGTCTTTATGTCGGCAGTTTGCGAGATGTCGGCAGTTTGCGAGTCCTTATCGCCGCCCCAAAGCAAGGTCGCCGTCTCTCCTTGTTGCCTGAAATAGACGCGGTAGCCGGGACCGTGGCGAATACGCATTTCGCTCACACCTTCTCCGACCGTGCGACATCGCCGGCATTGCCGAGACTCAGCCGATCCAGCCGCACGAGTATTTTTGCTTTCGCTTTTGTGTCTCTGAGGCCTTTGAGCCACCGATCGAATTCCGGAGTTCGCCTCAGGAAGATCATATGTAGCTTATACGCTACATATGATCTTGGGTCAACGCCTCAAGCCGGAATGCTCTTCGTTAGTTACGAGGTTTCGGCATGATCGCCGCGATCTCTGCGCCGATCCTTAAAACTTTACTAATCGTTTACCAAAAGGCCCGAAGAGTAGGCATTGGCGGCGCATCGCGCGCGCGGCTGCCGTGGAGTCATACGTGCGGACTCCGCAATGAGCGACGGCCTCGAGGGGACAAGGGGATTGGCTTGCCTGGAGGTGAATATCCAACCGGGCATGACCGCAACCTCGCTCGTGCCGGAGCTTGCTGCCCTTGCCGGGCATAACGTTTGAAGAGCCGGTGCGATGGATGGTCGAGGACGCCTCGCTCAACCGCTGAAATCCAGGTTTCGCCCAAGCGAGCCCGCGGAGCGATCGCGCGTGGCGATCGTTTTCGGCCGCTGGCGCCGCCTGGTGCGGCGCTGGGGCGTGCCGATCCTGCAACTCGATCCGCCGCGCGGCACGGGCGTGACAGCCGTATTCGCGCTGCTGCTCGCGAGCGTTGCCTACGGCTCTGTCCGAGGCAGTCACGTTCCGGAAATCACCGCCGAAGTGCAGGACATTTGCGATTCCGCCGCGAATGCTGCCGGTTTCCAGATTTCCTCCGTCGCCATGACGGGACAATCGCAACTCAGTCACGACGACGTCCTGCGGCTTGCCGGCATCACCAGCCGCTCGTCGCTTCTGTTTCTCGATGCCGCGGCCACGCGTGCGCGGCTCGAAACCAATCCATGGATTGCCGATGCGACGGTGCTGAAGCTTTATCCCGGCCGCCTGCAAATCCGCATTACCGAGCGCAAGGCCTTCGCGCTCTGGCAGAAGAACGGTGAAATCTCGGTGATCTCCGCCGATGGCACCGTGCTGCAATCCTTCGCGCAACGCTTCCGCGCGCTGCCGCTCGTCGTCGGGACCGACGCCGAGCATCAGGCGCAGGGCTTCCTGCATCTCGTTTCCGGCTATAGCGACATTGCCGGTCAGGTCACGTCGGCGGTTCTGGTGGCCAAGCGCCGCTGGAATCTGAACCTGAAAAACGGCGTCGAAATCCGCCTGCCGGAAGTCAATCCGAAGGGCGCGCTCGATACGCTCGTTCAACTCGACCACGACAAGAAATTGCTGTCGCGCGATATCACCGCCGTCGATCTCCGGCTGGCGGACCGCGTGATCGTGCGCCTTTCCGACGACGCCGCTGCGGCGCGCGCCGAGCAGTTCAAGGACAAGAAGCCCAAACGCAAAGGGAGCGACGCATGAACGTGCTTCATTTTGGCATGACGCCGAAGATGAAGCCGGTGTCGCCCAAGCGCACGGCTGTTGTCGCCGCGCTCGACATCGGCACCAGCAAGATCGTTTGCCTGATCGCGCGCCTCGATCCGCATCCGCCGCAGGAAGTCCTGCGCCGCCGCAGCCACGGCGTGCGCGTGCTCGGCTTCGGGCATACCGCGGCGCGCGGCGTCAAGGCCGGCGGTGTCATCGACCTGATGGCGGCGGAGGAAGTTGTCCGCCAGGCCATCGACGTCGCCGAACGCGCCGCCGAGGTCCAGCTTGAATCGGTCATCGTTTCGCTCTCCGGCGGGCGGCTGGGCAGCGAGCGTTTCACCGGCGAGATCGAGCTTGCCGGCAACGCCGTGTCCGATGGCGACATCGGCCGCGTGCTGGCCGCCGCGGGCCGTCATTCGGTGCGTGACGGCCGCGCGGTGCTGCATTCGCTGCCGATCGGCTACGCGCTCGACGAGGCCCGCGGCATCCGCGAGCCGCGCGGGATGCTCGGCCGCTATTTCGGCGTGGACATGCACATGGTCACCGCCGAGGCGGCGACCACCCGCAACCTGATGCTGACGATCGAGCGCAGCCACATCGACGTCGAGGCCATGGTGGCCTCGCCTTATGTGGCCGGGCTGTCCGTTCTGGCCGACGACGAGGCCGATCTGGGCGCCGCCTGCATCGATATGGGCGCCGGGACGACCACAATTGCCGTCTTTTCGGGCGGCCGCTTCGTCCATGCGGACGGATTTGCGCTCGGCGGGTCACACGTGACCATGGATCTGGCGCGCGGATTGAACGCGCGTATTGCGGATGCCGAGCGAATCAAGGCGATTTATGGCAGTGTTTTGATGGGCGGTTCTGACGACCGTGACATGATCACGGTCCCGCCGGTCGGCGACGACGACCGGGAGCCGCCGCAGTTCGTTTCCAGGGAGACTCTCGTGCGCATCATCAAGCCGCGCGCGGAAGAGATTCTGGAAATGGTACGCGATCGGCTCGCGGCGTCACCTTTCGCAGCAGAGCCGCGCGCGCGTGTCGTGCTCACCGGTGGAGCGAGTCAGCTCGCCGGCCTTGCTGATCTTGCGGCGCGTATCCTTCGGCGTCCGGTGCGTATCGGCCGGCCTCTCGGCGTAGCGGGTTTACCGGAAGCGGCCAAAGGTCCGGCGTTCGCCGTGGCCGGTGGTCTTCTGGTCTATCCGCAGGCGGCACATCTCGAACACTTCGAACCGCGGCGAACGCGGCACTTAATGACAGGAACGGGCGGTTACATGGCAAGGGTCGGACAATGGCTTCGCGAAAGCTTCTGACCCTGTTCACGAGATCCACGAAGCAGCCGGTGGCGGACCGGCTCGACCCCGCGACATAACGAGGCAGAGAATGAGCATCAATCTGACGATTCCCGACATCCGCGAGATGAAGCCGCGGATCACCGTTTTCGGCGTCGGTGGCGCCGGCGGCAATGCCGTCAACAACATGATTGTGGCCGGCTTGCAGGGCGTCGACTTCGTCGTCGCCAACACCGACGCACAGGCGCTCACGCTGTCGAAAGCCGAGCGCATCGTGCAGATGGGTGTGCAGGTGACCGAAGGCCTCGGCGCCGGCTCGCAGCCGGAAGTCGGGCGCGCGGCCGCCGAGGAAGTGATCGACGAGATCCGCGATCATCTCTCCGGCGCGCACATGATCTTTGTCACGGCTGGCATGGGTGGCGGTACCGGCACCGGCGCCGCCCCTGTCATCGCAAAAGTTGCGAAGGAACTCGGCATTCTCACGGTCGGCGTGGTGACCAAGCCGTTCCAGTTCGAAGGCCAGCGCCGCATGCGCTTTGCCGAAGCGGGCATCGTCGAACTGCAAAAGGTCGTCGATACGCTGCTGATCATTCCCAACCAGAATCTCTTCCGCGTCGCGAATGAAAAGACGACGTTCGCGGACGCCTTTGCCATGGCCGATCAGGTTCTCTACTCGGGCGTTGCCTGCATCACCGACCTGATGGTGAAGGAAGGCCTCATCAATCTCGACTTCGCCGACGTTCGCGCCGTCATGCGCGAGATGGGCAAGGCGATGATGGGCACCGGCGAGGCGTCCGGCGAGAAGCGCGCGCTGACCGCGGCCGAAGCCGCGATCGCGAACCCGCTCATCGACGACAGTTCGATGAAAGGTGCGCGCGGACTCTTGATCTCGATCACCGGCGGCAAGGACTTGACGCTGTACGAAGTGGACGAAGCCGCCACGCGCATTCGCGAAGAAGTCGACTCCGACGCCAACATCATCGTCGGCGCGACGTTCGACGAAAGCCTCGATGGCATCATTCGCGTCTCGGTGGTCGCAACCGGCATCGACAACACCGGTGTGTTGCGCACGCCTTCGCCGGCGGAAGTCCGTGCCGCCGAGATGGCCAAGAAGCCGCGCATCGAAGCGCCGCGCATGCCCGACCGTATCGAGCGCGGCAGCCCGGCGACCTACGCGAGTGCCGCGTCGGTTGAATCTGCTGCACAAGCGGCCGTGGCGGCGGCAATTCTGCCGCCGACCGCAATCGAAGACGTTTCGATCCGGCCGATGCCGATGAAGCCCTCGCTATTTGAACCGGCGGCGACCGATCCGGCTGCTGCCGAACCGCCGCTGCCGCGCACGTTCATCCCGCCGGCGCCTGAACGGACCACCATGCACGCGCCACGGATGCCGCGCATGGAGGATTTGCCGCTCCCGGCGCAGAACGAGATCAAGGCGCAGCGTGGCGAACTCGAGGAAGATCATCCCGAGAAGCGCAGGATGTCGTTGATGCAACGGCTTGCGCAGGTAGGACTGGGACGTCGCGAAGACGGTGCGGAGCCGCCGATGGCCCCACGCACCGCCAAGGCGGTGCCGCAGTTCGAACGTCCGGCGCGTCCAAGTGCACGCAAGCCGGAAGGCCGTCAGGCGGATCCGGTGTCGGAATACGCCCGCAGGGCGGCGCCCCAGGGCCTCGACCTGCACGGACGTCCACAGCCTGTGCATAACCAGGCCGAAGAAGATCAGCTCGACATCCCGGCTTTCTTGCGCCGCCAGGCGAACTAGACCGGCGACACAGCCTCGTTAGAGGGGGCGCGGCTACCGGCTTTAAGTCGGTAGCCGCGCCCTTTTCGTTAACGGCGCTGTATACGTTTCGTTAAGTAACACATTGAATTAGCGATAATTTCGAGTGATCGCCGCGAGCGTGCCGGAATATCGGTAGAAGCCTTTGGGATAGGCTGATTATCGCGGCCATTAAGGTGAATTCGACAGACGGTGACCCGAAATCTCGGCAAATGCGGCGAAAAAAGGTAACAGTCGGTAAGAAAGCGTGAGTTGGAGAAAGGGTCAGCCGCGCCTAAGTTGCCGCCACTAAAAGCACTTTTCACTTCGCCGGGGCGTCAGCCTTACAAAAGGTCGGTTACACACTTGAAGGCTGAAATGTGGCCCGTGTCTGGGCGAGGGGTAATGGGGCCGCATGACTTGTGCCGTTGCGCACATGCGGAAGGGGTTAGATGAAGGGCGCCAAGCAAACAACGCTGCGCGATAACGCCACCGTTTCGGGTATCGGCGTTCATTCCGGCCTTCCGGTTACGTTGTCGTTGCATCCGGCCGACGACGATACCGGCATTGTTTTCCAGCGTGTCACCGCAGACGGCAGCGTCGAGCGCGAAATCCGCGCGGACGTGCGTGCCGTCACCGCTACCGAATTTGCAACCGTGCTCGGTGATGCCAAGGGGCCGCTGTGCTCCACCGCCGAACATGTGCTTGCCGCGTTGCGCGGGCTGAGCGTCGATAACGCTGTCATCGAGCTCGACGGTCCTGAAGTGCCGATCATGGACGGCAGCGCCGCTGCTTTCGTCGATGCGATCGATCAGGCCGGTTTGACCACGCGCGCCATACCGCGCCGCTATATCGAAGTTCTCAAACCTGTGCGTGTCGCAAAAGACAAGGCCATTGGCGAATTGCGGCCTTATGCGCATGGTTTCCGCGTCGAGGCCGAGATCGATTTCGATCATCCGCTGATCGGTCGTCAGGCTCTTGCGCTCGATATCGATGCGACCAGCTTTCGTCGCGAAATCGCGCGTGCCCGTACGTTCGGTTTCATGCGCGATGTCGCAAAATTGTGGAGTGCCGGCTATGCGCTCGGCGCGTCTTTCGAGAACACGCTGGTTGTCAGCGAGGACCGCGTGCTCAATCCGGAAGGCTTGCGCTTTGCAGACGAATTCGTGCGTCACAAGACGCTCGATGCCATCGGCGACCTGGCGCTGGCCGGGTTGCCGCTGATTGCGGCCTACCGCACTGTCCGTGGCGGGCACAAGCTCAACCACGCCGTTCTGTCGGCGCTGATGGCCGATAAATCTGCATGGCGCGTGATCGAGACTGCCGCAGAGCCGGCGCGTCGCCAGCGTGGCTATGCTGGCGCCCCGGCAGGCCTTGCCGCCGCGGCCTATGGTCCCGACGTCTCCTGAAGGCTTAACGGTCCGCCTTAATCCCGGCAGAATGTCCGCCTAGTCGGATAGCGAAACCGCGCATTTTCGGTTACACCGTAACGCTTTAGGGGCTCCCGGCTGTCGCCGGGCAAAGGCGCGGCTTTCACTGGGATCGGATCGAACGCATCCATGACTTCGTCTGACACCAAACCGGTTCACGGTCGCGGTCGCTCGCGGATGTTCACGCGCGTGCTTGCGCTGGTGGTGATGACCGCGCTGGTGGCCGGATGCAGCGGGCTCGGCGATATCTTCGCCAAGAAGGACGAGGACCTGCCCGACCGGCCGGCCGATCAGCTCTATAACGAGGGCCTCTACCTTCTCAACGACAAGCACGACAACAAGAAAGCCGCGGCGAAATTCGAGGAAGTGGACCGCGAGCATCCGTATTCGGAGTGGGCGCGCAAGGCGCTCATCATGTCGTCCTACGCCTATTACAGCGGCGCCATGTACGACGAATCCATCGCCGCCGCGCAGCGCTATATTACGTTGCATCCCGGCAGCCCGGACGCGGCTTACGCGCAATATCTCATCGGCTCGTCCTATTACGACGAGATACCCGACATCACCCGCGACCAGGGGCGCACGCAAAAGGCGCTCGATGCGCTCGACGAGGTGATCCGCAAATACCCGAATACCGAATACGCCAATAGTGCCAAGCAGAAGCTCGAATTCGCGCGCGACCAGCTTGCCGGCCGGGAAATGATGATCGGCCGCTATTACCTCGAGAAGCGGCAGTTCACCGGCGCCATCAACCGGTTCAAGATCGTCATCACGCAATACCAGACCACCCGCCACGTCGAGGAAGCGCTCGAACGGCTGACGGAAGCCTACATGTCCCTCGGAATCGTCGACGAGGCGCAGACGGCGGCGGCGGTCCTCGGCCACAACTTCCCGGACAGCCCCTGGTACAAGCGCGCCTATACCCTGGTCACGACCGGCGGCAAGGAGCCGATTGAGAACAAGGATTCCTGGATCAGCAAGGCGTTCAAGAAGGTCGGGCTGGGCTAGCGCGTAAGCTTTCCCGGCCAATTCACAGCACCATGGCCGGCCTTGTGCCGGCCATTTCCGTCTTTAATGATGGCGAATCTGCAAGGGGTGGGTGTCCGGAACAACTCCGGGCATGACGAGCCTCATTGGACTTCCCCGGTTCATGCTTTCCCGACTTTCGATCCGCGACATCGTCTTGATCGACCGCCTCGACATCGATTTCGCCGACGGGCTTGCCGTGCTCACCGGCGAGACCGGCGCCGGCAAGTCGATCCTGCTGGATGCGTTCGCGCTGGCGCTCGGCGCGCGCGGCGATGCCGCGCTGGTGCGGCAGGGCATGGAGCAGGGCCAGGTGACGGCCGCTTTCGAGGTCGCGCGCAATCACCCGGCACGCGCGCTGCTCAAGGCGAACGACATCACCGCCGACGACGACCTGATCCTGCGCCGTGTGCAACTCGCCGACGGTCGTACCCGTGCCTTCGTCAACGACCAGCCGGTGAGCGTGCAGGTGATGAAGCAACTCGGCGCGGCGCTGGTCGAAATCCACGGCCAGCACGACGACCGCGCGCTGGTCGATACCGCCACGCACCGCCGCCTGCTCGACGCCTACGGCGGCCTCGAAGCCGACGCCGCGAAGGTTGAGCGGTTGTGGGAGGCGCGGCGCGAGACGCTCGCCGCCGCCGACGCGCATCGTGCCGACGTCGAACGCGCCAAGCGCGAAAGCGACTGGTTGCGCCACGCCGTCGAGGAACTCGACAAGCTTGCGCCGCAGGCCGGCGAGGAAACAGCGCTCGCCGATCGCCGCACGACGATGATGCAGGCGGAAAAAATCGCCGTGGATCTGCGCGAGGCGCACGAAACTGTTGCGGGCAACAATTCGGCGGTGCCTGCGCTTGCCGGCGTCATCCGCCGGCTGGAACGGCGCAGCGGGCAGGCGCCCGCCTTGGTCGATCCGGCGGTGAAGGCGCTCGATGTCGCGCTCAATGCGCTCGAAGAGACGCGCGCGCATATCGAGGCTGCCTTGCGCGCCGCCGATTACGATCCGGCCGAACTGGAACGCATCGAAGAGCGTTTGTTTGCGCTGCGCGCCGCCGGCCGCAAATACAACGTGCCGGTCGACGATCTCAATGCGCTCGCACGCAAATACAATAACGACATCGCCCTGATCGATGCCGGCGAAGAAAAGTTGAAGGTGCTCGACGCGGCGGCGAAGCAGGCGGAGGCGGATTATCGCGCCGCCGCCGGAACGCTGTCGAAGGCACGCGCGAAGGCGGCGATTGCGCTCGACAAGGCCGTCAACGGCGAACTCAAGCCGCTCAAGCTCGAGCGCGCGAAGTTCTCGACGTCGCTTGAGGCTGACGCCGCCGCTGGCGGCCCGCATGGGATCGACCGCGTCGAGTTCTGGGTGCAGACCAATCCCGGCACGCG
>JBARCH010000082.1:0-3384 GCA_049793875.1 Pseudolabrys sp. | reverse complement strand
GTCGCGGTCGAGCTTTGCAGGATGCCGGTCAGGCCGAGCCCGGCGAAGAATGCACTTGCCGGTGTTCGCACATAATGCGTCAGCACGCGATGCAGCGTTGCGCCAAAGGCGCGCGTGATGCCGGTCTGCACCATGCGTACGCCCCATAGCAGCAGGGCCACCGCGCCTAAAAATGAAATGAAGAGTTCAGTACCTTCCAACGCGACCTCCAGCGACGGCCTCGACGGCCGCGGTTGTCAACGCAGGCAGCGGCCGAATCGTCCATGGCCGGTGTCACAAAACTGTCATAACCCTTGAGGCTTTCGGGATGCAACGGCCTTGCGTGCGTCTGGCGCGCCCGCGCTTTAGCGCGCGAGCGCCGTTGCGGCCATCGGCTCGACGCCGATGCGGCCATAGCCGGGAAGCTTGATGGCCGGATGACGCACATCGATGCCTGCGACCAAGCCAAGCAGATTGAGTTCAAGACCCTCGACCCAGCCAATCTTGATATCGACGGCGCCCCACAGATTGAGCTCAACGCCGGTTCGGCTATCTGTCGGACCGGCATAGAAGCCGGGACGGAAATCGCGGCCGACGGCATTCGGCGGCAGCGCCACGCCGAGTTCCGGTACCGCGCGCAGTATCGCAGCGGTGAACGAGTTGCTGTTCGGCCCCGGCCAGATGCGGTAATCGCCGGCGTTGGCGAAGCGGTAATCCTTCACGGCCTGCTCGATCTTCGGCAGCAGTTCGTCCGCAGCCGGCCCGCTCACGTCCACGATTGCGACCGGTTTGTTGCCGTACCAAAGCCCGTCCGGCGGCCAGCCATTCATGCGCACCGGATTACCCCAACCGACCACGTCGTAACGTGTCCACTCGGTCGCCCCGGCGGGCTTGAGCACGACCCAGCTATGGACGGCAAACACGCCCTTCCAGCTTCCGGTGGTGCCGGTGAAAACGAGTACGCGCGCCGGCTTGTAGTCCGCTGCCGGCGGAAGGCTGCCGGTGCTCGACCAGTCGGCGTCCTGCCAGCTGCGGGGACTGTCGCCGACCGCAAACAGCGCCGCGCGCGCCAGGATCGGCATCAGAAAGAGTGCGATGAGTGTGAGCACGATGGTCTTGCGGTTCCGGTAACGGGGAAGGGCGGGCATCATTCGCAATCTAAGTGGGAGTGCATTCCGACGGAAAAAAGGCCGTACCTTGCTTTCGCGTTGCGCCGGACGGGCCACGCCGCCATGATACGTCGGAGGGCAGGGCGAGACGTCATGGAAATAGCCGGCGCGACTTTTCTTTATACACTCGCCACCCTGATGATCACGTTCGCGGGCTTTGCGGCGCTCTTGCTCATCATTCGCCAGACCGCCGGTGCGAAGCTGTCCGATCTGGACCGGTTTCTTACCCGCACGACGATCGGTAATGCGCTCGTTCTGACGGGTGGCGCGCTGCTGCCGATGCTTCTCAATCTCTATGAAGTTCCTGAAATGTGGGTGTGGAAAGCCTCCGCGCTGATATTTGGTCTGCCGATGGTGGCTCTGTTGCTGACATTTCCACGCCGGCGCGCCGCCGCGACGGGCAAACCGCCGCCGCCGCTCGTGCTGGTGATGTTCGTCGGGCTCGGCTCGCTGGCTCTGATCGCGATGATCGTCGATGTGCTCGGAAATTTCGGACATCAGGCGGCGGCCTACATCACCGCACTGACGGTCAACTTTTTCACGCTCGCGGCAGCCTTCGTGATCGCGATCGAAGTGATCTTGCGCCAGCCGTCCGAGGTTCCGCACAAGAAGAAATAGCGCGTCAGTTCACCTGATTGTCCGCGATCTTGAGCTGCGGATAGCGCTCGGCGCTTTCCTTGGCGAGGTCGCCGGTCACGACCTTGCGCATCTCCATACCGACGATGGCGCCGCGCTTGGCGCCTGCGATCATGTTGCTCGTGATCACGGCCTCGCCCGCGCCGACCGCCACCGACACGGCGATGCCGTAGCCCGCCATGCGCACCACATTGCCCGTGATCGCGACGTTGCGCAGGTACTTTCCCCAGCCGGCGGTGATGCCGGCGTTTGTGGCGTTCTCGATGGTGTTGCCGCTGACGGTGGTGTCCGCCTCGACCGCGATGCCGACGCCGTCGTCCTCCGGCGGCGTTCCCGGCCGGCGCGCGGCGACATTGCGGATGATGTTGCCGCGCACGGTCGCGAGCCGGCCGCCTTCGTTGAAATTGGTGACGGAAACGCCGATGCCGGCGCCGTCTACAATATTGTCGGCGATCACCGCGCCCTCGAAGCTGAATTCGGCATAGAGCGCGACTTCCTCGAGCGCGTTGCAATTGTTGCCGACGATCTGGATATTCGAGGCGGCATTGCCGCGGATGGCCGAGAAAGCGGCGCCACGGATGTGGTTGCCGCGCACAATGACATTGCCGGCGCGAAATACATTGATCGCATTGCCGTTTTGTCCGCTTCCGCCCGCCCGTGCATCGGTGTCCTCGATCCGATTGTCGGCGATCGTACTGCCGTCGTCGCGCTTGTCGCTTTGCCAGACGCGGATGCCGCCATTGCCGGAGCGGCGAACGATGTTGCCGGTGATCATGAGGCCGCGCCCGTCGCGCGAGAACAGCGCGGTGTCAGCGGAATCGGCAATCGTCGTGTGCGTCACTTCGCCGTCGCAGCCCTCGAGCGCGATGCCGGTGCCGCCGGCACGCAAGATTTCGCATTCGGCGATGCGCAGCTTCCGCGTGCCGCTCAAGTGTACGAGGCCGCTGCCGTCCGGCAGGGTCTGGCCGGCGCCGTCGAATATAAGTCCGGTGAGTGAAATGGTGTCGGCACGATCGGCGGCTGCGAGCGAGGGCCCGCGCGTCAGCGTCAATGTCGTCGCGCCGCGCACACCGCTTAAATTGGTGCCGGCCGGCAATTTGAGATTGCCGGCGCGGTAGACGCCGGGTGCAAGCATCAACGGCGCGCGCGTGCGGGCGGCCTGATCGATCGCGCGCTGGAGTACGCGGCTTTGGTCATCAGGCGCGCCGGGGCGGACCCCGAACGTGCCGGCGTCGAGGCCGTAGCGCGACAACGGCGCGGCGAGGGTGGCCGGTGCGGCAAGGGCGGCTGCGCTGGCGGTCAGAAAGGACCGGCGGTCGAGGTTCATGGGCATGTCGGCCATATCTTGCGCCGGGCAGGTTAACGCCGCGCTGCCGCCGCGATGGACCGCAGGAACCCCCGGCCGGCACGCGCCAGATCCGGCATCGTGAGACGGCGTTTTTTCGTCCGGCGTGCCGGCACCGGCCCGCGCCGCACCAGCGGGACATGAATGAAGGCGGCAAGGCGCGGCCCGTCCTGCTTCAGCGCCGCCTCGGCCGCGTGCCAGCAGAGATAGTTGCAGAGATAACGTCCGGCATCGCGCGAGACGGCGGCCGGCACC
>JBARCH010000081.1:0-4185 GCA_049793875.1 Pseudolabrys sp. | reverse complement strand
CCGGAGAAGTTTACGGCAGCACCACGACCTGCGTGCCGAGCGGCACCTGCCGGTAAAGCTCCATGATGTCGTGGTTATACATGCGGATGCAGCCGTGCGAGACGAAGTGGCCGACCGAAGCCGGACTGTTGGTGCCGTGGATCGCGTAGTTGCCCCGGTTCAAGCCTAACGCGGCCGCACCCATCGGATTATTCGGCGCGCCGCCTGCGATGTAATCCGGAATGTTCGGGTTCTCGCGCTTGATGTCGGGCGGCGGTCCCCACGACGGACGGATCAGCTTGCGCGCGACGTAAGCCTGGCCGTGCCACGCCATGCCGGCGCGTCCGACGCCGACCGGATAGCGCCACGCCTGTCCGTGGCCGATGACGAAGTAAAGTTCGCGCTCGCTTGTGCGCACCACGATCGTGCCGGGCCGATAGCCGCTGAAGGCCACGACTTCGCGCGCACTTGCCATCGGCGCCGTCGCTTCTGCTGCAAACAGCGCGGAGAAAAAGGCAAGCAGGCCGCGGCGATTGAATCTCATCGGCCTGTACTCACGGCCGGCGCGCTTATGGCGCGCGTTGCGGAGTTTGCAACCGCGGCGGCAAGAAGCGCGCCCACGACAACAAGGATGAAAAATAACGCCGCCCGTTTCAGCATCACATCCGGCCCCGAAAATTACCGGAGCGATGATAGTGCGCGCCGCGCACGATTCAGGTGAAAGGTAGAATCAGCGTAAATGCCGAATAGTAACGGTTAACGCGGGCGGACCCGCGTTAACATATGCGGCGATGAAGCGTTGGCGCGTTCGCTTCGCCGTTACGAAGCGGCGCCCGCCTTGGCCTGCTTCTTGTTCTGCCGGTTGTTGACGAGGTCGTCGACCACGGCCGGATCGGCCAGCGTCGAAACGTCGCCGAGATTGCCGGATTCGTCCTCGGCGATCTTGCGCAGGATGCGGCGCATGATCTTGCCGGAGCGGGTCTTGGGCAGGCCGGGCGAAAACTGGATGAAATCGGGCGAGGCGATCGGCCCGATTTCCTTGCGCACCCAGCCGACGAGTTCCTTGCGCAGGTCCTCGCTCGGCTTTTCGCCCGCCATTATCGTGACATAGGCGTAAATGCCCTGGCCCTTGATGTCGTGCGGATAGCCGACGACGGCGGCCTCCGAAACCTTCGGATGCGCCACCAGCGCGCTTTCCACTTCGGCGGTGCCGAGACGGTGGCCGGCGACGTTGATCACGTCGTCGACGCGGCCGGTGATCCAGTAGTAGCCGTCCTCGTCGCGGCGGCAGCCGTCGCCGGTGAAATACTTGCCCTTGTAGGTGGAGAAATAAGTCTGGATGAAGCGCTCATGGTCGCCGTAGACCGTGCGCATCTGACCCGGCCATGAATCGGCGATGCACAGGTTGCCGCTGCACGCACCGTCCAGCGCCTTGCCGTCCGCATCGACGATCTGCGGAACGATGCCGAAGAAGGGACGGGTCGCCGAGCCGGGCTTGAGTTTGGTCGCGCCCGGCAGCGGCGTGATCATGATGCCGCCCGTTTCGGTCTGCCACCACGTATCGACGATCGGGCAACGGCCGTCGCCCACCACGTGATAATACCATTCCCACGCTTCGGGATTGATCGGTTCGCCGACGGAGCCGAGCAGGCGCAGCGACTTGCGCGAGGTCTTTTTCACCGGCGCGTCGCCGCCTTGCATCAATGCGCGTATTGCGGTCGGCGCGGTGTAGATGATGTTGACGTTGTGCTTGTCGCATACTTCCCAGAAGCGCGACGCGGTCGGATAATTCGGCACGCCCTCGAACATCATCGTGATGGCGCCGTTCGCGAGTGGACCATAGACGATGTAGCTGTGACCGGTGACCCAGCCGACGTCGGCGGTGCACCAGTAGATGTCGCCGTCGTGGTAGTCGAAGACGTATTGATGCGTCATCGCGGTAAAGAGCAGATAACCCGCCGACGTGTGCATCGCGCCTTTCGGCTTGCCGGTCGAGCCCGACGTGTAAAGAATGAACAGCGGATCTTCCGCGCTCATTTCCTCACACGGGCAGTCAGCCGGAACGGTCCTGGCGATCTCGTCGTAATAGACGTCGCGCCCGGCCTTCATATCCACTTTCCCGCCGGTATGGCGGACGACGATGATGGTGGTGACGCCGCCGGCTTTGTCGGCTGCGGCGTCGGCATTCACCTTCAGCGGAATCTTGCGGCCGCCGCGCACGCCTTCGTCGGCGGTGATGACGATGGGCGACTTGCAATCCGAGATGCGGCCGGCCAGCGAATCCGGCGAGAAGCCGCCGAACACGACGGAATGGATGGCGCCGATACGCGCGCAGGCCAGCATCGAGACGGCGGCCTCGACGATCATCGGCATGTAGATCGTGACGCGATCGCCTTTCTTGACGCCGCGCGCTTTCAGCACGTTGGCGAAGCGGCAGACGTCGGCGTGCAATTGCTTGTAGGTGAGCTTCTTGTCGTCCTTCGGGTCGTCGCCTTCCCAGATGATCGCGGTCTGGTCGCCGCGCGTCTTCAAGTGACGGTCGATGCAGTTGTAGGCGACGTTGAGCGTGCCGTCCTCGAACCATTTGATCGAGACGTTGCCCGGGCCAAAGGACGTGTTTTTGACCTTGCTGAACGGCTTGATCCAGTCGAGCCGCCTGGCCTGCTCGCCCCAGAAGCCGTCGGGGTCCTTGATCGAGCGTGTGTACATTTCGTTGTACTTGGCGTCGTCAATCAGGGCGCGCTTCTGCCAATCGGCGGGAACGTCATAAGTTTTGTCGGACATGGCACTTCCTCTCCGCCCGCCTGATCCCGCGGGCGCTTCTTTGTTTCGCCGCCATTATGCGACGGCCCTTGCGGGAGCGACAAGGCGCAGGATGTCCCACTTTCGTGGGGTATTAGTCCCTTCGCCGCCTCCCTATTTCACGCCGCCCATCTTGCAGACCAGCTTCCATTCCGCATCGGTCACCGGCTGCACGGACAGCCGGCCGTATTTCACCAGCGCCATGTCCGACAATTTCGGCGCGGCCTTGATCGCGGCGAGCGTGACCGGTTCGGGCAGCGGTTCGACGGCTTTGACATCGACGACAACCCACGGCTCGCCTGCCTTGGCTGTCGGATCGGGATGATGCTCGCGGATCACCTCGACGATGCCGACGATCTCCTTGCCGATGTTGGAATGATAGAAGAAGGCGCGGTCGCCTTTTTTCATTTTCATCAAATTCTGCTTGGCGGTGTGATTGCGCACGCCCGACCAAAGCTCGCCCTTGGCGCCGCGCTCGATCTGCTGCTGCCACGACCAGGCATCCGGTTCGGACTTCATCAACCAATACGCCATACCGTTATCCTCTCGTCCGTCATCGTCCGCGAAAGCGGACGATCCAGTAATCACAGACTTCAATTCTCTAACAATGCCGTCGCGTACTGGATGCCCCGCTTTCGTGGGGCATGACAGACGGTGGTTATTCCTCCGCTTTGATGGGCCGCGTGAGCAGCGAGTCGATTGCTTCGTCGACACTCATTTTGCCGGCAAGCACTGCTGCAACGGCGGCTGCAATCGGCATCTCGACGCCGCGCTCGCGCGCCATTTCGAGGAGGACCGGCGCGGTGAATGCGCCTTCCGCCAATTTGCCGCGGCCGGATGCATCGGGTCTTTCGCCTTTGCCGAGTGCGACGCCGAACGAATAATTGCGCGACTGCGGTGTCGAGCAGGTGAGAATGAGATCGCCGAGGCCGGACAGTCCCGTCAGCGTTTCGGCGCGCGCGCCGTGGGCTTTGCCGAAACGCGTGAGTTCGGCGAAACCGCGTGTCGTCAGCGCCGCCGAAGCACTGGCGCCAAGGCCGCGCCCGGCGACGATGCCGCAGGCGATGGCAAGCACGTTCTTGGTGGCGCCGCCGATCTCGACGCCGCGCACATCTGTCGAGTGGTAGGGCCGGAAACTGGCGGAGCCGACCGCCTGCGCCAGCGCTCCGGCGAGTTTGCCGTCTCCGGCCGCGATCGTCACTGCGGTCGGCAGGCCACGCGCGACGTCGGCGGCGAAACTCGGCCCGGATAGAATCGCGGGAGAGACACCCGGCGCACATTCGACAACGACTTCGGTCATGAATTTGCGTGTGCCGGCTTCGATGCCCTTGGCGCAAACGATGACCGGCGTCCGCGGAGCGGCGAGCGAAGCGAGCGATTTCATCACCGAGCGCACCGCTTGCG
>JBARCH010000080.1:0-28228 GCA_049793875.1 Pseudolabrys sp. | reverse complement strand
GTCGCGCGATTGCATCTTTCGCCGCGGCAATCTCGACCGCCGTCATCTGCGCAAAATCCTTCTTCCGCAGCACTTCGCGGTCGGAAACGGTGAACCGTGCGTCAACATCGACTTCCGGCTTGTCGCGCCTCTCCGTGTTCAAGCCCGCGAACAACGCATCCTGCACGCGCTGCGCGCCGGGCGGCGGCGCTTTCGTCGCTTGCGCCGGCGTCATCGGCAACATCGAGGCGATCAGCTTTTCGATGTAAGCGCGCTTGCGGAAGAAAATGCGGAAGGCCTGATCGAACAGGACCGAATGCTCGTGACGTTTCACGAAAACGGAATGAAGCGTCCAGTAGAAATCGTCGCGCGAGCCGACTTCCGCAACCTTCACCGCTTCAAGCGCATCGAGCACGGCGCCAGGGCCGACCGGAATCCCGGCGGCCCGCAACGCGCGCGCGAAGTAAACGATGTTCTCGGCAAGGCGGCCCTCATCGGGCCGGGCCTCGGAATGACGATCTGGGCTCTGCGTATTCACGGTCATTCCGCCGCGCGCAGCTCGGACTTCACCTCGTCGAGCAACGTCTTCACCTTGGTGCCGTCAAGCCGCGCAATGTCGTCCTGATATTTCAGCAGCGCGCCGAGCGTGTCGGAAACCGTCGCAGGATCGAGCGCGACAACATCGAGTTCGGTGAGCGCGCCGGCCCAATCCAGCGTCTCGGCGACGCCCGGGGACTTGAACAAGTCTTCCTTGCGCAGCGCCTGCACGAAGGCGACCACCTGCCCGGATAATTTCCTGGCGATGCCCGGCACTTTCGCGCGCAGAATTTTCAATTCACGCTCGGCGTTCGGATAGCCAACCCAGTGATAAAGACAACGGCGTTTAAGTGCGTCATGCACTTCGCGTGTGCGGTTCGACGTAACCACCACGATCGGCGGATGCGCGGCCTTCACGGTGCCGAGTTCCGGCACCGTCACCTGGAAATCGGCCAGCACTTCGAGCAGAAACGCTTCGAATGCCTCATCGGTGCGGTCGATCTCATCGATCAGCAATACCGGCGGCCCCGCGGGATCGGGTTCAAGCGCCTGCAACAAGGGGCGCTTGATCAGGAAACGCTCGGAGAAGACATCATGCTCGAGCCGTTCGCGGTCGGCGTTGCCTTCCGCCTCGCCGAGCCGGATCGCGATCATCTGCGCGCCGTAATTCCATTCGTAGACGGCGGCCGCGACGTCGAGACCTTCGTAGCATTGCAGCCGGATCAGCCGGCGGCCGAGCGCAGATGCCAGCACCTTGGCAATCTCGGTCTTGCCGACCCCGGCCTCCCCTTCAAGAAACAGCGGCCGCCCCATGCGCAGTGCGAGAAACAGCACGGTCGCGAGCGAGCGGTCGGCGATGTAATCGGCCCCGCTCAACAGGTTGAGCGTGGCGTCGATCGAGGCCGGTACGGGCTTTCCAGTCATTTTCTTCCCTTGTCGGAGGGACTTTATCCTACCCTGCCCCGGTCTTACATGTGGGTATCCATGACCCAAGAAGCCATCTGGGATGCACCTATGTCAAAGCCCGCCACCCTTGAGAAAGAAGCCATGCGCCTGCCCACCATCGATGCGGGCGTACGGATCGGCCACGTCCACCTGAAGGTCGCCGACCTGCAGCGCGCGCTCGACTTCTATTGCGGCATGCTCGGCTTCGAGATGACGACAAGCCGCCCCGGCGCGGCCTTCATCTCGGCCGGCGGCTATCACCACCACATCGGACTCAATACGTGGGAAAGCCTCGGCGGCTCGCCGCCGCCTCCCGGCACCACCGGCCTCTACCATACCGCGATCCTCTATCCGACGCGCCGGCTTCTGGCCGATGCGCTGAAGCGGCTGATCGTCGCCAAGATTCCGCTCGAAGGCGCGAGCGACCACGGCGTCAGCGAGGCGCTCTATTTGCGGGACCCGGATGACAACGGTGTCGAGCTTTACTGGGACCGGCCGAAGGAGATGTGGCCGAAGCGGCCCGATGGCGGCTTGCAGATGTTCACGCATCCGCTCGATCTGCACGATCTGCTGGCCGAACTGGATCGCACGCCGAAGCAAGCCTAGCGCACACACATCATTTCAAGGCGCGCGCCCGCTACGCATCACGCGGGTCATTACGGCGCATGCGTCCGCATGCGCGGTCCGCACATAACGAAAAGAACTGACGCCGGGCCCTTGGCTCCGCTGCGGCCGAACGCGCCGGGAATGGCGCGCAGATTCGGCGCCCTGTCTCGCGCAAGCCTGCAACACGCTGCCAAACAAGGTTAGCGCGGCGTTAAGTGACGTCCAGGCGCATCCTGATCCCAATATCGAAATCTTAATCCGCCCGCCCTAGCCTTACGCTCGCACACGGGAACTCCAGTCAGCACACATGCGAAACGGAAGCGCACTGGCCAGTCGCGTTGCGGAGACCGATCCCTTCTCCCATGAGTCGACCGCGGCCGCGGTCCGATGTTTGACGGCGCTGGTCGAGACTCAGGCGCGGGTTATCCGCGATTACGAAGCCGCGATTGCGCGCAGCCGGGACACTTTCGAGCACGCGTCGGCGGCGGCGCGCCTCGGCATCTGGGAGTGCGATCTTTCCACGGAAACCCTGCAGTGGTCCGGCGGCACCTACGACATGTTCGACATCCCGCGGGATTCGCCGCTGGTGCGTCGCCAGATGCTGACATGCTACCCGGACGAATCGCTCAAAGCGCTCGAGGCGATCAGGTCGCGAGCGATCGCGCAGCGAAACGGATTCACGCTGGATACCGAGATCGTGACGCCAAGAGGCAGGCGCCGCTGGATCCGGATTACGGCGACGGTCGAATGTGCCGGCAATCGCCCGATCCGTCTTTTCGGAATCAAGCAGGACATCACGGAAGAAAAAGCCAGGTGGGACCGGTTGCGTCGCGTGGCAGAGGTCGACGAACTGACCGGGCTCGCCAACCGGCGCCGGTTTCAATCTGTGCTTTCGGATTTCTGCGAAGCGTCGGGTGGTCTGCATGCCGCCGGCGCACTGCTTCTGGTGGACCTCGACGGTTTCAAGGACGTCAACGATTCCCTTGGCCATGCGGCGGGTGACGACTGCCTGAAGCAGGCGGCGCGGCGGCTGGACGAATTGTGCACGGACGCAATCGTTGTCGCCCGGATCGGCGGTGACGAGTTCGCCGTGCTGTTGAAGCCGATGCCCGAAGCGCATCGGATCGCGGCAATCGCCGCCCAAATCGTTCAGGCGATGGGGCTACCGGTCGACCATCACGGCCGCCGTTTCAAAATCGGCGCGTCGGTCGGTGCCGCCATGGCCGACGGCTGCACGCCAGCCGAGCTTTTCCAGCGCGCGGACACGGCGCTCTATGCTGCCAAATCCGGCGGGCGCAACACCTATCGGTGGTTCGATCCGTGGCGGATGCGAACGCTCGCCGAAGCGGGCGCCGCGATCGGACGCTAACGGAAGCGGAGCCGCGACTGCGGCTTTCCGTCTCCGATGCGTTTGATGCGGAATCAGGCCGTCGCTTTCGCCACTGCGCGGCGCGCCATCACGCCGACGAGATGCGCGCGGTATTCCGGGCTGGCGTGGATGTCGCTATTCATGCCGGTCGCCGGAATGGTCATGCCCTCAAGCGACTTCGCCGCGAAGCGCTTCTTCAGCGCTTCCTCGAACGACTTGACGCGGAAGACTCCGTTCGAGCCGGCGCCGGTCACCGCCACGCGGATATCCGACCCGCGCTTCGACACGAACACGCCGACCAGCGCGAAGCCGGATGCCGGATGCTTGAACTTCTCGTAGGCCGCCTTCTTCGCTATCGGGAATGATATCTTGGTGATGATTTCGCCGTCTTCGAGCGCGGTCGAGAACATGCCGGTGAAGAAATCGTCGGCAGCAATCTTGCGCTTGTTGGTGATGATGGTCGCGCCAAGGCCGAGGCAGGCAGCCGGATAATCGGCGTTCGGATCGTTGTTGGCGATCGAGCCGCCGATAGTGCCCATATGACGCACCTGCGGATCGCCGATGGCGGCCGGCACCGCGGCCAATCCCGGCAGCGCCTCCTGCATTACCGGCGAATGGGCAACGTCGGAGTGTTTCGTCATCGCGCCAACGACGACCGAGCGGCCCTTGAGTTCGACGCCGGTCAGTCCCTCGACCTTGGAAAGATCGATCAGAGCCGACGGCTGCGCGAGCCGCTGCTTCATCACCGGGATCAGCGAGTGGCCGCCGGCGAGCAGCTTTGCGTCGGGGTTTTTCGCCAGCAGGCCCGCCGCCTGGCGGACTGTGGTGGGACGATGGAAGGTGAAACTGTACATGTCGTTCTCTCCTTATTCCTATTGCGCCGCGTGACGTGCAGCACTCGCGCGCTGCAACGCCGACCACACGGCGTTCGCCGTCGCGGGCATTGCAAGCTGTTCGGTTCCGATCGCATCGGTAATGGCGTTGATCACCGCGGGCGGGGCAGCGATCGCGCCTGCCTCTCCGCATCCCTTGATGCCGAGCGGATTAGACGGGGATTTGGTTTCGGTCAGCCCGATGTTGAAGGACGGCAGATTGTTGGCACGCGGCATGGTGTAATCCATGAACGAGCCGGTCATCAACTGCGCGTCCTTGTCATAAATCGCGCCTTCGAGCAGCGCCTGTCCGACGCCTTGCGCGATGCCGCCGTGCACCTGGCCCTCGACGATCATCGGATTGATCACGGTGCCGAAGTCGTCGACCGCGGTCCAATTGACGATTTCGGTGTTGCCGGTTTCGGTGTCGACCTCGACTTCGCAGATGTGGCAACCGGCCGGAAATGTGAAATTGGTCGGATCGTAGAATGACGTCTCTTTCAGTCCCGGCTCGAGTTCGGCGCCGGTGAATTTGTGTGCGATGTAGGCATTGAGCGACACGTCGCCCCAGGCCGCCGACTTGTCCGTGCCGGCAACGGTGAACTTGCCGTCCTTGAATTCGATATCGCTCTCGGCCGCCTCCATCATAAACGCGGCGACTTTCTTCGCTTTGGCTTCGATCTTGTCGAGCGCCTTCACGATCGCCGACATGCCGACCGCGCCTGAGCGCGAACCGTAAGTGCCCATGCCGAACTGCACCTTGTCGGTGTCGCCATGCACGATCGAGACATTCTCAAACGGGATGCCGAGGCGTTCCGAAACGAGTTGCGCGAATGTCGTCTCATGGCCCTGACCGTGCGCATGCGAACCCGTAAGAACTTCGACCGAGCCGGTTGGGTTGACGCGCACTTCGGCAGATTCCCATAGGCCCACGCCGGCGCCGAGCGAGCCGACGGCCTGCGACGGCGCAATGCCGCACGCCTCGATGTACGTCGAATAGCCCAGGCCGCGCAGCTTGCCGTGGCGCGCGGCGTCGCGCTTGCGCTTGCCGAAGCCCTTCACGTCGGCAAGTTCGAGCGCTTTCTTGAGCGACGCCTGATAGTCGCCGGCGTCGTAATTCATGATCACCGGTGTCTGGTGCGGGAACGTCTTGATGAAGTTGCGCCGGCGTAACTCCGTCGGCTCGATGCCCATTTCCCGTGCGCTGACTTCCACCAGCCGCTCGACCACGAATGTCGCCTCAGGACGTCCGGCGCCGCGATAGGCATCGACCGGAACGGTGTTGGTATAGACCGCGTCGACTTCGCAATAGATGCTCGGAATATCGTACTGGCCCGACAGCAACGTGCCGTAGAGATAGGTCGGCACCGACGACGAGAACGTGGACATGTAGGCGCCGAGATTGGCAATCGTCTTCGCGCGCAGCGCCAGAATTTTTCCGTTGGCGTCAAGCGCGAGTTCGGCGTGCGTGACGTGATCGCGGCCATGCGCATCGGTCAGGAATGACTCGCTGCGTTCCGCGGTCCATTTCACCGGGCGGCCGACCTTGCGCGCGGCCCACAGGCAGACGACTTCTTCCGGATAGATGAAAATCTTGGAGCCGAAGCCGCCGCCGACATCGGGGGCGATGACGCGCAGCTTGTGCTCCGGCGTCATGCCGACGAACGCAGAGATGACGAGGCGCGCGACGTGCGGGTTTTGGGACGTATTCCAGAGCGTAAGCTGGTCGGTGCCGGAGTCGTATTCGGCGAGCGCGGCGCGCGGCTCGATCGCGTTCGGTACCAGCCGGTTATTGACGATGTCGAGCCTGGTGACGTGCTTGGCGGACGCGAATGCGGCCTCGGTCGCCTTCTGGTCGCCGAGATGCCACTGATAGATCGTGTTGTTCGGCGCAATGTCGTGAATTTGCGGCGCGCCCTCGGCTTGCGCCTTGGCAGGGTCGGCAACGGCCGGCAGCGGCTCATACTCGACCTTCACTTTGTCGGCCGCGTCGCGCGCCTGGCCTTTCGTTTCCGCGATCACCACCGCAACCGCGTCGCCGACGTGATTGACCTTGCTTGCCGCGATCGCCGGATGCGCCGACATCTTCATCGGCGTGCCATCCTTGGAATGGATCATCCACCCGCAGATGAGATTGCCGATCTTGTCGGTCGCCAGTTCGGCGCCCGTAAGCACCGCCACCACACCCGGCATTTTTCTCGCCGCGCTCGCGTCGATACTTTTGATCTTCGCGTGCGCGTGCGGCGAGCGTACGAACACAGCGCGGGTCTCACCCGACCGCACCACGTCGTCGGTGTATTGGCCTTTACCGGTAATGAAACGGAGATCTTCCTTGCGGCGCACCGAGGCGCCGATTCCGGTCGCACTCATTGCGGTCTCCTCCCGTGACTATTTCTTTACCGCTACTCGGCAGCTTGGGCCGGCGCCCCGCCCTGCGCCATTGCTTTCGCGCCGGCGGCAATCGACTTGACGATGTTGTGATAGCCGGTGCAGCGGCAGATGTTGCCGTCGAGCTCTTCGCGAATGGTGTGCTCGTCGAGGTCGTGGCCTTTGCGGCGCACGATGTCGATTGCCGACATGATCATGCCGGGCGTGCAGTAGCCGCACTGCAAGCCGTGGTTCTGGCGAAATGCCTCCTGCATCGGATGCAGCGGCCCGTTCGGCTCCGCCAATCCTTCGATGGTGGTGATCTGTTCACCCTCCAGCGACAGCGCGAGCAGCGTGCAGGACTTCACCGATTTGCCGCCGACATGCACGACGCAGGCGCCGCACTGCGACGTGTCGCAGCCAACGTGGGTGCCGGTGAGCCGGAGGTGTTCGCGCAAAAATTGCACCAGCAAAGTGCGTTCTTCCACATTGCCGGATACGGCTTTGCCGTTCACCGTCATCGACACCGCAGGCATGGCATTCCTCCAAAGTCAGAGCCCATCGGCCCTTTTTCCCAAAATTCGGGCCCAATCGCCCGTTTTCCGCTTCAAAAGCTCAAGGCGGCATCGGCTTACCCGCCGAAACGCGCCGTTTTCCTGTTTTGAACCGCAACAAGTCTGAACCCCGACTGCGTCCTCGGTCAAGGCCGCCGCCTTTTACCACCGGGATGGCATTACGGCGATTTCACGGAACGTGGCACCCCCGGCGCGCTTTGCCATAGGGAATGGAAAAGGAGGATTCATGCGAACGAAACTCATGGCCGGCGTGGCCGCCCTCACCCTGGCTCTGTCCGCAGCCGTTACCGTAACCCCTGCCAGTGCGCGGGGTTGGCACCATCATCACCATTGGCGCGGTGCCGGCGCCGGAATCGGCTTTGCGGCCGGTGCATTGATTGGCGGCGCGCTCGCCGCCGGCAATCCTTACAACTACGGCCCCGCCTATTACGGGCCTGGCTACTACGGCAGTTATGCCTACGAGCCACCGGTTTATGCCGGCGGCAACGCCGTCGCGTATTGCGAGGCTCATTTCAAGTCCTACGATCCCGCTTCAGGAACGTATCTGGGCTACGACGGAATCCGGCACGGTTGCCCATAAGCACGGCCGGCCCACATGGAAGACAACCGCCCCCACCGGGGCGGTTTTTTTCATGACGAGGGATTCGCAAATTCCGCCGCGAATTTTTGAAAGAAGTCGTCGGCGACCTTCTTGGCCGCCCCGTTCACCAGTCGCTGGCCGAGTTGGGCGAGCTTGCCGCCGATCTGCGCCTCGACGTTGTAGGTGAGCAATGTGCCGCCGTCCTTCTCGGCAAGGACCACGGTCGCCCCGCCCTTGGCGAACCCGGCCACCCCGCCGTCGCCCTCGCCCGAGATCTTGTAGCCGTTGGGCGGGTCGAGATCGGTCAGGTGCACCTTGCCTTTGAAGCGCGCCTTCACCGGTCCGATCTTGGTGGTGGCGACCGCCGTCATCTCCGTGTCGGAAAGCTTGATCAGCTCCTCGCAACCGGGAATGCAGGCCTTGAGCGTGTCGGCATCGTTGAGCTTCTGCCACACCGCCTCGCGCGGCGCCGCAAGCTGGACCTCACCACTCATCGTCATCGCCATGGAGCAACTCTCCTTCAACGCGCCCGCAGACGCAAACCAGACCCTACGGCTTAAGCCCTCGGCGCATACCTGAAAAGAGCTTTGCAGCAGCCCTGCTCCGCTTTAATTGTTTTGCGACCGCCCGCCAATCCAGATGACAAGCGGGACAAGGGAGATTTTTCATGCCGATGATCGATGCCGATGGCTGCCCGCTCAATGTCGAGGTCGAGGGCCGTGAAGACGCGCCGGTTTTGATGCTGTCGAATTCACTCGGCACCAATTTGCACATGTGGGACGGACAGGTGGCCGAATTTGCCAAACACTTCCGTGTCGTACGCTACGACCGGCGCGGACACGGCAAGTCCGGCGTAAGCAAAGGCCCGTACAGTTTCGAGCGTTTCAGCCGCGACATCCTTGCGATCATCGACGCGCTCAAGATCAAGAAGATCAACTGGTGCGGCCTCTCGATGGGCGGCATGGACGGCCAATGGCTCGGCGCCAACGCGCCCGACCGGATCGAGAAGCTGATCCTCTCCAACACCAATTTTTATTACGCCGACAAGAAGCCGTGGGAAGACCGCATTGCGTTCGTGAATGAAAAAGGATTGCGGCCGCTGGTCGGCCCGAACATGGAACGCTGGTTCACAGCCGACTTCCGCGCCCGCGCGCCGAAAGCGATCGAGCAGATGACCGAGATGTTCGTGGCAACGCCGGTCGAAGGCTACGTGGCGTGTTGCGCCGCGATCCGCGACATGGACTTCCGAGAAAGCAACTTGCGCGTCACGGTGCCGACGCTGGTAATCGTCGGCAAGCACGATCCCGCCACCCCGCCTGCCGCCGGCGAAGAAATCCAGCGGCAGATCAAGGGCGCCAAACTTGCGGTCATCGACGGCGCGCATATCGCCAACCTCGAGCAGCCGAAAGCCTATGCCGACGTCGTCCTGAACTTCCTCAAGAGCTAGAAGGCGCGTCATGGAAGACAAGGAACGCCACGAACGCGGCATGGCCAGGCGCCGCAAGGTGCTGGGCGCAGCCTGGGTCGATCGCGCCAATGCGCGCAAGAGTTCGTTCAATGAGGAATTCCAGGAATTCATCACCCGCTACGCCTGGGGTGAAATCTGGACGCGCCCGCATTATGACGAGCGAACCCGCCGCGTGCTGGTGATTGGAACCATGATCGCGCTCGCGCAGTGGGACGAATTCCGCCTGCACGTGCGCGCCGCGCTCGCCGAAGGCGGCTTCACCGAAGCCGACATCAAGGAAATCATCTTGCAGCAGGCGATCTATTGCGGCGTGCCGGCGGCGAACCACGCCTTCAAGGAGGCCGGCGACATCATCGCCGAATTGGCAAAGTCCAAATAACGAACGGGCGCCACGACGGGCGCCCGTTGTCAGCCTTCAACCGAAATTCGAATTTGCCTTAGCGCCAGGGCGCGTACCAGCGCGTGCCCTTCGGCGCGGCAGCTTCTGCGGCTACTTCCGCTTCTGCCGGCTTGAACGCGCGTTCTGCCATGACGAGAGCGGCCGTCAGCGCCGCCAGCAGCAACGGAACGGTCTGGTCGCGTGCGATATCGCCATTGTGGGTCCACAGCGCGGGCGCGGCCGCCGCGAGACTGGCGATGACCACGAGGATGAGACCGGCTTCGAGGATTTCCGGATCGGCATGGCCGCGAACCAGCGAACGCAGGCGATCGAGCACATGCAAGCCGAAAACACCGGCGGCGATCAGCTTGACCGCACCGAACACCGCCGCAATCCGCAGCAGCGTTTCGGGAGACGCGTCAAACAGGCTACCCATTCCGAAGACGAATTGCGAACGCCACGTATCTTCGAGGCCGTAGGTCGGTGACGTGAGAATGTGCAGCGCGTCGAGACCCCACGCGCAAGTGAAATAGAGCGCAATCGCGAGAATCATCATCATCACGGTGCCGGATGCGAGACGCATGGCGTTTCTCCTGAAAAAAGAGAACTCCTGCGTAGGCGCATCAAATGCCACTTTCAAAGCAAACCAAAATTTTACCTTACTTGTTAGCCGCTTAACCAAACACAACCGCAGTTCCGCGCACGCCCCCCGGGGAGCAGGTTTCGGGTGGGATCGCGGAACGGACGTCCTTAACTCGGACTTGCCGAACGACAATCTGAGAGAAATGCCATGACATTGACTGTTGCACAGCACGAGAAGGCCACGACCCCGCATCCACGCATCGTCCTGCTCGCGGCCTCGCTCGCCGTACTGCTGGCGCAAATCGACACCTCGGTGGTCAATCTCGCGCTCAAAAGCATCGGCAGCGACCTGCATGCCGGCGTCAGCCAGATGCAGTGGGTCGTCGATGCCTACAATCTCATTTATGCGTGCCTGCTGCTGACGGCCGGAACGCTCGGCGATCTTTACGGCCGCCGCCGCATCTTCGCACTCGGGGTTGCCTTGTTCGCCGCCGGGATGCTCGCCTGCTCGCTCGCGCCCAACGCATCGACCCTGATCGTCGGCCGGCTCATAAGCGGGCTGGGCGCGGCCTTTGCCGTGCCGATGTCACTGGTGCTGCTCACCGCCGCCTATCCGGGCCGTGAGGAGCGCGCCTATGCCATGGGCATTTGGGCGAGTTGCAACGGCCTCGCCTTTATCATCGGGCCGACGCTCGGGGGCTGGCTGCTCGACAGCATAGGCTGGCGCAGCATCTTCTATCTCGCGCTGCCGGTCTGTGTCGTCACGCTGGCGCTGACCTATTACGCGGTGGAGGAGTCCTCCGCGCCGCAGGGACGCAAGCTCGATTTGCCGGGCCAGGGCCTCGCCATCGCCGGACTTGGTGCGTTTGCGTTCGCGGCGATCGAGGGAACGCATTGGGGTTTCCTCTCGGTGCCGACTTTATCGATCGCCGCCCTCGCCATCGCCGCGCTCGTTTTGTTCGTGTGGGTTGAATCGCGCACCAGCGGTCCGCTGCTGCCGCTTTCCTTCCTGCGACGGCCGGTGTTCTCGGCGGCGCTTGCTTCTGCCGGCCTGATGACGTTCGGCATGTACGCGCTGCTGTTCATCATGCCGCTTTATTTCCAGATCATGCGCGGCGCGACCCCGTTCGTCGCCGGTCTTGAATTACTGCCGATGTCGGCGAGTTTCGTCATCGTCTCGCAACTTGTCGGCTATTTCGCCAATACCTGTGGCCCGCGCGCGGTCATGACGATCGGCATGGCGTGCATGGGCGTTGGCGAACTTGCGCTCGCCTTCATCGGCGCAGACACGAATCTCGTCATGGTTTCGGCCGCGTTGTTCGTCGTCGGGATCGGGCTGGGGTTGAACACCGCGCCGGTGAACGGCGTCGCGGTGGCGGCGCTGCCGCCTGAGCGTTCCGGTACGGCGTCGGGTGTGCTCAATACCGCGCGCATGGTCGGCGCAACATTAGGCGTCGCGATACTCGGCGCCGTATTCGCCGCCTATGCCGGCCAGCAGCCGGCGATAAACGCGGGATTCCTGTCAGGCCTGCGCGCCGCACTTGGCGGCGGCGGCGTGGGCGAACTCATCGGTGCCATCGTCGCGTTCGCGCTCATCCGCCGCGATTCGCTGGAAGCAAGCTAATCGCCGCGCCCCTCACGGAAGGCCTGCGGCGTCGTGCCGGTCTGCTTGCGGAAGAAGCGCGTGAAATGCGAGGGATCGGAGAACGTGAGATCGTAGGCGATCTCGTGGATCGCCTGATTGGTGAACACGAGTTGGCGCTTGGCTTCCGTCAGCACGCGCTGGCGGATGAGATGACCCGCGGTGACGCCGGTCGATCGTTTGACGTGATCGTTGAGGCGATCCGGCGTCATCGCCAGCTTACCGGCGTAAAAGCCGATCTGCCGCTCCTTCCGGAAATTCTCCTCGACCAGCCGCCGCAACTCATCGACGCGCGGATCGGCCGTTGCGAGCGTCACCGCACCGGTGCGCGCGCGGCTCACGGCCAGCCGCACCACCTCGATGGCGATAAGCGCCAGCAAGCCGCGCATCGCGAGGCGATACCCTTCGCGCCCGAGAAAGCTCTCCTCGTGCAATTCGGCGCATAGTGACGAAAGCCGCTTTGCTTCCGCCGGGCCGGCGAGCGGCACCAGCGGATTTTCCGCAACCGACTTCAACCGCGTCAGCGCTTCACTCGACCGGTCGCCAAGCGCGGACGTCACATCCTCGGTAAAGCTCACCACCCAGCCGTCGGTGACGCCGGCCTTGAAATGGAAGCCGTGCGCGGTCGTGGCCGGCACAAGGATCGCGGCCGGTGCGGCGAACGGCACGACCGCAGCCTCGTAGATCATCTCGCCGCCGCCCTTCTCGATCAGCAGAAGCTGAAAAAGATTGCGATGGCGGTGCGCCCGGATCGTCCAGTCGTGGATCGACGAGCGCGACGAGATGGTTTCGATGTGAATGAAATCGAAGGCGGAATCGTCCGGCGGATCGCCGTAAAGATGGAAGAGCGGAAGCGCTGAACTCGTTGCCATGGCCGCGTCGAGCATAAGCGAGGCGGGGCGCAACGCCAACGCGGGCCCAGGAAGACCGCCAGGCCAGGCGCGGCGCGGGAACTTCAACCACCTCCGTGAGTTTTCCATGCCAACGAGGAATTGGATCATGGGACGCTATTTGCTGCTGTGGCTGCTGGGAATTCCACTTCCCATTCTCTTGCTGATCTGGGTGATCGGCGGCCTGCACTAAACGAAGACCGCGATGGCAATCGCCCTCGCCTGGCGCGGCGGGTGGACGCCATCGCCAATTCCCATGCCGTGGCGGCGCGCCTCTCCAACCGAGAGGTGCGACTTGCTCACATGCGACGGCAGCGCCGTTGCCGCCCTCACAACGCCCTGTTAAGACTGAACGATCCGCCGTCGGCCGGGCGGCACCCGTGACAGGCGCACCGGACGCATGGAAGTCTTCCTCCAACAGCTCATCAACGGCATTACGCTCGGCTCCATCTACGGGTTGATCGCCATTGGCTACACGATGGTGTTCGGCATCATCGGGATGGTGAACTTCGCGCACGGCGACGTCTTCATGGTGTCCGCCTTCATCGCGCTTCTTGCGTTCCTCTTCCTCACGACCTGGCTCGGCATCACCTCCATCGCGCTGGCGCTGCTGATCGTGCTGGTCGTCGCCATGGTATTCACCTCGCTGGTGAACTGGGTGATCGAGCGGGTGGCCTATCGGCCGCTGCGCGGCTCGTTTCGCCTCGCGCCGCTGATCTCCGCGATCGGCATGTCGATTTTCCTCTCGAATTTCGCTCAGGTCGCGCAGGGGCCGCGCAACAAATCCATTCCCCCGATGGTGCAAGGCGACATCGTGCTGATGACGCGCAACGATTATCCGGTGACGCTGTCGGTGAAACAGCTCGTGATCTGGGGCATCACCGCCATACTGCTGTTGGCGTTCTGGTACGTGGTCACGCGCACGCAGCTCGGCCGCGCCCAACGCGCCTGCGAGCAGGACCAGAAGATGGCGGCGCTGCTCGGCGTCAATGTGGACCGTACGGTTTCCATGACCTTCGTCATCGCGGCCGCGCTCGCCGCCGTCGCCGGCACGATGTATCTGATGTATTACGGTGTCATCAGCTTTTCCGACGGCTTCGTGCCGGGGGTAAAGGCGTTCACCGCCGCGGTGCTCGGCGGCATCGGATCGTTGCCGGGCGCGGTCGTCGGCGGCCTTCTCATCGGATTGATCGAGACGATGTGGTCGGCCTATTTTTCCACCGACTACAAAGATGTCGCCGCCTTCTCGGTCCTCGCCATCGTACTGATTTTCCTGCCGCAAGGCCTGTTCGGCCGGCCGGACGTCGAAAAGGTTTAAGATGGGCGGCGCGCAAAGCGAGCGCGTTGACGTGTCCCGCGCGCTGCGCGATGCGGCGATCACCGCCGTTATCGCCTTCGGCCTTTTCCTGCCGATGATCGGATTTTGGGCGCGCAATGTCGGCAACGGGCTGACGCTGGAAACGCGCTGGCCTGCGCTGCTGATCGTGGCTGCGATTGCCGGCGGGGGACGTTTGTTCTTTTCGCTGGCGGCGACGCCGTGGTTGGCCCGTCAGCGCGCGCGGCGCACGGAGGCGGCTTCGCCCTGGCGCGCGGCTTTCGCCAAATGGTTCGTCCCCTTCGCGATCGGATTCGTCATCGTCTATCCGATGATCGCGATTGCCGGCGCCGGCATGCGCGGCTCGATCAAATGGATCGACAATTTCGGCATCCAGATTCTGATCTACGTGATGCTCGGCTTCGGCCTCAACATCGTGGTGGGCCTCGCCGGCCTGCTCGATCTCGGCTACGTCGCGTTCTACGCGGTCGGCGCTTACTCTTATGCCCTGCTCGCCAAGACGTTCGGCCTGACGTTCTGGATTCTGCTGCCGCTTGCCGGCATGCTGGCGTCGTTCTGGGGCGTCCTGCTCGGCTTTCCGGTGTTGCGTCTGCGCGGCGACTACCTTGCCATCGTGACGCTCGCCTTCGGCGAGATCATCCGCATTGTCATCATCAACTGGGTGGATCTGACCAACGGCTATGCCGGCATCTCCGGCATTCCGCGCCCGAGTTTCTTCGGGATTCCGTTCAATGCCGACGACAACGGCTTTGCCGCCACGTTCGGAATCCAATTCTCGCCGCTGCACCGCACGATCTTTCTCTATTACCTGATCCTGGCGCTGGCACTGTTCACCGCGTGGGTGACAACCCGCTTGCGGCGGCTGCCGGTCGGCCGCGCGTGGGAAGCGCTGCGCGAGGACGAGATCGCCTGCCGCTCGCTCGGCATCAACACCACCAACACCAAGCTGACCGCGTTCGCGATGGGCGCGATGTTCGCCGGATTCGCCGGCTCGTTCTTCGCCGCGCGGCAAGGGTTCATTTCGCCGGAGTCGTTTACGTTCATCGAGTCGGCGACGATCCTCTCCATCGTCGTGCTCGGCGGCATGGGCAGCCAGGTGGGCGTCGCCATCGCCGCCGTCGCGATGATCGGCGGCACCGAGATCATGCGCGATCTCGATTTTCTCAAGGATATTTTCGGCGCCGATTTCGACCCGACCAAATACCGCATGCTTCTGTTCGGCTTCTGCATGGTGCTGATCATGGTATGGCGGCCGCGCGGGCTGATCGCGACGCGCCGGCCTTCGGTTTTCCTGAAGGAGCGCAAGACGATTTCCGCAGAACACGTCAACGAGGGACACGGCTGATGCCGGAGGCCCACGACATTGTGTTGCGCGTCGAGCATCTGTTCATGCGCTTCGGTGGGCTCGTCGCCGTCGACGATCTTTCCTTCGATGTCGCGCGCGGCACAATCACCGCGCTGATCGGGCCGAACGGCGCCGGCAAAACCACTGTGTTCAACTGCATCACCGGCTTCTACAAGCCGAGCGAGGGGCGGATCGCACTCCACCACGGCGATCCCGCGCTGTGGCAGTCGCTCGAAACGCTGACCGCCGGCGGTGGCCGCAGCCTGCGCCAGCGCGACGGTGCACTCTTCCTGCTCGAACGCATGCCGGACTATCTGGTGACGCAGCAGGCACGGGTCGCGCGCACGTTTCAGAACATCCGCCTTTTTCCGGGCATGACCGTGCTGGAAAACCTGATGGTCGCCCAGCACAACACGCTGATGCTGGCGTCCGGCTTCACGCTGCTCGGCATTCTCGGCTTCCCCTCGTTCACGCATGCCGAACGCGCGGCCATCGACAAGGCGCGTGCGTGGCTCAACCGCATCGGGCTCATCGCGCGCGCCGACGATCCCGCCGGCGATTTGCCTTACGGTGCGCAACGCCGCCTCGAAGTTGCGCGCGCGATGTGCACCGACCCTGTCCTGCTCTGCCTCGACGAACCCGCGGCCGGCCTCAATCCACGCGAGAGTGCCGAGTTGAACGCGTTGCTGCTCGACATCCGCAAGGACTTCGGCACGTCAATTCTGCTGATCGAGCACGACATGTCGGTGGTGATGGAGATTTCCGATCATATCGTCGTGCTCGACTACGGCGTCAAGATTTCCGACGGCGCGCCCGAGCAGGTGCGCAACGACCCGAAGGTGATCGCAGCCTATCTCGGCGTGCAGGACGACGAAGTGGAGAGAGTGGAAGCGGAGGTCGGGTTGTGACCGAGCCGCTCCTCTCCGTACGCGGGGTGAAAACGTTTTACGGCCGCGTGATGGCGCTCAAGGGCGTCGACCTCGACGTGCATGACGGTGAGATCGTCACGCTGATCGGCGCCAACGGCGCCGGCAAATCGACGCTGATGATGACGATTTGCGGCAATCCGCGCGCGCGCGAAGGCGTCATCCGTTTCGCCGGCCGCGACATCACACACCTGCCGACGCATGACATCGCGCACCTGAAATTGGCGCAGGCGCCGGAAGGCCGCCGCATCTTCCCGCGCATGAGCGTGCTGGAAAATCTTCAGATGGGCGCGATCGTTGCCGAACAGGCGAATTTCAGCCAGGATCTCGAGCGCATCCTCGTCATGTTTCCGCGCCTCAAGCAGCGCCTCCATCAGCGCGGCGGCACGCTATCCGGCGGCGAGCAGCAGATGCTCGCCATCGCACGGGCGCTGATGAGCCGGCCGCGGCTGTTGCTGCTCGACGAGCCGTCGCTCGGGCTTGCGCCGCTGATCGTGAAACAGATTTTCGACGCCATTCGCAAACTCAACACGCAGGACAAGCTGACCGTCTTCCTGGTGGAACAGAATGCATTTCATGCGCTCAAGCTCGCGCACCGCGGCTACGTCATGGTCAACGGCCTGATCACGCTGTCGGGCAGCGGCAAGGAATTGCTGGAGCGCCCGGAAATCAAGGCCGCCTATCTCGAGGGCGGACGCCAGCAGGCGGAGTCGCCATGAACTTCTCCATTCCCGAATTCCTTTACGAGGAAGACTCGTTCGGCGTATTCCTGCTGGTTACGGTAGTGCTCGGCGGCGGCGCGGCGGCGATGGCCGGCCGCGCCATCGCGGCTACCTGGCGGCCCTGGTGGGCCATCATGGGCTACATGCTGATCCTGGGCGCGGCGGTGCGGTTCTTCCACTACGCCTTGTTCTCCGGCACGCTGCTGTCGCTGCACTATTACCTGGTCGACAGTGCCATTTGCATTGCCGCCGGCCTGCTCGGCTTCCGGGCGACCCGCGCCTCACAAATGATCACGCAATATCGATGGCTCAATGAAAGCGCCGGAGCGATGCGCTGGCGCCGAAAAACACCTTGAGGTAGCATCGAACCCGGTTTTGCCTCGCCGCGAAACGCACGCTTTCAGGGAGAGAATGCATGAAGAGGATCACAACGGTCGGCCTCGCGCTCGGTTTTGCCGTTGCGCTGGCCGCCAGCGCCCAGGCGCAGGTCAAGTTCGGTATCGCCGGCCCCATCACGGGGTCGAACGCCGCAACCGGCGCGCAAATGAAAAACGGCGTCGATCAAGCCGCCAAGGACATCAACGCAGCCGGCGGCATCATGGGCCAGAAGATTTCCGTCGAAACCGGCGACGACGTCTCCGATCCGAAGCAAGGCGTCTCGGTAGCCAACAAGTTTGCCGGCGATGGCGTGAAATTCGTGATCGGTCACTACAATTCCGGCGTCACCATCCCATCTTCCGAGGTCTATCAGGAGAACGGCATCCTCGAGATCACGCCCGCCTCCACCAATCCGACGGTCACCGAACGCAAGATGTGGAACATCTTCCGCGTGTGCGGCCGCGACGACCAGCAAGGCGCGGTTGCCGGCGCATACATCCTCAAGCACTTCAAGGGCAAGCGCGTCGCGATCGTCCACGACAAGACGACGTATGGCAAAGGCCTCGCCGACGAAACCAAGAAGGCGATGAACAAAGGCGGCATGAAGGAAGTGCTGTATGAAGGCGTCAACACCGGCGAGAAGGATTATTCCGCGCTAGTGTCGAAGATCAAACAATCGCGCGCCGACCTGATCTATTGGGGCGGCCTCTACACCGAAGGCGGCCTTATCGTGCGGCAAGCGCGCGATCAGGGCGTGAAGGCGCCGCTGATGGGCGGCGACGGCATCACGTCGGACGAGTTCGCGGCGGTCGGCGGTCCCGGCGTCGAAGGCACGCTCATGACTTATGGCCCCGATCCGCGCAACAAGCCGGAAGCAAAGAAGATCGTCGAGGAATTCCGCACCAACAAGTTCGAGCCGGAAGCCTATACGCTCTACTCTTACGCGGGCGTGCAGGTCATCAAGCAGGCCGCGGAGGCGGCAAAGTCGCTCGACCCCAAGAAGGTGGCCGAGAAGATGCATTCGGGCATGAAGTTCAAGACCGTGCTCGGCGATCTGTCCTTTGACAAGAAAGGCGACATCACCAAGCTCGACTACGTGATGTATATCTGGAAGAAGAACGACCAGGGCAAGATCACGTACACAGAGTGCCCGGCATCCGGCTGCAAATAACCGGTTCGGCTAAAAATGTGAAAAGCCCGCCACGTTGGCGGGCTTTTTTATTGTGCTCTCAACCGATCTTCCCAAGAGCGGGGAATGTCTCGAGCAGCCAGATGCTCATCCAGTTGATGCTGCCGGTGAGAAACGCGACGCCGGTGAGCACCAGCAGCGCGCCCATCGCCTGCTCGACGCGGTGCAAGTGACGGCGAAAACGCGCGAGGAACGCCGCGAACGGCCCGATCGCGAACGCCGCGATGAGAAACGGAATGCCAAGCCCGAGCGAATAGACCGCGAGCAATCCTGCGCCGCGCGCAACGGTCTGCTGGGACGCAGCGACCGCGAGGATGGCGGCAAGAATCGGACCGATGCACGGCGTCCAGCCGAATGCGAAGGCCAGCCCCATCACGTAAGCGCCCCACAGGCCGACCGGCTTGGAAACCTCGACACGCTTCTCGCGCATCAGCAGCGCGATGCGCGTCAACCCAAGGAAATGCAGGCCCATGATGATGATCGCAATGCCGGCAATGATCGCGAGCGGCCCCGAGTAGGCGCGGATCAACGAGCCGACAACGCTGGCGCTGGCGCCGAGCGACACGAATACGGTCGAAAAGCCGAGGACGAATAGCGCGGCCGCAAAGACCGTTTCGTGCCTGGCCCGCGGGGCTGGCTCGCCGTCGGCCATCCGCTCCAGCGATGTGCCTGCCAGGTAGACGAGATACGGCGGCACCAGCGGCAGCACGCAGGGGGAAAGGAAGCTCACCAGCCCGGCAATCAGGGCGGCGGCAATGGTCACGTCGCTATGCATGAGGGCTAGATGCGATGCATTGGCAGGAAAGCGCAAGCTTGCGCTGCCGATATGGCAAGGATGTGATAGGCGGTTGAAGAGACCTTACCCCGACTCTCCTCTTTTCGGGGGAAGAACAAAGGACGGGGCAACTTGACGCATGTTGAGATGGCGACCCTGAAGAATCTCATCACCGACGTATCCGGCCTACGGGTCGGCCATGCGGGCGACGCCAAGCTCGGCTCCGGTGTAACCGTCGTCGTCTTCGACGCGGCGGCCATCGGCAGCGTCGATGTGCGTGGCGGCGGACCCGGCACGCGCGAGACCGCGCTCCTCGATCCGGCGCAAACCGTTTCCGGCATCGATGCCATTGCGCTCTCCGGCGGTTCGGCGTTCGGGCTCGACGCCGCCTCCGGCGTGCAGGCGCTGATGCGCGAGCAAGGCCGCGGCTTTCAGGTGCGCACCGCCACGGTGCCGATCGTGCCGGCCGCAATCATGTTCGACCTGTTGAGTGGCGGCGACAAGAATTGGGGGCGCTACCCGCCCTATCGCGAGTTCGGCTATGAGGCCGCGAAAAATGCGTCCGGCGATTTTGCGCTCGGCAGCGTGGGCGCCGGCCTCGGCGCGACCACAGCGACCCTCAAGGGTGGCGTCGGCTCGGCTTCAATCAGGACACCCGGTGGCGTCACCATCGGCGCGCTCGCCGTCGTCAACGCCGTCGGCACCGTGACTGTCGGTGACGGCCCGCATTTCTGGGCGGCGCCCTTCGAGCAGAATGGCGAATTCGGCGGCCGTGGACCGGCGGCGAAGCTGACGGCGAGCGACCTTGCGCTCCGCGCCAAAGGCGGTCCGATGCAGAACACCACCATCGCCGTGATCGCCACGGATGCGACATTGACCAAGGCGGAATGCAACCGGCTTGCGGTGATGGCGCAGGACGGTTTTGCGCGCGCGATCTATCCGGTGCACACGCCGCTCGACGGCGACGTTGTGTTCGCAGCGGCAACCGGCAAAGTTGCGCTCACCGATCCGATCTATGGCCTGGCCGAACTCGGGATGCACGCCGGCAACGTGATGGCGCGCGCCATCGCGCGCGGCGTCCATGAGGCCACGGCGTTGCCCTTCCCCGGCGCGCTGCCGAGCTGGAAGGACAAGTTTTCCAAATAACCGGCGTTGAACCGGCAGGCCCGCTTGCACGTTGATGTTCATGCAACGCGTGAGAGCTGCATGCCGTCAACAGCCATCGCCGACATCGACTATGACGCCGGCCGCGAAAAACTGATCGTCACCTTCGTGACCGGCCGCATTTATGAATATTACGACGTTCCGCCCGACGCCGCGGACGCGTTTGAGCACGCGTCATCGAAAGGCGCCTTCTTCAACCGGCAGATCCGCGACCGGTACCGATTCCGCGAGATCGTTTCAGGCAAAGTTATTTGAATCTTCCGGCGCGGAACGGCGCGGGATCGCAGAACGGCGTCGCGTTGGTTATCATTTCGCCGATCAGCCGGCCGGTCACTGGTCCGAGCGTCAGACCCCAATGCGTGTGGCCGAGCGCAAGCCACAGGCGGTCATGCCGCGGCGCACGGCCGATGACAGGACGCGAATCCGGAAATGTCGGGCGCGAGCCCATCCAGGTTTCGCCGACCTGCTCGCCGAGCGGAAACAGCTCCCGCGCTTTCGGCAGCAGCCGGTTAAATTGCACCGGCGTCGGCGGCGCGTCGCGCGCGGCGAACTCCGCGCCGGTCGTCAGGCGAATGCCCTGCTCCATCGGCGTAATGAGATAGCCATTATCGGCGTCGAGCACAGGCCGCGACAGGCCGGCGTTGCCCTGCGGACGGAAATGACGGTGATAGCCGCGCTTGAACGCCATCGGCAGCCGGATGCCGAGCGGCTCCAGCACGTCGGGCGCCCAGGGACCGAGCGCAATCACGACCTGATCAGCGTCGAGCGCGCCCTCGGCGGTCTCGACGCGCCAGCGCGTGCCGTTGCGGTGAAGCGTGCGCGCATCGCCCTTGAGCGTGATCCCGCCGAGCGCGCCAAAGCGCGCGGCGTAAGCGCGCGTCACCGCAAGCGGATTGCTCAGGCTCACCGCGCTCTTCCAGAACACAGCACGTTCGAACACCGGCGCGATCGAGGGCTCAAGCACGCGGGCCGCGTCGGGATCAATCGGGTCGAGCGGAATACCGAACGACGCGGCAACGTCCAGCTCGCGCCTCAGCTTGTTGAAACTGGCTTCGCTGCGATAGAGCTTGAGCCAGCCGGTCTTGCGCAGATAGCGCGTCGCGCCCGCTTCCTGCATCAAGGCCTCGTGCTCGCTCACCGCCTGCGCGAACAATGGGCGCACGAGCCGCGCATGGTCCACCAGTTTCGCCGGGCGCGTTGCGGCGCGGTAAGCCAGCAGCCACGACAGCACCTTTGGCAGAAACGAGAAATGATAATTCGCCTCCGGCGCGCGCTTGAGCGCGACACGGATCAGGCCCGCGAGATCGGGGAAGGCCGGCGGAAAAACCGTGTTGCCTTCGATGATGCCGGAATTGCCGTAGGACGTTTCCTCGCCGGGCGCGCGCCGGTCGATAAGCGCGACCGACAGACCGCGCTTGGCGAGTTGAAGCGCGATCGACGTGCCGACGATACCGGCGCCGAGAACGATGGCATCGGTGCGCGCCATGGGCTCCCTCTCCTGACTCGCTTTATCGCAAGATTATAGCTGGATTGCCGCAACCCCATACGCAAGCGCCGCCACCCGAAGGCGGCGGCTGCCATGCGTAATTTGCGCGCCGGACTAGATGACGGCCAGCAAGGCGGCGGCAGGCGCCAGCGCCTGCAATCCCGCCGTGAGCATCTGGGTGAGCTGATCGGCGTCGCTCTGACCGCCGGCGCCGCTGCCTTGTCCCGTGCCGCTGGAAGCTGACGACGACGTCGTCGCGGCGCTGGTCGCCGTCTCAACCGTTCCGTCCTGAAATGTGGTGGTCGTGGTGACCGAACCGTCCGGATTCGTGGTGGTGACCGTGGTGGCGCCGTCGGCGTCGGTTGAGGAATCGCCGGAGCTGTCAGCGCCGCCGGCGCTGCCTCCACCGCCAGCACCGGATGCCGCGCCCGAACTCCCGCCACCGCCCTTCTGGCCGCCCTGGGCGGACAGCAATGAACCCATGTTGTCCGAACTGAAGCGCGCGCCGTTGCTGCTGCCTGCGGGCGGCTGCGAGTTGGCCGCGCCGCCGGCCTGGTTCGCCGGGCTGGAAGTGGATGTGGACGACGTCGCTTGCAGCAGCGCGGTCAGCGGGTCGGTATCGTCCGATCCGTCGCTGGCGTCCGCCGACTGGCTTTGGAAAAGCGGGGAATAAGTTTGCGCACTGGACATTGCGCCGACTGACATGGACATGACTCGAAACTCCACAACTTCTTGTCCACCGATCGTCCGGTGAGGGCCGCACCCGGCACGTGTGACGCAAAACCCGCGCCAAACGCCGGCACACCGAAAATCCCTGTTTTACGGGCGCGGCAGGCCATCGCCCCGGCAGGCCCCGCAGTTTGACCGGCAATATTTGCCGTCCCGCCGCGCGCACTTTGCCGAGTTAACAGGCCATGCGCCGGCGCGTTGCCCCTTGGACGCCAGCGTGTTAGGCGAACGCATCCGGAGGCAAAAATGCGCCCGCTGATCATCGCGCCGTCAATTCTCGCGGCCGACTTTGCCAAATTGGGCGACGAAGTGCGCGCTGTCGAAGCCGCCGGCGCCGACTGGATCCACCTCGACGTGATGGACGGGCATTTCGTGCCCAATATCTCCTTCGGGCCCGACGTGGTGAAGGCGATCCGGCCGCTCAGCAAAAAGACGTTCGACACGCACCTGATGATCGCGCCGTGTGATCCTTTTCTCGAAGCCTTCGCCAAGGCCGGCTCCGACATCATCACCGTTCACGTCGAAGCGGGCCCGCACATTCACCGTTCGCTGCAACTCATCAAGGCGCTCGGCAAGAAGGCCGGCGTGACGATGAATCCCGGCACGCCGGCATCAAGCATCGAAAACGTCATCGACATGGTCGATCTCATCCTCGTCATGTCGGTCAATCCCGGCTTCGGCGGGCAGAAGTTCATTCCGTCCGCGCTCGACAAGGTGCGCCAGTTGCGCGCGCTCGTCGGCGCACGGCCGATCGACATCGAGGTCGACGGCGGCGTAACGGCAGAGAACGCCGGGGAGATCGTCCGCGCCGGCGCCAATGCGCTGGTCGCCGGCTCCGCGGTATTCAAGGGCGGCGACTACAAGGGCAACATCGCCGCTATCCGTCAGGCGGGCGCCATGGCGCGCGGAGAAGCGGCGTGAGCGAGATGACATGCCCTACCGAATTCTTGTCATGGCCGGGCCTGACCCGGCCATCTCGCTTAGGAGCGTACGGTGCCAGCCTAAGCGAGATCACCCGGACAAGCCCGGTGATGACAAATGAATTTGCCATGAGGCCAAGTCTATGATCCCGCGCTATTCCCGCCCCGAGATGACCGCGATCTGGGATGCGCAGACGCGCTTCCGCATCTGGTTCGAGATCGAGGCGCACGCCGCCGACGCGATGGCGGACCTCGGCATCATCCCGAAGGGCGCCGCAAAAACCATCTGGGAAAAAGGCAAGAACGCGAAATTCGACGTCGCGCGCATCGATGCCATCGAGGCCGAGGTCAAGCACGATGTCATCGCCTTCCTGACGCATCTTTCCGAAATCATCGGACCGGAAGCGCGCTTCATGCATTCCGGCATGACCTCGTCGGACGTGCTCGACACCTGTTTCAACGTCCAGCTCGTGCGCGCCGCCGATATTCTGATCGCCGACATCGACCGGTTGCTCGCCGCGCTCAAGCGCCAGGCGCACGAACACAAGATGACGCCGACCGTCGGCCGCTCGCACGGCATCCATGCCGAGCCGACCACGTTCGGGCTCAAGCTCGCTTACGCCTATGCCGAGTTCGCGCGCGCGAAGACGCGGCTCGAAGCCGCGCGCAAGGAAGTCGCGACTTGCGCGATTTCCGGCGCGGTGGGTACCTTCGCGCAAGTCGATCCGCGCGTCGAAGCGCATGTCGCCGAGGCGATGGGCCTCACCGTCGAGCCGGTTTCGACGCAGATCATTCCGCGCGATCGCCACGCCATGTATTTCGCGACGCTCGGCGTCGTGGCTTCCTCCATGGAGCGGCTCGCGATCGAGATTCGGCATTTGCAGCGCACCGAAGTACTGGAGGCGGAAGAATTCTTTTCGGAGAAGCAGAAGGGCTCCTCCGCGATGCCGCACAAGCGCAATCCGGTGCTGTCGGAAAACATCACCGGTCTCGCACGCATGGTGCGTGGCTACGCCCTGCCCGCGATGGAAAACGTCGCACTCTGGCACGAGCGCGATATCTCGCATTCCTCGGTCGAACGCATGATCGGCCCCGACGCCACGGTCACGCTCGATTTCGCACTCAACCGTCTCGCCGGCGTGATCGAGAAGCTGGTCGTCTATCCGGCGAACATGCAGAAGAATCTCGACAGACTGTCCGGCCTCATTCACTCGCAGCGCATCCTGATCGCGCTGACGCAAAAGGGCGTGCCGCGCGAGGATGCTTACCGGATCGTGCAGCGCAACGCGATGAAGGTGTGGGCCGGCGAGCACGAATTTCTCGCCTTGCTCAAGGCCGATCCGGACGTCGCCAGGGCGATGAGCGCCAAAGAGCTCGAAGCCAATTTCGACGTCGGCTATCACCTCAAGCACGTCGATACGATCTTCAAGCGCGTGTTTGACAACTAAAAAGCCGGCCGTGCTCGATCCCACCAAAGAATTCGATTTCCTCGTCCTGCCCGGCTTGAGCAATGCCGGCGTCGAGCATTGGCAATCTTACTGGTGCATGTCGTTCGCGAATGCCGCGCGCGTGCTGCAAGACGAATGGGACATGCCCGATCCGGCGGCATGGCTGGCGCGGCTCGATGCAGCGATTGCCGGCGGCAAGCGTCCGGCAATTCTGATTTGCCACAGCCTGTCGTGTTCGCTGGCGGCGCATTGGGCAGCCCGCAACCGTCCGGGGCGCGTGAAAGCCGTGTTCATGGTATCGCCGTCGGACGTGGAATCGCCCGCGCATACGCCGGACAGCGTTCGCGGCTTCGCGCCCATTCCGCTCGTGAAATTTCCGGTGCCGGTGCTGGTCGCAGCGAGCACGAACGACCCTTACGTACCCATCGCGCGCGCCGAGGAATTGGCGCGCGCATGGGGTGCGGAGTTCTGCAATGTCGGCGAACTCGGCCACATCAATTCGACCACGCGGCTTGGATATTGGCCGCAAGGCCTGCTGCTGTTTGGCCGCCTGCTCGCGCGCGTCGAACGCTAGGCGCGCGAGCGCGTCACGTCAGTGGTGATGATGCCAGCCGCCATGGTGGCCATGCCAACCACCGTGCCAGCCGCGATGCCAGCCACCGCCGAATCCGAACCCAAATCCGAAGAGCGGCGGCGCATAGGCATAATCATAGGCGTACGCCGGCGGCCCATAGACCGGTTCGTCGACGTAGCCCGGCTCCGCGGCATAGACCGCACCGCCGCCACCGCCGAGATAACTGCTGCTGGCATAACCCTCGACCGAACCATAGGCGACGCGGCACCACGCGCCGGTGCAGCCAAGCACTTCGACCTGCGCGCCCGCCGGCATGACGGCCACGACGCCATAACCTGTGCCGGGGCCGCCGCGCAGGTTGAGATCGGATTGCACGACGGCGGCGTTGGCTGCGCCCGCGCCGGCCAGCACCACCGCGCCAGCCAGGATTATGGATTTCAACGACATGGTCCGTTTCCTTTCGATCGAAAGCGTGCCCCTTCGATTCACTAACGGATAACGGCGCGGTTCCCGTCCGCGACCCATTGTCACTTTGCCGCAAGCGTGGCTTATCTCCGGCGAAGACGGCGAATCTCGCGCATGCCAGCAGACGCAGCTCCGACCATTCTGGTGCTCGATTCCGGCCTCGGCGGCCTCACGGTGTTTCGGGAGGTTGCGCGCGCGCGGCCCGATGCACGTTTCGTCTATGTCGCCGACGACGCCGCATTCCCGTATGGCGCCATGCCTGAAGACGCACTTGTCGCGCGCGTCGTGAAGGTCGTCGGCGACGCCATCGCGCGCTGCCATCCCAGCCTCGTGGTGATTGCGTGCAACACCGCCTCGACGCTGGCGCTCACCGAGTTGCGCACCAGGTTCAGCGTGCCCTTCGTCGGCACGGTGCCCGCGATCAAGCCCGCCTGTGCGCAGTCGAAATCGAAACGGGTCGCCGTGCTCGGCACGGAGGCGACCGTGGGGCGCGAATACACGCGCGCGCTCATCCGCGAATTCGCCGACGGCTGCAAGGTCACGCTGGTCGGCTCTGCGCGGCTGGCGACAATGGCTGAAGCCGAGTTGAACGGTCGTCCGGCCGGCGACCAGGGCATCAAGGCGGAGATCGCGCCCTGCTTCGTCGTCGATGAAAGTGGCCGCACTGACACGATCGTGCTTGCCTGCACGCACTATCCGCTGCTGCTGGCTCGCCTCCGCGCCAACGCCGCCTGGCCGGTCGACTGGATCGATCCGGCGCCGGCCATCGCGCGGCGTGTGGTCGATCTCATCGGGCCCCCGCCCGGCCGACATGCGACACGGCGCGCGCATATCGTCTTCACATCAGGCCACGCGCTGTCGGCCTCGCTCGCGTCGACATTGAAAACCTACGGTTTTCATTAAGGAAATCCGGTGGGGCGTAGATTTGACACCCCTCCCCGATACCCCTAAGAAACCGGCGCTGCCCGGGGGCTTACCCCTGCGCGGTGTTTCGCGACCCGCGGTTTTGCTGGTTTTTCGCAAATTCTTTGCGCTTCGGCCTCAAAATCTGTCGGTTCCGGGAAATCCGGGACAAAGGAGGGCGCGGTTCCTCACCCTGTTTTATCAAGAGGACGCGATGACCAAGCGCAATGAAGCCAAGTACAAACTCGACCGCCGCATGGGCGAGAACGTCTGGGGCCGCCCGAAGAGCCCCGTCAATCGCCGCGAGTATGGCCCCGGCCAGCACGGCCAGCGCCGCAAGGGCAAGCTCTCCGACTACGGCGTGCAGCTCAAGGCCAAGCAGAAATTGCGCGGCTATTACGGCAACATTTCCGAAAAGCAGTTTCGCGGCATTTACACCGAAGCCCGCCGCCTGAAGGGCGACACCGGCGCGCACATGGTCGGCCTGCTCGAGCGCCGTCTCGACGCGGTGATCTTCCGCGCCAAATTCGTGCCGACCGTTTTCGCCGCGCGTCAGTTCATCAATCACGGCCACATCAAGGTGAACGGCCGGCGCGTCAACATCCCGAGCTTCCGCGTGAAGGTCGGCGACGTCATCGAGGTGAAGGAAAAGTCGCGCGAGATGGCGCTGGTGATCGAAGCGCGCGCGCTCTCCGAGCGCGACGTGCCGGATTACATCGACGTCGACGGCAGCAAGTTCACCGCCAAGCTGACGCGCGTACCGCTGATCGGCGACGTGCCTTACGCGGTGGTGATGGAGCCGCATCTGGTGGTCGAGTACTACTCGCGCTGACCCTCCGCTGGCGGCCTCAGGCCGCCTGCCACAAACACGAAACCCCGTCCTGCCAGGGCGGGGTTTTTGCGTTGGGCTATCCACTCAATACTCGCTTTCAACAGGGCTCCCGAAAAATTCCTCAATGAAAACAAAACCTAATATAGTGGGTCTCTTGCCATAGAGTCCCATATTTTGTAGCTTAGAGTCGCTGAGGAGTGAATCAGGGAGAATCGCTCATGGACGCTTTGAATCGCGTGAAGGGG
>JBARCH010000079.1:0-2651 GCA_049793875.1 Pseudolabrys sp. | reverse complement strand
ACCGTGGACCGCGCGGCGTGCAGCCGACGATCTATGGCGAGACGTTGCTCAAACGCGGAACCGAAGCTTTCGACGCGCTCAAACAAGGTGTGCGCGATATCGAATTCCTTGCCGAAACGGGCTCGGGTGAGGTCTGGGTCGGCACGTCTGAGTCCTATATGTCAGGCGGCTCGCTCGCGGCGATCATTCAAAAGATGTCGGAACGGCATCCCCGCATCGTCGTTCACGTCGTCGAGGCCAATACCGCGGCGATGGAATTCCGCGAGTTGCGCGAGCGCAAAGTCGACCTGATGCTGGGACGAATCTCCGCCACCGTGAACGACGACGATCTGGCTGTAGAGGCCCTTTTCGAAGAGCCGATGCTGGTGGTTGCAGGTTCGCTGCACCCTTTGGCCCGCAAGCGAAACATCGAGCTGGCGGAGTTGGCGGCCGAGTCCTGGATTCTGTCGCCGCCGAACACCGCTGTCCGCGATCTTGTCGGCGGGGTCTTTCGTGCCAAAGGATTGCAACCGCCACATTTCGGCGTCACGACCTATTCGATGCAATTGCGGCTTCAACTGCTGGCGACCGGACGCTACCTGACGGTGTTTCCGGCATCGCTGCTGAAATACAACGCCGTCCGATGGTCGCTCAAAGTCCTGCCGATAAATCTAGGAAATAGCCTGCCCGTCGCCGTCATAACGTTGAAGAATCGAACGCTCACCCCGGCGGTTCAGGTGTTTATCGATTACGCGAGAAGCGAAGCGAAAACGATGCACCCCCGCCAGTAGAATAGCGCCGGACTTACATCGCCTTGACGATGCTCTCGGTCATCTTCTTGGCGTCGCCCAGCAACATCATCGTGTTGTCGCGGTAAAACAACGGGTTGTCGATGCCGGCGTAACCGGACGCCAGCGACCGCTTGATGAACATTACGGTGCCGGCCTTCCACACCTGCAGCACCGGCATGCCGTAGATCGGCGAGGTCTTGTCCTCTTCCGCCGCCGGATTGGTCACGTCGTTGGCACCGATGACGAAGGCTACATCGGCCTGCGCAAACTCGGAATTGATGTCTTCCAGTTCGAACACCTCGTCATACGGCACGTTCGCCTCGGCCAGCAGCACGTTCATGTGGCCGGGCATGCGGCCCGCGACCGGATGGATGGCGTATTTGACCTCAACGCCTTCCTTCTTGAGACGGTCGGCCATTTCCCGCAACGCATGCTGCGCCTGCGCCACCGCCATGCCGTAGCCTGGCACGATGATGACTTTCTGCGCGTTCTTCATGATGTAGGCCGCGTCTTCGGCCGAGCCGAGCTTGACCGGCCGTTGTTCCTGCGTCCCGCCCGCCGCTGCGACCTCGCCGCCGAAGCCGCCAAGGATGACCGAAATGAAGCTGCGGTTCATCGCGTGGCACATGATGTAGGACAGGATCGCGCCCGAGGAGCCGACCAGCGCGCCGGTGATAATCAGCGCCGTGTTGCCAAGCGTGAAGCCGATGCCGGCCGCCGCCCATCCCGAATAGGAATTGAGCATCGAGATCACCACCGGCATATCGGCGCCGCCGATCGGGATGATCATCAGGATGCCGAGCGAGAGCGAGAGCCCGACGATCAGCCAGAAATCCATCGTGCTCTGCGAGACGTAAAAGCCGTAGATGAAAAACACCAGGGCCAGCGCGATGGCGATGTTGATGAAGTGGCGACCGGGCAACGTGATGGGCTTGCCGCTCATGCGCGCGGACAGCTTGAGGAATGCAATCACCGAGCCGGTGAATGTCAGCGCGCCGATAGCGACGCCGAGCGACATCTCGATCAGGCTCTGCTGGTGAATGTGACCGTGCGTGCCGATACCGAAGGCCGCGGGCGCGTAGAACGCGCCGGCCGCGACCAGCACTGCCGCCATGCCGACCAGAGAGTGAAACGCTGCGACCAGTTCCGGCATCGAGGTCATCGGCACCTTGCGCGCAATCACCGCGCCGATGCCACCGCCAATGGCGATGCCGCCAACGACCAGCGCCCACGCGACCGGACTGGCCGGCGGATGCGAGCCGAGCGTTGTGAGCACGGCAATGGTCATGCCGATCATGCCGAACAGATTGCCGCGGCGGCTGGAATCCGGGCTCGACAGCCCACGCAGCGCCAGGACGAAAAGAACGCCGGCGGCCAGATAGAGCATCGCAACGAGATCAGGACTCATGGCCGAAGCCCCCTGCGTCATGGCCGGGCTTGTCCTGGCCATCCACGCCTTCCTTGCTTCGTGACATCGAAGACGTGGATGCCCGGCACAAGGCCGGGCATGACGACCACATTTTGCGAATTGGATTCATTGTGGTCGTCACTTCTTTTTCTTCTGGTACATCGCCAGCATGCGCTGGGTGACCAGGAAACCGCCGAAGATGTTGACCGAGGCGAATATCAGCGCAACGAAGCCGAGCGCGCGCGCGAGGATCGTGCCGTTGTCATCGGTAATGAGCGCGACACTGACCGCGAGCAGCGCGCCGACCACGATCACCGAGGAAATGGCGTTGGTCACCGACATCAGCGGCGTGTGCAGCGCCGGTGTCACCGACCACACGACGTAGTAGCCGACAAACACGGCCAGCACGAAGATCGAGAGGCGGAACACGAAGGGGTCGACGGCGTCGAGGGCGGTTCCGGTCATGGCAGGAC
>JBARCH010000078.1:0-5127 GCA_049793875.1 Pseudolabrys sp. | reverse complement strand
GTCGCATTTTTCGGCGGTGAGGAAGGCGAGCTGTTCCTCGGTTTCCACGCCCTCCGCCAACACCGGCAGATTGAGACCGCGGCCGAGGCCGATCACCGCGCGGATGATCGCGGCCGACTGCTCGCGCTGGCTGAGATTGGCGATGAAGGCCTGATCGATCTTGATCTTGTCGAACGGGAACGACTGCAAATAAGACAGCGACGAGTAGCCGGTGCCGAAATCGTCCATGGCGATGTGGACGCCGAGATTCTTAAGCCGGCGAAGAACCGCCACCGCGCGGGTGAAATCGCCGATGAGGACGCCTTCGGTAATTTCCAGTTCCAGACGGTCGGCCGAAAGGCCGGTTTCCAGCAAGGTTGTATGCACGAAATTTGTAAGGTCGCCGCCATGAAACTGCGCTGGCGACAGATTGACCGCGATGCTCAATGGATGCGGCCACGATGCCGCCTCACGGCAGGCGGTGCGCAAGATCCATTGACCGAGCGAGACGATTATTCCGCTCTCTTCCGCGAGCGGAATGAATTTAGCCGGCGGGACCAGACCGAGGCGCGGATGGTGCCAGCGCACCAGAGCCTCGAAACCAATAATGCCGCCGTCGATTTTTGCCTGCGGCTGATAGTAGAGCTCGAGCTCGTCCTTCATGATCGCAGTGCGCAGGTCCTGCTGCAGCATCCTCTGCTCGCGCAGTTGCTTGTCCATCGACACTTCGAAAAACCGGATTGAACCGCGCGCTTCCCCTTTGGCCCGATGGAGCGCGGCGTCGGCATTGGCGAGGAGCGTCGTTGGATCGGCGCCGTCGCTGGGATAAACGGCGACACCCATGGTGATTCCCACTTCCACCGATTGACCTTTGACGCTCATCTCGGATGCGAATGCCAATGTGATCCGGTCGACCAGCGCCGCCGCAGTCTGCGGCTGCGGGCCAATCGGAGTGACGACGGCGAATTCATCGCCGCCGACACGCGCAATGAAGGCGCCCTCGCAAGCCGTCTGGAGCCGGCGCGCAGCTTCACCCATCAATTCGTCGCCGATCGTGCCGCCATAGACGTCGTTGATCTGCTTGAACCGGTCGAGGTCGGCCGACAGCACCGCAAAGCCGCTGCCGTCGGGTTGCGCCTGCTCGCACATGCGGCCGAGGCATTCGTTGAAGGCGGCCCGGTTCGGCAGGTCCGTCAGCGCGTCGTGATGCGCCATGTACTCGATTTGGGCCTCGTGCTGCCGCCGCAGTGTGCGGTCGCGAATCATGGTGATCAGATAATGCGAGTTCCCGTCCGGCCCCGTGACCGAAAGCCGTGTCGAGGTGACGACGCGCGCGCCGTTTCCCGGCGTAACGATCGTGTGTTCGTCGAGAAAAACCGGTTGATCCGAGTTGATGGCTTTTCGGTCTTCGGCGTCGATCGCCTCGGCGGCGCCTGCCGACATGATTTCAGCCGTGGTCTTGCCGAGTATTGTGTCACGGCTGATGCCCAGCACCGATTCGGCGGCACGGTTGACCAGGAGACAGCGAAGGTTTGGCACCGACTTCACGACAATCGGCGTCGGCACGTTCTCAATAATCGTATCGAGAAACGCCCTTGTGTGCTCAAGCTCGCGTTCGGCTCTTTTCTGAACGGTGATGTCTTCGTGCGTCGCAACCCACCCGCCGCTCGCCATCGGCTGATTGATGACAGCCATGATACGGCCATCCGCTAATTCGAGCGTGAGGGTAAAGGTCTTGCCTTCCTTCAACGAGGTGCGAAGGTCGCTGTCGTAGTCGCCGGGGTCGAGCGGAAAGGTGCCGGCAGCGATGCGGGCATCCAGCAAATCGCGAATCGTGCACCCACGCCAAATGCGCGACGCTTCGATGCGATACATGTCGACATATCGGTTGTTCCACACCAGCAACCGGTTATCCGCGTCGAACATGCACAGACCCTGCGACATGTTGTTGAGGGCGCCGTCAAGCCGCTTGTTCTGTTCATCGAGCTTTTCTTTCGTGCGGCAGTCCGACCAAACACCCACGGTGCACATTGCAAGTACCGAAGCAGCAACCGCGGCAATCGCAAGCGACAGCGAGGTTTCGGAAAAGGACTGTGGGCCGATCCTATCGATGGCGTCCGGAATGATGCCTATCGCGCCCATGCCTGTGAAATGCATCGAAACGATGGACACGGTCAGAAGGATGGCCGCGAGCAGCAATCCGGGCGTGCTTTTGGTGTGCGAGGAAACTTCAAGCGCCGCGGCGGCAAACACGATGCCAAACACGATCGACGCGGCGACCAGATCGAGCGACCAGACGATCGTCCCCGACATCTCCAGCGCCGCCATGCCCACGTAATGCATGACAACCACGCCGATGCCGACAATGATGCCGCCGGTAGCGCCGCTCCATTGAAAACGGCCGTAAATAGCGACAGCGAGGCCGATCGTGACCACGGCAATCGCCGCGACAAGAGAAACGGCCGTCAGGGCAATGCCGTAGGCGATCGGAATGTTCGGATTAAAGGCAAGTATCCCGATGAAATGCGTCGCCCAGATGCCAATGCCGGTCGCCGCTCCCGCCGTACCAAGCCAGGCGATGCGTGCGCGATCGCTCGATGCGCGCGCGCGATGCAACAGGCTGACCGCCGCGACGCATGTCAAAAAACAAACGACGCCAGCGAGAAAAACAAGCCGCCAATCGTGCTCGCTACCGAGACAGTTGAATACCCTGAGCATGGCCCTGTTGCCGGTTGGGTGGCGCAAGGACCACCCGCAGTTTTCCAGCGTAGGGCAACGCTTTGTTTGTCACGTTAACTTGGCGTGGAATTGTTGGTTAATCGCCCATTAGGGCTACACAGTTGTAAACGCCGAAACTTCAATTAGCTGGGCCGGCCGCGTGACGAAGCGACGTCAACGCGGCCGTAAAAAGCCGAAATCGCAGCCCTGGTCGGCACCGAGAATTTCCTGCGCATAAAGCCGCGCATATCCGCGCTCGGGCGTCGCCGCCGTCGGCTTGAGCCCTGCGGCCCGACGCTTGAGCTCGGCATCGTCCACCACAAGATCGATGCTGCGTTTTTTGACGGACAGGCGGATGCGGTCGCCGTTGCGCACCAGCGCAAGTGGCCCGCCGGAAGCGCTGTCCGGCGTCACATGCAGCACGATGGTGCCGAATGCGGTGCCGCTCATGCGCGCATCGGAAACGCGCACCATGTCCTTCACGCCCTTGGCCGCAAGCTTCCTCGGGATCGGAAGATATCCCGCTTCCGGCATTGCCGACGCCGAATGAGGCCCGGCATTTTGCAGGACGAGAATATCTTCCGGCTCGACATCGAGCTCGGGATCGTCAACGCGCGTTGCGAGATCTTCAAGCGAGGAGAACAGCACGACCCTGCCCTCGTGCTCGAACAGCTTTGAGTCGGCTGCCGAACGCTTGAGGATCGCGCCCTGTGGCGCAATGTTGCCGAACAACGCTACCAGCCCGCCCTGCGGCTCGAGCGGCTTGCCGCGCTCGGCGATGATGGTGCGATCGATCCAAGGGTCGGCATCGGTTGCCAGGCGCTCACCGAGCGTCTCGCCTGTGACGGTCATGCAATCGAGATGCAGAAGGTCCTTCAACTCTCGCAGCAACGCACCCATGCCGCCGGCAGCGAAGAAATCTTCCATGTAACCATTGCCGACCGGTTTCAGATTCACCAGCACCGGCGTGGTGTCGGAAAGCCTGTTGAGCTGGTCGAGCGAAACCTGAACGCCGGCACGCCCGGCAATCGCGGCCAAATGGATGATCGCATTGGTCGAACCGCCAAGCGCAAGCAGAACACGCATCGCATTCTCTACCGACTTCGCATTGACAATACGTTCGGGAGTCAACTGCGAGCCGATCATCTTCACGGCGGCAACGCCCGTTGCCTCCGCCGCGCGCAAACGGTCCGCATGCACGGCCGGGATCGCTGCCGTGCCCGGCAAAATCATGCCAAGGGCCTCGGCGAGACAAGCCATCGTGGAAGCCGTGCCCATCACGGCGCAGGTGCCCGCAGTAGTCGCAAGACGACCCTCGACCACAGAAATTTCTTCGTCGCTGACCTTACCGGCGCGGTACTGCGCCCAGAAGCGGCGGCAATCGGTGCAGGCGCCGAGCCGTTCGCCGCGGTGGCGTCCGGTCATCATAGGACCACCGACGAGCATGACCGTCGGCCGGGCCGCGGATACCGCGCCCATCAGTTGTGCCGGCACTGTCTTGTCGCAACCGCCCATCAGCACGACCGCGTCCATTGGCTGGGCACGGATCATCTCCTCCGTGTCCATCGACATCAGATTGCGAAATTTCAGGCTGGTCGGAGACAGGAAAACTTCGCCCAGTGAAATTGTCGGGAATTCCACCGGCAGCGCACCAGCCGACAGCACGCCGCGTTTCACCGCCTCAAGCAATTCCGGAAAATGGCGATGGCAATTGTTGAAGCCCGATTGCGTATAGGCGATGCCGACCACGGGCTTTTCCAGCATGGCGCGGGAGTAGCCCATGGACTGCGCGAAGGAACGACGCAGATAAAGGGAGAAATCCTTGTCGCCGTAATTGGTGAGGCCGTTGGCGATGCCGGTCGGTTTTTTGCTCATGATGTCACTTTCTGCAACCGCGTCAGGCCGGATGCAAGTCGGATCGATATCCGATGGGAGGAAATACGTTTGGCGAGATCGGGGAAACGCTGCTGCAGCCAGCCGATGCCAATTTCCCGCAGCCAAACAGCGTCGACCAGCATGGTGAGGAACCAAGTGAGGAAGTGATAGCGCGCGGTCGCGACATAAAAAAGCGCGACAGCGTGCTGGGCAAGCGCCGCCGCGCCAATGAGCCGCAACCACGGGTCGAAACGGCGCCCCCAGCCAACGACGTAGATCAGGATCGCTACGCCGAAAGCGTTCAAGGGGACAGTCGCGAAGGACTCTGCCGGACCCGAAAGCCAGTCGGGAATCTGCATCAACGCATGCAAAAGATGTGGGCCGGCCCAGTGCAACGTCAGCAATTCGCTAAACGCGGCGAGCCAGGCGGACGGCGGCATGACCAGGACGTCCGGATGCGCGGCGTTGGCGCTCAGCAAAACGAAGGCATGGCCGAAAACCCAGTTGTGCAACGCCATCGAGAATACCGGAAGAAAGCCGATGCACAATCCCGCG
>JBARCH010000077.1:0-2598 GCA_049793875.1 Pseudolabrys sp. | reverse complement strand
CAGTCCTACACCATCGCCGCCAACGATCAGATCGCCACCGCCAACGCCTACAAGCCGGTGGTGGTGGCGTTCCGCAATAACGCGCCGGTGCGCATCAGCGACGTGGCGGACGTCGTCGAAGGGCTGGAAAACACAAAGGTCGGCGCCTGGTTTGAAGGCACGCCGGCGGTGGTGGTAGACGTTCAGCGCCAGCCCGGTGCGAACGTCATCGAAACGGTCCAGCGCGTGCGCCAGGAGTTGCCGCGGCTCACGCGCACCATGCCGGCGGGCGTCAAACTCACCATCGTCGACGACCGCACCAACACCATCCGCGCCTCGATCCACGACGTCCAGTTCACGCTGATATTGAGCGTCGTCCTGGTCGTGCTGGTGGTATTGGTCTTCCTGCGTACGATCCGCGCCACCATCATCGCGGGCGTCGCGCTGCCGCTCTCGCTGATCGCGACCTTTGGCGTCATGTGGTTCTGCGGCTTCTCGCTCGACAATTTGTCGTTGATGGCACTGACCATCGGCACGGGCTTCGTCGTGGACGACGCCATCGTGATGATCGAGAACATCGTGCGTCACATGGAAAACGGCGAGCCGCCGCTGGAAGCGGCGCTGCGGGGCGCCCGTGAAATCGGCTTCACCGTGATATCGCTGACGGTGTCGCTGATCGCCGTGTTCATTCCGCTACTGTTCATGACCGGCCTCGTGGGCCGCATGTTCCGCGAATTCGCGCTCACGCTCACGATCGCGGTCGTGGCATCGGCGATTGTGTCGCTGACACTGACGCCGATGATGTGCAGTCGCCTGTTGCGACCCGAATCCGAAGACAGCGGTCCGCGCTGGACACACGTCTTCAGCCGGCTGGTGGACCGCACGATCGAAGGCTATCGGAAAAGTCTCGAATGGGTGCTCGGCCGTCAGTTCGCGACGTTGATGGTCATGCTGGTGACGATGGCGGCGACAGTCGCGCTCTATCTGGTCATCCCGAAAGGCTTCCTGCCGCTGCAGGACACCGGCCTCATCACGGCGGTGACCGAAGCCGGCACCGACGTCTCCTTCGCCGAGATGCAACGCCGCCAGCTTGCGGTCGAAAACGAGATCCGCACCGATCCCGATGTCACCGGCCTCGTGTCCGTGCTGGGCGTAAGTCCCGTCAACACCACACCCAATGCCGGCAAGCTGTCGATCTCGCTCAAGCCGAGCGACGAGCGCAGCGCGCATGTCGACCAGATCATCGACCGGCTGAAGCGCAAGGTCGCCCACATTCCCGGCATGACCGTTTATTTCCAAGCGGTGCAGGACATTCAAATCAGCACGGTCGCGAGCCGCGCCCAATATCAATACACGCTCACCTCCACCGACGCCGCCGACGTCGTGAACTGGGCGGACAAACTTGCTCGCCGCCTGCGCAGCGATCCGGTCATGCGCGAGGTCGCCTCGGAAGCGCAGGAAGGCGGTCCGCGCATGATGGTCAACGTCGACCGCGCGCAGGCCGGCCGTCTCGGCATCTCGATGCAGAGCGTGACCGACACGCTCGACGACGCCTATGGACAGCGGCAGATTTCAACCATCTACGGGCAATCGAACCAGTATCGTGTGATCCTGGAAGCGCAGCCGCGCTACCAGCAAGACCCGACTTCTCTGTCGAAGATATACGTCACCGGTTCGACGACCTCGACCGGCACGGCAGCGACTGTCGGCAATACCGCAACCGGCACGACGAATACCAACACCACCGCCACGCCCAACTCCGTCACCGGCAATGCGCAGGTGCCCCTCGATGCGTTTGCTCATTTCGACTACACCTCGGCGCCGCTGGCGATCGCGCACCAGGAGCAGTTTCCCGCCGTCACTGTCAGCTTCGACCTCGCGCCCGGCGCGGCCTTGAGCGACGCCGTCCGCGTGATCTCGACCGCACAGCAGGAGATCGGCATGCCGAGTTCGGTGCTCGGCACTTTCTCGGGCGATGCCGCCGAGTTCTCGAAATCGCTCGCGAGCGAACCGTGGCTGATCCTCGCTGCCGCGATCACGATCTACATCGTACTGGGCGTCCTGTATGAAAGCTTCATCCATCCGCTCACCATTCTGTCCACGCTGCCGTCGGCGGGCGTCGGCGCGCTGCTGGCGCTGATGCTGTTCGGCTACGACCTCTCGGTGATCGCGCTGATCGGCATCGTGTTGCTGATGGGCATCGTGAAGAAGAACGCGATCATGATGATCGACTTCGCGCTGGAGGCCGAACGCCACGAAGGCCTTTCGCCGCGGGCGTCGATCGTTCAGGCCGCGCTGCTGCGCTTCCGTCCGATCATGATGACGACACTGGCCGCTTTATTCGGCGCGCTACCGCTGGCGCTCGAGGGCGGGACTGGATCGGAGCTGCGCAACCCGCTCGGCGTCACCATCATCGGCGGCCTGCTGCTGTCGCAGCTTCTCACTCTCTACACGACGCCGGTGATCTATCTCTACATGGAACGCGCGCGTGAGTGGATGAGCCCACGCACGGACTACCGGCCGCATCCGGCGGAGTAGTGCGAGATGCAGCAAACTGACATTACTCCGCTTCACCTCTCCCATGGGGAGAGGTCGGCGCACATCGAACTCGGGTTTACC
>JBARCH010000076.1:0-8709 GCA_049793875.1 Pseudolabrys sp. | reverse complement strand
CACAAAGTGCGTATTCCTCGTTGAGCAGCCAGGCCGGGGGAAATTCGAACAGCCCGTTCACGCAGGCGTTGAACCAGATCGGCCAGGCCCTGCAATCCGGCAATATCGGGCAGGCGCAGCAGGCGCTCGCGTCGCTGCAGCAGCAGACACAGCAGATGCAGCAGGCCCAGGGCGGCCGTCACCACCACCATCATCATAGCGGTGGCGGCGCGCAAGACGCGTCAACATCCGCTACGACATCCGCGAGCGCGGCGACTGCATCGACATCGACGTCGTCCACCAACGCCGTCGACGTCTCGGCTTGAGGCGTGGCGCAAGCGCGCCGCATTTGATTTCGTCGTTTGCGTTGCCGGATCGTGGGCGGCTCACAACTGATTGCGGTAAAAAATGATAGCCGGACAAAAGATCATTCTCGGCGCGCTGGCGCCGGCGGATTTCGCGCCGCTCTACAACTGGCTCAATGACGTCGAGGCGGCCCGGCTGGACTTCAGCTATCGGCCGATCGATCTGGCGACTCACCTGCAATGGTGCCAAAATATCAGCAACGACCCGAGCAAGGTCGTATTCGCTATTCGCCGATGCGGTGACCCGGCCATTATCGGATACGTGAAAATTTCCAACATCAACGGCGTGCACCGCTCGGCCGATATCGGGATTCGTATCGGCAACGAAAGCAACCGCAATCAGGGCTTCGGCACGGAAGCCATCCGCCTCGCCGTGGACTATTGCTGGAAATATCTCAATCTTGAGCGCGTCTCGCTCCTCGTCTTCAGCGCCAACGCGCGCGCGATCGGCGTCTATCGGACGGTCGGCTTCAAGAAGGAGGGCCTGTTGCGGCGCTATTGCTTCATCGACGGCGAATGGATCGACGCCGTCATCATGGCGATTTTCCGGCCCACGCGCCGCCAAATCCGCAGAGCCGGCGCGGACGCCGCGAGCGGAACGGCCGCACCGCTGCGCGTGCTGCAAACAGTCTGAAACCCAAAAACACGAACAAGGATGCAATGAATACGAGCGCCACGCCGCCTTTGATCTACGTCGCCACCCCCTGCTTCGGCGGCCTTGTCACCACCGGCTTCATGATGTCGATCATGAAGTTGATGCAGTTCACCGACGTTCATGGCTTCTCGATCAGCATCAATCTCCTGGGCCGCGATTCGCTCGTGACGCGCTCGCGCAATACGCTGGCGTCGGAATTCCTGCTGATGAAGGAAGCGACGCACTTGATGTTCATCGACTCCGATCTCGCCTTCGAGCCGGAACTGGTGCATCGCATGCTGGCGTTCGATCAGGATGTCGTCGGCGGCATGTATCCGGCGAAGGCGATCCGGTGGAATCCGCCTGCAAATATCGCGGGGCGCGAGCCGATCAGCACGGCGACGCTGCAATATGTCGGTAAATTCTGCGAGGGTGCCGAGTACGAGCGCCGCGGGCCGTTTGTTACCGGCGTCTATGCCGCCACCGGCTTCATGCTGATCAAGCGCAACGTGATCGAGCGGCTGATCGAAGCCTATCCCGAAACCGCCTATTCGACCGATCATGTCTATGCGCCGACACGGAGCGACCGGAAAAACTACGCGCTGTTCGAGTGCATGATCGATCCCGACACCAGGGAATATCTGAGCGAGGATTTCGGCTTTTGCCGGCGCTGGCGCGCGCTCGGCGGCGAGATCTGGCTCGATGCGGAGGGCGCGCTCACCCACACCGGGCCTTACGATTTCGTCGGCAATCCGGCACTGCGCTTCGGGAATCATCAGCCCAGCGCCCACGCCGGTATTGTCGCCGCCTGACGCGGGGGTGCGACGGGCAGGACCCACCGCCCACGCTCGATTGCCCATCAAGGCGGCCGAAAATCCAGTGCCGGACGAGGGCCGGGCGCCGTGTTGTTGCGGCGGCGCGTCAACCGGTGGTGGGCAAGCGGAACCCAATGCGCGCGGTTCACGTGGTGAAAACGGGCAACCACTGGATTTGCAAGCCCGCTGCGACGTGCCGCCGGTTGCCGGGACTGCACATGAGACTAGAATGGGGCAAACGCTCCATTGCGGTTACGGGAGAAATTCGATGACTGCCATTCACGGCTACGTCGCGCCGACCACAGAATCCGGTGCACTCGGCGTGCATTCGCTCGACCAGTTCGTGATTGCCGTTCCTGATGCTTCGGTCGCCGAAAATTTCTACGGCAATTTCGGCCTCGACGTCACACGCCAAGGCAACGCGCTTTCGATCAAGACCTTCGGGCACGAGCACCGCTGGGGTTCGGTGGTGGAAGGCAAAACCAAGGCGCTGCACCACCTGTCATTCGGCTGTTACGCCGAAGACTTGCCGCGGCTCAAGGCGCGCATCGAAGGCAGCGGCGTCGAACTCATCGATCCACCACCCGGCTTCGAAAGCAACGGATTCTGGTTCCGGAATCCGGAAGGCGTTTTGATCGAAGTGAAGGTCGGACCGAAGGTTTCGCCCGACCAGAAATCAAACAGTATCTGGTCGCCAGTGCCGGCGGGCGTCGCCGGTGCCGGCGTTCGAGCCAAAGCGCCCGCCGTGCAGCCGCGCCGTCTGTCGCATGTGCTGATTTTCACCAGCGATGTCGATGCGTCGATCAAGTTCTATGAGCGCACGCTCGGCTTGCGTCTGTCCGACCGCGCATCCGATCTCGTGGCGTTCATGCACGGCATCCACGGCAGCGATCATCATATGCTCGCGCTGGTGAAGTCGAGCGCGCCCGGTTTCCATCACTGCAGTTGGGACGTCTCCAGCGTCAACGATATCGGCCTCGGCGCCATGCGCATGGCCGACAAAGGCTACACCAAAGGCTGGGGCCTCGGCCGTCACGTGCTTGGCTCGAATTATTTCCACTACGTGCGCGATCCGTGGGGCAGCTTCTCGGAGTATTCCTGCGACATCGATTACATCCCTTCCGACCAGCGCTGGCCGTCGGCCGATCACAAGCCGGAAGATTCGTTCTATCTTTGGGGTCCGGAAGTGCCGCGCGAGTTCACGCTCAACTGCGAGGCGGGAGAGAGCTGAGCTCTCGCGGTTCTCTTTTTGTCATGGCCGGGCTCGTCCCGGCCATCTCGCTTAGGGACGCAAAATGCTCACCTGAGCGGGATGCCCGGCACAAGGCGTGTGCTCGGGCTGGCCGAAGGCCGGACCCGAGTCCGGGCACGACAGCGGAATGAGGAAGCGCGTAGCTCGCCTCACTCCGTCACGATCTTCACTTTGTCGCCCGGCTTCAGGGTGTCGTGCGGACCGAGACCGTTGAGCACGAGGAAGCGCTCACGCCGCTTGTCGCCGACAGCCATATGACTTGCCAGCCGCTCGACCGTGTCGTCCAGGCCGACCGTCACGACCTTGATGCGCAGCGGCTTGATCTGCTGGCTCTCCGCCAGGCTCATGCGCCGGAACGTGCCGACCGAGTCGTGAAACGCGCGTTCGACGCTTTCATTCATCTGTCTTGCCGCGAAGATGAAGCGATAAACATCGCTGCCGAAGCGCACGGCATAAAGCCGGAACGTCCAGTCATTGCCCTTCGCGCTGGCGCTCGCCGCCGGGAATCCGTTGACGGTAAAATCGGCGATGCTGCGGGCATCGACATTCTCGATCCATCCTGATTTCAGGTAATCGGCGAGCGACTGCTCGGCCGGCACCTGCACGACGTCGAGGCGCAGCGCTTCGCCGCCGCCTTCTTTCAGGCCGAGAACGGCTTGCGCGGTGTTATCGAGCGTGAAGCCGGGCGGCGCGAGAAACGTGAAACCGAGCTTCGAATGCAGGAAACGGCGGCCGCGCACGAATCCCTCGCTCGGATCTTCGCCGTAGACCATGCCGTTGAGGTCGGCGAGGTATTCGGCCCGGTCGCGCTTGCCGCCGCCGGGCGCGGTGAACTGCCGCGCGTTCGCGCGCACATTGCGTATGCGGTCGGGCGTGGCGGGGTGGGCCGCGAGAAAGTCGATCGTGCCCTGATCCTCGTGGGCTCCGCTCTTGAGGTCGGAACTGCGCTGCATGTCGTTGAGGAAGCGCGCCGCGCCGTACGGGTCGAATCCCGCGCGCGCGGAAATGCCGACACCGATGCCATCGGCCTCGAATTCCTGCGCGCGTGAAAAGCTCGCCAGCGCAAGTTTCGATTTCGCCAGCGCGAGCGCGCCGGTTTGCGGATCGCTCAAAACGTCGGTGACGACGTGGCCGATGAGCGCGGCCTGCCGCGCCTTGTCTTCGCGGATCTCGGCGTGGTGCGCGATCACGTGACCCATTTCATGCGACAGCACCGAAGCGATCTCGGAGGTGTCGTTGGCAAGCGCGACGAGCCCGCGCGTCACGAACAATTCGCCGTCGGGCAAGGCGAAAGCATTGATTGCCGGCGAATTGAGAATGGTAATTTCGTATTTCAGGTCGGGCCGTTCCGACGCCGCCACCAGGCGGTCGACCGTCTTCCTGATGAGGGATTGCAGGCGCGCGTTTTCGTAGACGCCGCCATAAGAAGCGAGGATACGCAGGCGTTCGCGCGACGACGCCGTTTGCGCTTCGGTCCGCGCCGGCGGTGTCGAATTCGGCAGCGAAACCTGGCGCATTTCCGGCGCGCCGGCGCAGCCCGCGACGAGCAGCAAAGCAAACATGGCGGCGCCGATTTGCGCGCGCGCTCGAACCGATCTTTGACGTGCCGATATCACAGACATCATTCGCATTACTCACTCGATGACTTCGATCTGCTCCGGATGCACGGCTTCGATAATCGGGCCGCCGCGCCGCTCGATGACACCGCGCACGCGAATGCGGTGGCCTTCGAAGGCCTTCGGCTCGACGCCGGCCGCCATAAATATCCGCCGATTACGTTTCAGGATAGTAACAGTAAAATCGCGTGACCAGCGACGCCCAAAGTTCACATATATAGTCGCGCCGGCCTCGCGCACCGACAACACCTTGCCCTCCACCAGCGCAAATCGACCCCGTGCAGCCAGAATTTGTTCGGGAACCTCGGCCTGCAAAGGGGCAAAAAAGGGGTCTGCCCACAAGCCCAGTCCGGCTGCGCGGGCCCTGGCTTCGGCGGCAAACAACGGCGCGGCGCAAACTTTGCTCGCATCGCCCGGCATTGCGCGGCCGTAGCCGGCGGCCAACAGCGCCACATTCACGGATTCGTCGTCCTTGTTCTCGCGGAAGGCGTAGACCAGCAGACGGCCATAGCGATCCTGGCCGATGCCGGAACGCTTGAGCGTGATTGTCTGGCCTGAGAGCAGCGACGCGAGCGCGGCCTTCGCCGCCCGTACCCGACCATCGTTTCCGGAAGCAGGCGGAAGTTCGATACCGGCGAGACGGACCGTGCGGCCGTCGTCAAGCGTGAAGGTGCGGCCGTCGATGACCGTCGCGACCCGCGCACTGCCGATGGTCTCGCGCTGGCAGGTTTCCTGCGCAGCAGCACCATTCGTCACAATCAGGAGCGTGGCGTAGGCAAGAGCGAGTGGCCGGCCGGGTTTCATGCACCGATAGTCCGGGCAACCCGCCAGCCCGGTCAACTGGATATGCGGCCTCACAGGGACCCGCTACAGTAGCCACAAGCCATTGTGACAATCGGGGGAGGAAGCAATGACGCGCCTGTCGCCAAATCGCCGGACATTTTTGCTGTCGGCTGCCGCCGTGAGTGTCGTTGCGGCGAGCGGTGCGCGCGCACAGGAAAGCTGGCCGACCCGTACTGTCAAAATTATCGTGCCGTATCCGGCCGGCGGATCGACCGACGTGCTCTCGCGCATCCTCGCCGAACGGATGCAGCAGATGACCGGGCAATCGTTCGTGATCGAAAATCGCCCCGGCGCGGGCGGCAATATCGGCATCGCGGTTGTCACCAGCAGCCCGCCCGACGGGTACACGATCGGCTCCGCAACGATCGGACACTTCGCAATCAACCAGTTTCTCTACGCCAGGATGCCGTATGACCCGGAGAAGGACATGATTCCGGCGTCGATGACGTGGGAATTGCCCGACGTGTTCGTCGTGTCGGCCGATCACGTGCCGGCGAAGACCGTGAAGGAATTTCTCGCCTGGGCGAAAGAAAAGCAGCATCTCAATTATGGCAGCCCCGGCGTCGGCACCACGCCGCATCTGGCCGGCGCGCTGTTCGTCAAGCGCACGGGCATCAGTGCGGTGCACGTGCCTTTCCGCGGCGCGGCGCAAACCATTCCCGCGATGCTCGCCGGCGATGTCACATTCGCCATCGACAATCTCGCGTCCTACGTCGGGATGATCGAATCCGGCAGGATGCGGGCGCTGGCCGTAACCTCGGCGGATCGCTGGCCGACAATGAAATCCGTACCGACGATGGAGGAAGCGGGTGTTCCCGATTTCGTCGTCACCTCATGGGCGGCTTTCGTCGTTCCGGCCCGCACGCCGCGCCCGATCATCGATAAACTCTCGGCGATGATGCAGAAAATCGCGGCCGATCCCGAGATCCAGCAGCGGTTTCTGAAGGCCGGCGGCCGCTGCATTGCCAGCACGTCGGAAGCCGCCACCACTTACGCCAACAACGAACGCGCGAAGTGGAAGGAGATGGTGAAGATCTCCGGCGTCAAGCCGCAGTAATTTTCTGCGCGCGGCGCAGGATCGCCGTTCGAATCTTTTTCAGGCCGACATAAAAGTTCCCGTCGCCACATTTTGCGCTGCGAGTGTTGCATCGTTGCGCGCGAAAACAATTTCCGAACGCGGCGCGTTTCAATCGGCTTGCGCGAATTTCACGAATCAGAATTGATCGCTGTCATCAACAGGAGCCGTAATCAGTCAACCCGCACATCGGAGGGCTCTCATGTCGTTTGAAAGAACAACAGGGACGCAGTCGGCACGTGTGATTGTTGTAGGCAACGAAAAGGGCGGGTCGGGCAAGTCCACGGTCGCCATGCATGTCGCGGTCGCTCTGATCAAGGCGGGCCACCGCGTCGCCAGTCTCGATCTCGATGTACGGCAGCGGACATTTACGCGCTACATCGAAAACCGGCGTATCTGGGCGCAACGCGTCGACCGCGATCTCGGAATCCCGAACCACTTTTCCTTCGACGAGACCATCTCCGACGAAGATGAGGCGGCGCTGGAGAGAACGCTTGCCAGCGGCGTTAATGAACTGGCGCAAAGCTGCGGCTTTATCGTGATGGATACGCCCGGACACAATAATTACCTGATGCGGCTTGCGCATTCGATGGCCGATACGCTGATCACGCCGATCAATGACAGTTTCGTCGATTTCGATGTGATCGGCGCCGTCGATCCGGAGACTTTCGCGGTCACCGGCGACAGCCATTATTCGAAAATGGTCGTGGAAGCGCGCCGCCAGCGCGAGTCTGCCGGCCTCGCCACCGATTGGGTTGTGCTGCGGAATCGTCTTTCCATGCTGGCATCGCGCAACAAGCGCTTCGTCGGCGCCGCGTTGCAGGAGCTTTCGCAGCGGCTCGACTTCCGTTGCGTTGAAGGCCTGGCGGAGCGGGTCGTCTTCCGTGAGTTTTTCCCGCGCGGCCTGACGGCGGTCGACGATCTGGATGCAGCCACGCTTGGGACGCGCCCGACGATGTCGCACGCCACCGCCCGCATGGAGATGGAAAACCTTCTTGCTGCCTTGCGGTTGGACGTCTCGCTGGCGGATGAGGAGACGATGGGTCCTAAGCGCGACGCGGCTTGAATCGGTCAGGTCGCGTCCCGAACGTCATGCGTGTTGGTGCCATGCGGGATGGAATCCGGAAGGATTCGATGCCGCTTTGTCCATTATCGACTTTTTGAATCGGCGCCGTCCGCACTGTCGCCGTATTGTGACGAAATAAAATCAGCCGGGGATATCCCGTAACGGAAGATTTTCATGCCGGCAAACCCGGCGGTTCATTGAGCGTGAAGAAAAGCCCTTATGAAATGCAAAACGACCCTCATTGGGGCGGCTATATGCCTTGTCATATGCGTTACGCTCGCCGCGAGTCACGCCGCCGGCCAACAGGCCAAGGTGAAGAGCATCGCTGATGCGGCAATCCAGCCGATCATGGGAAAATACAATATCCCGGGCATGGCGGTCGGAATTATTGTCGGCGGAAAGCCTTACGTGTTCGACTATGGTCTGGCCTCCAGGGAAACCCGGAAACCCGTCACGCGCAGCACACTTTTCGAAATCGGATCGATCAGCAAGACATTTACGGCGACGCTGGCATCCTACGCGCAGGTCAACGGCAAGCTATCCTTGTCGGAAAAGACCAGCAGGTATCTGCCATCGCTGCGCGGCAGCAAGTTTGGCGATGTAAGCCTCATGAGTCTGGGCACGCACACGCCAGGCGGGTTTCCCCTGCAGGTCCCGGACAACATCAAGACCATCGCGGGCTTGATGAGGTATCTCAAGAAATGGCAACCGGCCTACGCGCCGGGGACATACAGGACATATGCCAATCCCAGCATCGGAATGCTCGGCCTTATAACGGCAAAGAGCATGAACGGAGATTTTGCAACTTTAATGGAAAGGCGCTTGTTTCCCGCTCTCGGTATCGCAAGCACGTACATCAACGTACCGAAGGTAAGGATGGCGGACTACGCTCAAGGCTACACGAAGAAAGGCAAGCCGATCAGGATGGTCGCCGCGGTCCTGTCTGCCGAGGCTTACGGCGTCAAGACCACAGCCGCCGACATGATCCGCTTTGTGGAAGCCAACATGAATTTGATCAAACTGGATGAGAAGCTCCAGCGCGCGATTACGGATACGCACACAGG
>JBARCH010000075.1:0-10479 GCA_049793875.1 Pseudolabrys sp. | reverse complement strand
CCGTTTATTTCCCTCATCCCGACCCTCTCCCCAATGGGGAGAGGGAGAAAAGAAGGAACCGGCCGGGCCCAAGTCGCCTTATTTGCGCGCAATTCCCGTTCACCCTTAACGCGGGTTTGATCGGCTGCGGGCTGGTGGCGCCTTGGTACTCAGGGTCCTGATCGGCTACAACAAGCCCGCACCCCAAGCTGAGAGAAGCGGCCTTTGCGTGACCTTTTCCCCGAGGATTGGAAGCCGAATCTCAAGCGGCTGATGCTCGGGCTCGACGCCTGGGTCGATTCCACCATTTTCCGTTCGGGCCGCGGCTCGCGCGAAGGCTACGAGCGCTTCTCTTCCTTCATGGACCGCTTCCACGCCGCCGGCTGGAAGCGCGTCATCGCCGAGGTGTTTTCGGAAGCCGCCACGCTCGGCACCGTCGGCGGGCTTTTGATGCTGGCGCTCGCTGTGCCCGCCTTCCGGCAGACGTCGGACGAGGACTGGCTGAAGAAATCGGAAATCGCCGTCACTTTCCTCGACCGCTACGGCAACGAAATCGGCTCGCGCGGCATCAGGCATAATGACTCGATCCCGCTCGATCAGTTCCCCGACCACCTCATCAAGGCGGTGCTCTCGACCGAAGACCGGCGCTTCTACGAACATTTCGGCATCGACATCCCCGGCACCATGCGCGCGCTCGTCACCAACGCGCGCGCGGGCGGCGTCGTGCAGGGCGGCTCCTCCCTGACGCAGCAGCTCGCCAAGAACCTGTTTCTCTCCAACGAGCGCACGATCGAGCGCAAGATCAACGAAGCCTTCCTCGCCATGTGGCTGGAAGCGCGGCTGACCAAGAACGAGATCCTGAAACTTTATCTCGACCGCGCCTACATGGGCGGCGGCGCCTTCGGCGTCGATGCGGCGGCTCAATATTACTTCAACAAGTCGGCACGCGACGTCGATCTCGCGGAAGCCGCCATGCTCGCCGGCCTGTTCAAGGCGCCGACAAAATATTCGCCCAACGTCAACCTTCCGGCCGCACGCGCGCGCGCCAACGTCGTGCTCGACAACCTTGTCGAGGCAGGGTTCATGACCGAAGGCCAGGTGTTCGGCGCCAGGCGTCATCCGGCAACGCCGGTCGACCGCCGCGAGGAACGCGCGCCCAATTATTATCTCGACTGGGCTTTCGACGAGATGAAGAAGCTCGTCGACACATTCCCCAAGACGATGACCGAGCGCGTCTTCGTTGTGCGCACCGCGCTCGACACCAACTTGCAGCGCGTGGCGGAAAACTCCGTGGAAAATTCGCTGCGCCAATACGGCCAGGAATATCACGCCAAGCAGGCCGCGGCTGTGCTGATGGATGTCGACGGCTCCGTGCGCGCGATGGTCGGCGGCCGCGATTACGGCGCGAGCCAGTTCAACCGCGCCACTGACGCGATGCGCCAGCCCGGCTCATCGTTCAAGCCTTACGTCTATGCCACCGCGCTCGAGCACGGACTCAAGCCGACGTCCATCGTGGTCGATGCGCCGATCTGTCTCGGCAACTGGTGCCCGCATAACTACGGCAACAGCTACCGCGGCGCGATGACGCTGATCACCGCCCTCACCCACTCGATCAACACCGTCGCCGTCCGCCTGTCGGTCGTGGTTGGCGACGGCAATGCGAAACTCGGCCGCTCGCGCATCATCAAAACCGCGCGCGACATGGGCATCACCACGCCGCTGCCTGATACGCCATCGCTGCCGATCGGCGCGGATGCCGTCAACCTGCTTGAGCACGTCGGCGCATACGGCACGTTCCCCAATCTCGGCATGAAGGTGACGCCGCACGCCATCCTCGAAGTGCGCACCGGCAGCGGCAAATTGATCTGGCGTTACGACCGCGACGGCCCGAAACCGGTACGGGTGATGCCGGCGAGCGTCGCCGCGGACATGATCAAGATGATGAACAGCGTCGTGGAAAACGGCACCGGCCGCCGCGCGCGCCTCGACGGCATCGTCGCCGCCGGCAAGACCGGCACCACCAATGCTTACCGTGACGCCTGGTTCATGGGCTACACCGGCAATTTCGTTTGCGGCATCTGGATGGGCAACGACGACTACACCTCGACCAACCGCATGACCGGCGGCGCGCTGCCGGCAATGACGTGGCACAGCATCATGGAATACGCCCATCAGGGCATCGAGATTAAGCAGTTGCCCGGAATTCCGGTGCCGCCCGCACGCCAGCCACAGGTTGCCGAAACGAAAAAGAAAGGCGGCGACGAGGCAGTGCCGCCGCGGCCGGCCGTCTTGACCAAACGTGGCGCCGACGTTCTCGTGCGTGTCGAACAGATGATGGACAATGCCAGCCGCGCCATGGGTCCCGTGCCGGCCGGCATCTCCGCCGTGGGCGGCAAGCAGGCCGGCAACGCCCACACGACCGACGCACTCGCCTCCGCCCTTGAGGGCAAGGACTTCACCCGGTGATTGGCCATCGGCCTCCGCCGTCGTAATCTCATTCCGCAACAACAATCGTCCAACCGCCCGCGAGTAGCTCCTTGCGCTTGCTCTTCGGATCGCTGTTCGCCTTCATGGTCGCGGCCCTCGTCGGGCTCGGCGCGACTTACTTTGCGCTCACGCGCGGCGCTGCATTCGGCGCGCTGACGCTTGGCAGTTGGACCGCATTCCCCAAGAGCGGCACCATCGACGCCGACCCTTACGCACGCGCCTCGCTCGCCCGCACCGGACGGTTGCCGACCAGCCTCGGCGACGGCGTATTTTTCGCGGCCAAAACCGACGACAGCGGCCGCGTTCTCGATGGCCGTTGCGATGTCGTCATCAGCGGCGTCACGCCCGCTGCGCGTTTCTGGACGCTGACGCTTTACAGTCCCGACGGCGCGCTGATTGCCAATTCCGTCAACCGCTACGGCTTCACCAGCCAGGAGATCGTGCGCCGCGCCGACGGCAGCTTCGAAGTCGTCGTTGCGCCGCGCGCCTATCCCGGCAACTGGTTGCCGACCGGTGGCGTGGATCACTATTCGCTGGTGCTGCGTCTTTACGACAGCGCGGTCGGCGTCTCGACCAAAGCCGGACGTGAAGCGCCGATGCCCGCCATCAAGACCACGAGTTGCCCATGATGCGCTGGCTGCTTCTTTTGCTCGGCGGTGCGTTGCTCGGCGGCGTCGTGCATCTTGCGACCATCATGATCCTGCCGCGCACCGCTACGCACGACGCCTACGCGCGCATTTCACCGATCGCACCCGTCAACACCGTCGTCGCGTTGCCCGCACCCACGCCTGACCGTGAACTGATGCCGTTCATGGACCCGGCTTTTGCCGACGCCGTGTGCCGTTACGATCTCAGCAAGGGGCCATTAAAACTGACGGTGCCGGTCAGCCTCGCCTACACGTCGGTGTCGTTCTACACCCGCTACGATGTGGCGTTTTACGCGATCAACGATCGCGCCGCCGGACGCCGCACGGTCGATCTCGATTTGATGACGGCCGAGCAGCACAACGACATGCCGGAAGAAGAAGATGTCACCGCCGCCGACCGGCTTATCGTCGAATCGCCGACGACGACCGGCCTGATCGTCATCCGCGCGCTGGCGACGGAACCGGGCCTGATGCCGTTGACACGCAATACGCTCGCCGGCGCGCAATGCCGCCCGGTGCCGCCGTCACAGGCTTCCCGATGATCCGAGCGAGGTGACGATGTTGCCGCCGGTCGGCGGTGCCCCGCGGCGATAGCGCGCAAGCCGCGCGTTGAGTTTGTTGATCGTGCGTTCGGCATCGACCGCCTGCGGCGCCGGCGTCATCAACACCAGCCGTTCGAGCGCAAAACGATAGGCGGCGATGCGCTGGCCGAGCGATGCATAGACCCAGGACACGATCAGCCCGTTCTCGCGAATGCGGCGCGTGGCCTGCGTCCGCTCATGCTGGCTCTAGTCGGAGATATACGCGAGTGCCTTGTGCCGCTTGTAATCGACGTCGAGAACGCGCGCCGCAGTTTCGAAAAATTGCGGCATGCGCGTGATGTCGTTGCGCGCATCCTCGATCACCTTGGCATACCGCGCCGAGGGCGATCGATAACGATCGGCGAAAAGATGCGTCGCATAGGCCGTCCGGTCGAACGCGCCGCGATGATCGGACCCGATCAGGCCGTATTCGCCGAGCACGCTGTACCATTTCTGGCGGTCGTAGGGCGGCTCGATCAGCGGATAGGCGAGATCGCGAAGCTGGCGCTCATCGTCGGTCAGGTCGAAAGTCGATTGGAAGGTCGGCTTGCCGGCGATGGCATCATTCGAGAGCCAGTCGTGCACGTCGTCGCGCACCAGTTCCCGCCGCACTTCGCCGAAATCGTAATTGGGCGTGCAGCCGGCAACCATCACGGCTGCCACCGCCACGAGAACCACCCGACGCCACCTACCCGATCGCGCCGATGCTGGTCCCATCTTTGCGGCTTGCTTGTCCTTTGCCTTCAGCGTGTCGCGCGGCGTTTGCGGCGCTTGCCTGGGGCGCTGCCCGTGTGCGGCTCTGAATCGTTCGACCCGTCGGGCCCGCGGTCGATGCGGATAACCGGCAGGATGATGACGGTCGCCGGTTGGCTCGTCGCGTCGACATATTTGCCGCTGCGCGAGAGGTTCGCATCATCGGGAAAGCGGATAATTTCGCCCATTGCAGTCCCCCTCCGTCCTGGGGCGAGGCCCTCGTGGTCTCGCCGGAACGGCGCCATTTGGCGATTAAAGGCGCCGCAAGGTTAACGGTTCGCTAACGCGACCCGACTATTGTGACGCGTAGTTCCAGTTGGCGTCTTGGTTGGTTGTGGTCATGGTTGCGTTCACTGCGTTTCCCTTCGAGGGACTGTTCGATCTCGCGTGCCGGGACGGCGTCGATATTCGACCGACCCTGCTCCGCGTTCTCACCGATCTCTACGTGCAGAAACCCGCGCACACGGCGCCGGAAGAAGCACAGTACGTCGAGCTCGCCGGACGTCTTATCGACTCCGTTGACGAGCAAACCCGCGCGACCGTTGCAGCGCGCCTTGCGACCTATCCTGCCGCTCCTGCGCCGGTCCTCGCGCGGCTCGGTGAAATCGTGCAAACGGCCGCCCCACCTTTGGTACCGGCTTTGCCCGAACCTCATTTGCAACCGAACGCCGTCGAAGAAATTTCGGATGCGTCTGAAATCTTCCGCGCGCCGGATGAGGACGAACTCGTCGAATTGTTCTTCGACGCAAGCGCTGAAGAGCGCCGCCTGATCCTGACCAATCTCGACACTTTCGTTCCGATCGCAGGGCATCGGACGCCCCTCGGCACGCCGGGCGTTCTCATCGAACTCGAAAATGCCGCGCTTCAGCGCAACACGACCGCCTTCGCACGCACGCTCGAACGCGCACTCGGCATCGGCGCCAAATTGGCCGAGCGCGTCGTGAACGATCGTTCCGGCGAGCCGATCGTGGTCGCCGCCAAGGCGCTCGGCATGCGGGCTGCGGTGTTGCAGCGTATCCTGCTGTTCATCAATTCGCATGTCGGGCAATCGGTCGCGCGCGTTTACGATCTCGCGCATCTCTTCGACGAGATCACGCCCGCCGCCGCCGAAGACATGGTCTCGATCTGGCGACAGGCGAGCCGCGCGCGCAGCCAGCGCCATGAACCCGCATTGTCCGACGGAGCGCGCTTGCGCCCGCGCGCAGCGGCAACGCATGCCGCACGTCCGGCATCGGGCCGCGACTACGGAAAACTGTCGACGCGCTTCTACAAGGGATGAGACCGGCGGTCCTCGGCGTTTGGGCCGCGCAGCGCCGTCAGATCACCGCATCGTCGAGGAAACTTCGCCCCTCGCGATCTTCAATCTCGACGATCCACATATCCGGATCGAACCGGATCTCGCGCGCAAGCCGCGCTTCGACGTCGGCATCCGGCGCGGGCTTCTCCCCGCCGAGTAAGAGCGAAAAAAGCCGGTCGGCCGGTTGCGCGCCATCGAACGCGCTTTGCGGCGCGGGACCGTAAAGCGCCGCCGTGCCGTCGAGCTTGCTGATCTTGATGAAAACCGCGCCGGCCTCCTCGGCGCCGCGCCGCCGGACGGCCGCGAAGACCCCTTCGACGTTGCAGCGGCGCACGTAAGCCGAGACCCAGATGCCGGATTTAAGGCGCATCGCGGTTTGGTAGCACGGCAGCACGCCCGGCTTCTATTTATTCCAGCGGCCGCCCCGTCATCGCCGACAGATCGCGAACGAGTTGATCCGAAACCTGGCCCGTCACCGGCAGCCGGTGGTCGCGTTCGAATTTCTCGATCGCCACCTTTGTCTCAGGGCCGTAAATGCCGGTCGGCTTGATCTGGCCATAGCCGAAGTCGGAGAGCGCGTGCTGGATCGCGAGCAGGCGTCTCGATGGCGCAAGTAACTGGGCGATCGGATCGGCGCGCGCCGGCGACTGCGTCGCGCCCTTGCCGGACTTTACAGCCGCACTGGAAATCACGCGTAACGTCTCTTCGTTCGCGTCGAGGTTGCCTTTGATCCCGGTCGTTTGCGCAAAGTCGCGCAGCGCGGCATCGGTCTTGGCGCCCCAGACACCATCCACTGCGCCTTCGTAGAAGCCGCGAGACGCAAGTGCACGCTGAATGTCGGTAACGATCTGCGCACGGGTGCGCGGCGCAACTGGCGCCGCCGGCGCGGCAACAGAAGCCGGTGCGGGGTTGAGTTCGATGACGCGTGGTTTCGGCGCAACGGGCGACGCCACGGCAAGCGGACGTGTCGCAAAAATCGGCGCCGGATGCGGGCCATGCTGCAAGAACAGCGCGTTGACGAAGATGATCGTCGTCGCCAGCGTGCCCATCAGCAGTGCGACCGACTCGCGCGGATGCTCGCCGATCATGGCGGCGACGCGCGCCGCGCGGGTATCGCGCCGTACGCCGGCACGATCGTTGCGATATTCCCTGTTACGCACTTTTCTTCACCTGGTTGTTGGTCACCACGAGTCCTGTCACCCGCGCGCTTTTGCGCTCGAGCACGATCGGCTTTGCGGTCGGACGCTCCTCACAATCGATCGGCAAACGAACCGTCACGCGCGTGCCTTCGCCGAGCCTGCTTCGAATATTCATTTCGCCGTCGTGCAAACGGACGAGCCCTTTGACGATCGAAAGGCCGAGACCGGAACCATCGTGACGGCGGTCATAGGCCGCGCGCGCCTGGAAGAAGGCCTCGCCCAGGCGCGGCAAATCGTCCTCACCGATGCCGACGCCGGTATCTTCGACCGTGAGCACGAGCTTGCCGTTGTCGCACGCGGCGCCGACCGTGACGTGGCCGTCACGCGGCGTGAACTTCACTGCATTGGAAACGAGATTGATCAGGATCTGGTTGACCGCGCGCCGGTCGGCCACGATCTCCGGCAGATCCTCCGCGATCTTCGTCCTGAGATCGACACCGGCATCACGCGCTTTCAGAGCCAGGATGTCGCAACTGCTGACGATCGCCAACGCGGGCGCAAACGGCTCGCGCGTGATCTCGAAATTGCCAGTCTCCATCTTCGACATGTCGAGGATGCCGTTGACGACCGAGAGCAGATGACGGCCGGAGTCGTTGATGAGATTCGCGTATTCGAGCTGGCGCGCGGCGCTGAGTGTCAGCGTCCGGTTGCTCAACATGTCCGAGAAACCAATGATGGCGTTGAGCGGCGTGCGTAATTCGTGGCTCATGGTGGCGAGGAAGCGCGTCTTGCCTGCGTTGGCGCGTTCGGATTCCGAGCGCGCGATCTGCAAGGCATGCTCATTGATCTTGCGTTCGCTGACGTCGCGCAGCACCGCGACCACGTCGCTGCTCGCAACCACCTGATCGACCGGCCGGCAGCGCATTTCGACCCAGACGAAATTGCCGTGCGCGTCGTCGCCGCAGCGGACGCGGAATTCGACGGAGCGGTCCTGGCCGGTCGCGGCGGAATCCGACAGCGCGGCCAGATAGGCCGGACGGTCGGCGACATGGACGCGGTCGAACAGGCCGTGGCCGAGCAACTCGGCCGGACGCGCGCCGAACAGCGATTGCGCCGCCGGCGAGACATAGGTGGTCGCACCGTTGCGGCCGTGGCGCGTGATGACGTCGGTCATGTGGCGCGCGAGCAGGCGGAAGCGTTCGCCTTCGGCCGACAGCAGAACGGAACTGATCCGCACCAGCGATTCGGCCCCGAGTGCAAGCCCGGTTGCGAATAGCGCGGCAAAGATAATGCCGAGCGCGGCCATCAAGCCGTGCGTACTTTCGATCGCCACCGCAACCGGCAGGATCGCTGCCTGGCTTGCCGCCAGCAGCAAGCCTGCGGCGGTGAGCGTCACCGCCAGCGAAAGCGCGACCACGCGGCGCGACGCCGACAGCGCGGCTTCGAGCGGCACCACCGCGAGCCAGATCGCAGCATACGAGTTGATGCCGCCGGTCCACCAGGCAACCGTCGTCACCAGCACCGCGATCGACAACACAGAAAGGATTTGCGCGGCTTCGAAGCGGCCGGTGCGCGACAGAAAATATGAGATCGAGATCGGCGCGATCAGCCAGCCGAACACCGCGACTTCGAGTGCGCTCGGCATACCGCGCAGCACGAGGTAAAGTGGAAAGGCGGCGAGCGCGGCGAAGCTGCCGAGAAGGCGCGGCGCAATGAACGCGCGATGACGCGCCGCGGTCAGCGCATCCGCCTGCGCCGACGGATGCACCAACGCATCGACATAGCTCCACACCGGCGTGAGGAAACTCACTGTCCCTGTCCACGTCCCGATCGTTTTAATCGGACGCGCCCCTTTTTTCGTTCGCAAATCCTAGGCCCGCGCGACTTAAGCGAACGCTAAAGGAACCCGGCTCGGGCGCCGGCTCGCCGAAAAGCCCCTATTTAGCGGGGCATGCCGCCGGCCTATCGGCGGGCATGGTGAAATTTCGGTTTCCGAACAGGCCCTGGGTGCGGCCGCACGGCAGGCCGGCCGGGTTCCGGCATTTATCCCCGCGCGCCGTCGCTGCTCGGCAAGCACGCAATTTTGCTGCACTGAAAATCGCTAAAATTTTAGATAAATGCGGGTAACTCAAATTTTCTGAAAATTTGGCGCTTATTCGCGTCGATTTTTGCAAAAAACGTCGGTTCATTTCGAACGACAGCTTCAACCCTGTCTGGTACGTTTTGCATCAAAGGCGGTGGAACAGCCGCCGGGGACAACTGGGATAGGGTCATGTTCTTCTTGCTGCGCATGGCGTTTTGGCTTGGCGTCGTTTGCGTGCTGCTGCCGACCGGCGGCGCGAAAACCGTTGCACCGGCCGAACAGATCGACGCTGCGCAAGCGGTCACCGCCGCTACCGCCGCCGTTTCCGACATGCGTGGTTTCTGCGAACGCCAGCCCGATGCCTGCACCGTCGGCGGCAAAGTCGCCGTCGCGATCACGCACAAAGCCGAAGCCGGCGCGCGCACGCTCTATGAGTTTTTCTCCGAGAAGCTCGCCAACAACGGGTCCAATGGGTCCGACGCCAACAGGCTCGTCTCTGTTTCTGTGCAGGGGCAGCAGACCTTGACGCAGCCCGATCTCGCGCCGGCCTGGCACGCACCTATCCCTCTGCCGCCGCGGCGCGAAGCCAAAGCCAGCCGTCCGTCGGCCTGACTTCAGCATTTTCAACTGCTAATCGCAGGCCGTGCGACCTGCGGGCGCACGCATTTCCTTGGCCATGGGTCCATCGAAGCCTATATATCTGACAGGCATTCGCGCCGGATGCGAGGGACTTTCCGCACGATGGACATTGACGAGATTGTCGACAATTTCGCGCTGCTCGATCAGTGGGACGACCGTTACCGCTACGTGATCGAGCTTGGCCGCGCGCTCGCGCCAATGCCGGAAAACGCGCACGTCGAAGCCAACAAGGTGCAGGGCTGCGCCAGCCAGGTGTGGCTCCTCACGCATGTGAAATCGGACGGCGCCGGCGGACCTGTGCTCGTATTCGACGGCGACAGTGATGCGCACATCGTGCGAGGACTCGTCGCTATTTTGATTGCGCTTTATTCCGGCAAGAGCGCGCAGGATATTCTGAAGATCGACGCGGAAGCGCTGTTCGCTCGCATCGGGTTGCGCGAAAACCTGACGCCACAGCGCTCGAATGGATTGCGCTCCATGGTCGAACGCGTCCGCACCGAAGCCCGTACGGCGCTCGCAAGGGTGGCCTGAAGCGTCCCATCGTTTTTACGGGAAGCCCTGCCGAAGGCCGGCTTTCGCCTTTCACCGTCACGTGCTCTCGCCATCAGCCACGAAGGTTTCCCCCGGCGCGAGCCATGTACGAATTGCCGCGTGCGCCGGGCCGCTGGCTTGCGCACTGAAGCCGTAATGACGCGCCAGCCGATCGAGCCCCAGTTGCAGCACGACCTTGGCTGACCGCGCCGGCCACGCGCGGTCGCGCTCGATGATGTCGAGACCCTTGAGGAAACAGCAAACATCGAGCAGGAGTCCGGAAAACTCCGGACCCGACGCCTCGAGCGCGTTGCGAACGCGCTGGCGGGCCGCGATCATCGTT
>JBARCH010000074.1:0-7631 GCA_049793875.1 Pseudolabrys sp. | reverse complement strand
GAATAACCTCGACCAATTCCATGCGCGGCACCGGATTCATGAAATGAATGCCGATGAAGTGCTCGGGACGGTCGGTCGAGGATGCAAGCCGTGTGATGGAGATCGACGACGTGTTGGTGGCAATGATCGCGTCGGACTTCAGCGACGCACAGAGGTCGGCAAAAATCTTGCGTTTGACCTCTTCTTTTTCAGTGGCGGTCTCGATCACCAGATCGCAATTCGCCAACCCTTCGTATTTTTCGCTCCCCTTGATGCGCGAGAGGGCGCTCTTGCGATCTTCGTCGCTCAATCCCTGTTTGCTCGCCTGCCGCGTCAGGTTGCCGTTGATCGTGGCCAAGCCGGCCTTGATCCGATCCGCCGACAGGTCATTGAGCACGACGTTGTAGCCCGCGAGCGCGCACACATGAGCAATGCCGTTGCCCATCTGTCCGGCGCCGATTACCCCGATAGTCTGAATATTGACCGCCATGACCTTTATCCGATCGACGCCGCGCCTCACTTCCCCGGCTTCGGCGTCATCCTGTTATCGTTATTGTTCCCGCCTATTTACGACGATCCGCCCAGTCACACCATCACCGCCGTAACATTATTGCGCGATGGTCAACGCCCCAATTTGCCAAGTTCCCCCGCCAACTCGGGCAGGGCCTGGTACAGGTCCGCAACCAGACCATAGTCCGCGACCTGGAAAATGGGCGCCTCTTCATCCTTATTGATAGCAACAATCACCTTGGAGTCTTTCATCCCTGCGAGATGCTGAATTGCGCCGGAAATTCCGACCGCGATGTAAAGCTCGGGCGCGACCACCTTGCCGGTCTGCCCCACCTGCCAGTCGTTCGGCGCATAACCGGCATCGACTGCCGCGCGCGAGGCGCCCATCGCCGCGCCGAGCTTGTCGGCCACCGGCTCGATATATTTGGTGAAGTTCTCTCGCGACTGCATGGCGCGGCCGCCGGAGATGATGATCCTGGCAGACGTAAGCTCGGGCCGATCCGACTTCGACAATTCCTCGCCGACAAATGACGACAGCGCGGGATCGCTGACGGGGGCCGCGTTATCGACGCCCGCCGAACCGCCCTCACCCGTCGCCTGGAAGGCCGCCGTGCGCACGGTGATGACCTTCTTGGCGTCCGTCGACCTCACAGTCTGGATGGCGTTGCCTGCGTAGATTGGCCGCTCGAAGGTATCCGGAGCGACCACCTTGGTGACATCCGAAATCTGCATGACATCGAGCAGTGCCGCGACTCGCGGCATCACGTTCTTGCCGCTTGTCGTGGCAGGTGCGACGATGGCGTCATAGCTGCTGGCGAGCGACACGATCAGCGCGGCAAGCGGTTCGGCCAGCATGTGTTCGTAGGCTGGCGCATCCGCCAGCAAAACTTTCTTCACGCCGTCGAGCTTCGCCGCCGCGTCGGCAGCCGCCTTGCAGTCCTTGCCGGCGACGAGCACATGCACGTCGCCGCCCAGCGCCTTGGCGGCGGTGAGCGCCTTGCCGGTCGCGTCCTTGATCGACTTGTTGTCGTGCTCGGCGACGAGAAGCGTCGTCATCAGATGACTCCTGCGTCTTTGAGCTTGCCGACAAGCTCCGCCACCGAACCGACCTTCACGCCGGATTGACGGCCAGGCGGCTCCGAAGTCTTCACGACTTCAAGCCGCGGCTTGATATCGACGCCGTAAGCATCCGGCGTCTTTTCGTCGATCGGCTTTTTCTTTGCTTTCATGATGTTGGGCAGGCTCGCGTAGCGCGGCTCGTTCAGGCGCAAATCCGTGGTGACGATTGCGGGCGCCTTCAGCTTCACGGTCTGCAAGCCGCCATCGACTTCGCGCGTCACCGTCACACTGTCGCCGTCGATTGCGAGCTTTGAGGCAAACGTACCCTGCGACCAGCCGAGCAACGCCGCCAGCATCTGGCCGGTCTGGTTGCTGTCGTCATCGATTGCCTGCTTGCCGAGAATGACAAGCCCAGGCTTCTCGGCATCGACAATGGCTTTGAGGATTTTCGCCACCGCCAGTGGCTCGACGGTGCCTTCGGCCTTCACCAGAATGCCGCGGTCGGCGCCCATCGCGAGCGCGGTGCGGATCGTTTCCGACGCTTGCGCTGGTCCGATTGACACAGCGACGATTTCGGTTGCCTTGCCCGCTTCCTTCAGGCGGATCGCCTCTTCGATGGCGATCTCGTCGAAGGGATTCATCGACATCTTGATGTTGGCGAGTTCGACGCCCGAGCCGTCCGGCTTGACGCGAATTTTGACGTTGAAGTCCACCACCCGCTTCACGGGCACGAGAATTTTCATGATCCCCTTCCGAAGGGCGGCGAAAAGTGGGCGGAAGCTAAAGGCCGCGTCGCTGGCCTGTCAATGTTTATGCTGCAATGCAGGAAAGCCGGCTAGCGGTTCTGCCCCGGCGACCACAGCACGTCGCGCAGACCTCTGTCGTTGGCGTAGCGCCCGGCGACGAACAGGTAGTCCGACAGCCGGTTGACGTATTTGAGCGAGGCCGGTGACACGTCCTCGTCCTGCTGGTCCTTGAGTTCGACCATGATGCGTTCGGCGCGGCGGCAAACCGTGCGCGCAAGATGCATATAAGCCGATGCCGGACTGCCGCCGGGCAGGATGAAGGATTTCAGCGGCGCAAGATCGGCATTGAGACGATCGATTTCGCCTTCGAGCCATGCCACTTGCGCGTCGGTGACGGTCAGGCGCGCGCCGCCCGGTCCCTTTTCCGAAAGGCAGAGATCCGCCTCGACGTCGAACAGGTCGTTCTGGACGCGCGAGAGGCTGGTATCGAGAGCTTTGTCACCTGACGTGTGCAAACGCACGATGCCAAGCACCGCGTTGACTTCATCCAGCGTGCCGTAAGCCGAAACGCGCAAATCGTACTTTTTGCGGCGCGCCCCGGAACCGAGTGACGTAGTCCCGTCGTCACCTGTGCGGGTATAGATTCGATTGAGCACGACCATGACGGGTTTCGAGGCTCTTCGCTGAGAATCGCGTTCGGGGTATTCTAGCCGATAGCCGTCCTGAACAACGAGGGGTGACTTCCATGCGTATGATCACCATTGCCGCCGGCGCCGCGTTACTGCTGCTGCCGGTAACAGTCCCGGCCAGTGCCTGCGGTTCGGCTTCTTTGGGCCGCATCCAAACCGCAACCGCTATCGTGACGACCGACATTTCGGCGGCGGCCAAAAAGAAAGCAAAGAAGCCGCACAAGAATAAGGAAAAGGTCGAATATCTGCGCGCAGCGCCGATGGAATAGCCTGGCTTCACGGCTGCAAGACCGACGGCTCAAGATCAGCCGTGCATGATCCAGATCGTCAGCATAATGATGACGATTGCGACGAACTGAAGCAGTACGCGCAAGCGCATGAGTTTCTGCGAGGTATTGGGCGACCCGCCGCGCATCATGTTGATGAGGCCGAGTACCAGCACCACCGCAACTGCGGCGACGGCGATGGGCGCCATATAATGCGACATGAAATCGGACATAGGCGCCTTCTAACACTGCGTTTGGCGTGAAACCAACAGTGTCGCCATGCCTCCTGTCGGTGACAGCCATGTGTCCGGAACAGCACTCGCGTTGTGGTTGTAATTGAGATAGTCTTCCCCGAAAAGTGCGGGTGGGGATGGGAACGTGCTGAACGTACAAGGGGCGGAGAGGAACCGCCCGGCAAAGAGCTTGCGTGAGCGTGCGGACGAATTTCCTTCAATCGCACCATGGGCGCATGGCGACGCGGGTTTCGACGCCCGCGATGCGAGCGCATTCCCCGAAATAGATTGCGTGCGGGAGCTGCTGCCTCCCGACCTGATCGCAGCAGCAGAGGCGCGCGCCAGAGCGATCGGGGTCGGCGCCGACCGCGTGCTGATCGCCTCAGGTGCGTTGACCGAAGAGATTTTTGTCCGCTCCCTCGCTCCCGATCTCGGCTTGCCCTTCGAAACGCTCGAGAATGTGGGACGCGCGCGCTGTCCACTCAACGATGAGCGGCTGATCGAATCCGTCGCCGCCGGCATATTGCCACTGACGATGGACGATGAAATTGCGCTGGTCGTCGCACCGCGTGACGTGCGGCATTTGATGGCGGCGATGCAATCGAACCCGGCTCTTGCGCAACGTTTTCGCCTGACGACGGCAGAGCGGCTGAACAAGTTTGCTTTTAATTACGGCAACGCCACGCTTGGCGAACGTGCCGCGCGCGCCCTGCACGTACGCTGGCCAAAGCTCTCGGCTGCGCCACCGCGATGGCGCGCCAACTTACGTTTCGGCGGCGTTACCGCGCTGGTGGCTCTCCTTGCGCTGACGCTGGCGCCGGTCGCGACAAGGCTGTTGTTCGAACTCGCCCTTGCCGGTGTATTCCTGGCCTGGATGGCGCTGCGACTCGCCGGCGTCTTCGCCGCGCTGCCGCGGCGTGACGCGTTCCCGCCGCTGCATGACGATGAATTGCCGATCTACACAGTCATTTCCGCTCTCTACCGCGAAGCGCCATCAATCCGGGCTCTGCTCGAATCCTTCGAGCGTTTCGACTATCCGCGCGAGAAACTCAACATCCTGCTGGTGGTGGAGGAAGACGATGCGGAAACGCTGGCCGCCATCGCCGCCTATCGCGGAAACCTGACGATTGAGACCATTGTTGCGCCCCCGATTGGACCGCGCACAAAGCCGAAAGCGCTCAATGCCGCGCTGCCGTTTGCTCGCGGCACGTTCACCGTAGTGTTCGATGCCGAGGATCGCCCGGAGCCGGATCAGCTCCGCCGCGCGCTGCATGCCTTTCGCGATGCCGGCGACGATCTTGCGTGCGTACAGGCGCATCTCTCCATCGACAACACCGCCGACAGTTGGCTCACCGGCATCTTCACGGCCGAGTACGCCGGCCAATTCGATGTATTTCTTCCAGGCATTGCTGCCCTGCGCTTGCCGCTTCCGCTCGGGGGCTCATCCAACCACTTCCGTACCGAGACATTGCGCGCGGTTGGCGGATGGGATTCTTACAACGTTACCGAGGACGCGGACCTCGGCATGCGACTCGCGCGCTTCGGCTACCGCGCCGGGATGATCGATTCCACGACATTCGAAGAGGCCCCTGCGCGCTTCTGGCCGTGGCTGCGTCAGCGCACACGCTGGTTCAAGGGCTGGATGCAGACGTGGATGGTGCATATGCGCGAACCGCGCCGGCTGTGGCGCGACCTTGGTCCGATAAATTTTGTGTCGTTCCAGTTGGTCGTTGGCGGCAATGCTCTGGCAGCCCTTGTGCATCCGCTGTTTCTGGGAAGCCTGATCTACTCGCTCGCTGACGGCAATTCGATGTGGAAGAGCAACGGCATCGCGGTCACATTGCTCACGGGTCTTTACGGCACAACCGCCGTGATCGGGTATCTCGCGTCAGGCTTTCTCGACTGGATCGGCCTCGCACGGCGCGGCCTTTTGTCGGTGAGTTGGGTACTTTTGCTGATGCCGGTCCACTGGCTGCTGCTGTCGCTCGCCGCGTGGCGCGCGCTCTACCAGCTTTTGGTGAAACCCTACCGCTGGGAAAAGACCGAACACGGCCTGGCCATCACGTCGCGCCACGCAGACGTCACGCGCGCCTTATCGATGCTGGAGCGTCATTTAAGCGACATGGAGCTTGCGGCCCTGGTACCGGCCGAATCTCCGGACGCCGCCTAGCTCACATGTATTTGCGTAAATCGTCCGCTGAAGCTTCGGGGCGGCGCTTGAGATTGAAAGGCGCGACGAAATGCCCGTCTTTATCCATCAGATAGACAACAGCCGAGTGGTCCATCGAGTACTCGCCGTTCTTCTCCGGAATCTTTTTTGAATAGACCCGGTATTCCCGCTCGATCTTCGCGAGACCATCCGCCGTGCCGGTCACGCCGCGCAGATGCGGATCGAAGCTCGACAGATAATCCTTCAGTACGGGTGGCGTGTCGCGATCCGGATCGACGCTGACGAACAGCATTGCCGTTCGGTCGGCATCCTTGCCAAGCGCGCGCATCACTTCTGACGTCTCGAACAGTGTGGTCGGACATACATCCGGGCAATGGGTGTAACCGAAGAACACAAGGAAGGGCTTGCCCTTCATGTCGCGGTCGGTGATCGGCTTGCCGTTCTGGTCGATGAGATCGAACGGTCCCCCGATCGCAGAAATGCTGCCGCCGCCGATCGATGGACCATGTCCGGAAACGAATAAAATTACGCCGAGGAATACGACTAATCCGCCGAGAAAAGCCGAAATAACGAGAATTATTCGCGATTTATTTGCGTTCATTGCAGAGGTTACTCGTAAAATGTCAAAAGCAGGCGGACCAGCCGGCGCGCACGACCTCAAAGAAAACCGCCGTGCCGTAGTAGCTCCATAGCGCAACCGTGATCGCAAACAGCACAGCAACGCCACCCGCGGCCATCATCATGGATCGCGAAAGTCGCGCTGGCGCAGGCGCTACGGCAGGCATTGTCAGTCTCCGGCGCTTCGGGTGGCGCCATCTTCAGATAGGCTTGAACACCGTCGGCGGCAATAAATTGCCTCAAAAACTGACCGAAAACGGGACGCCGTTAACCATGTTTCTGCGCAATATTGCGAGAAATAGGCCAATTTTGGGCCGCGCGTTGACTCTTAGAGTTAAAGCCGCATTGAATAATCCTATTCCCCGAACCGAATGTTGAATGAGGGGTTGGAGGCCACATGCGTATCCGTTTTGCGTATCTGCTCGCTGTCATCACGTCGGTTGCCGCAAGCGCCGCCTGGGCACAGAGCGCCCCGGCGACGTCGCCGGCATCGCCGGCTCCAAAAGCTTCAGTAACCGCGCCGGTTCCGGCAGCCGTCGCCGCCGCCAAGTGCGACAATCCGAATGCGCTCGGTGTCGAACGCGTCGTCGAGATCGACACCACCGGAGCTCCGGGCTTCGGCTTCGAACATTTCAAAGCCTACGACTTCCTGCGCGACCATGAGGTCGTGCTGACGTTCGATGACGGCCCGTGGCCGGGAAACACCGAACGCGTGCTCAAGGCGCTCGCCGACCAGTGCACCAAGGCGATGTTCTTCACGATCGGCGAGCACGCCGGGTGGCATCCCGAAATTCTGAAGAAGGTTGCCGCTGCCGGTCATACCGTCGGCACGCACACGTGGTCCCACAAGGACCTTTCGCGGCTGTCGGAAGAAGACGCCAAGGCTGAGATTGAAAAGGGCATCGCCGCCGTGAGCATCGCGCTCGGTAACAAGCCGGTCGATCCGTTCTTCCGCTTCCCCGCGCTCCGCCATCCGCCCGAGATGCTGAAATATCTCGGCACGCGCAACATCGCCGTCTTCTCGACTGACATGGACTCGTTCGACTTCAAGATTCACAAGCCGGAACAAGTCATAAAGTCAGTGATGAGCAAGCTCGAAAAGCATGGCAAAGGCATCGTCCTGATGCACGACTTCCAGCACGGGACGTCCGAAGCCCTGCCGGAGCTGCTCAAGCGGATGAAGGCCGGCGGCTACAAGATCGTACAGGTCAAGGGCAAGACACCGGTCGAGCCGCTGCCGCAATACAAGGAGATCGTGCTCAAGGAGATGGGCGGCGGTCTTGACGAGGCGCGCCCGATGTCGAGCGTCGTGCGCACCATCAGCGGCAACTAAAAGCGCCGTTATAAAAACAAGCCGGGCG
>JBARCH010000073.1:0-2721 GCA_049793875.1 Pseudolabrys sp. | reverse complement strand
CGACGCAATGGCTGCTCGCGCAGAAATCGTCCGACGCCGCGCTTGCCGGGGCCACACCTTATCTGCGGCTGTTCGGCAATTCTGCCGGGGGCTGCATGCTGGCGGAAGAAGCGCTCGCGAGCCTCCGCACAGGCGACGGCGAAGCCGGACGAACCGCGCTCGCGCGGTTTTTCGCCGAGAACATCACCGTGCAGGCGTCAGGCCTGGAGCGCGCGGTCACCGAGGGAGCCGGTAGCGTAAACGACGCCGACGCTGCGCTCGCTTCCTGATAGGATGACCGACCATCGCTCACCTTGAAGAGGCAAGCATGGCCAGATTTGTGCAAAGCGCGACCATCCTCGAAGTCAAAGACATCCAGGCCAGCAAACTCACTTTGCCTTCCGCGGATTCGCAACGGATTTGACAGCACGGGGATAATTGCAAGAGTCGAACGATGTCGCTGAAGGGCAAGACGCTTTTCATTACTGGTGCCTCACGCGGCATCGGGCTCGCGATTGCGCTGAAAGCTGCGGCTGACGGCGCCAACATCGCCGTCGCCGCCAAAACAGTCGAGCCGCATCCCAAGCTCGAAGGCACCATTCATACCGCCGCCGAACAGATCGCAAAGGCCGGCGGTCGCGCGCTGCCGCTTGCCGTCGATATTCGCGACGAACAGACCGTGATTGAGGCGATCGACCGCACCGCAGCGACGTTCGGTGGCATCGACATCGTCGTGAATAACGCAAGCGCCATTCAACTCACCAAAGCCGCCAATACCGACATGCGCCGTTACGATCTGATGCAGCAGGTCAACGTGCGCGGCACCTTCATGGTGTCGAAATACGCCATTCCTTATCTCGAGCGCGCCGCCAATCCGCATATCCTCATGCTGTCGCCGCCACTCGACATTGCGGAGAAATGGTTTGCGCCGCACACCGCCTACACGATGGCGAAGTTCGGCATGAGCATGGTGGCGCTGGGGCTGGCCGGCGAGTTGCACGAGAAAGGCGTAGCCGTCAACACATTGTGGCCGCGCACGACGATCGCCACGGCCGCGATCAAAAACCTGCTTGGCGGCGACGCCGCGATGCGCCGTTCGCGTACGCCGGAAATCCTTGCCGAGGTGGCTTGCCGCATTTTCGAAAAGCCGGCGCGCGACTTCACCGGGAACTTTCTGATCGACGACACATTCCTGTCGATCGAAGGCGTCACCGATTTCGATCAATACCGCGTCGATCCCACCGAACCGTTGCAACTGGACTTCTTCGTGCCCGACGACATGCCGGCTCCAAAAGGCGTGAACTTGGGGCCGCTCTCGTCGGCCTGATTCCTCCGGCAGTCATGGCCGGGCTTGTCCCGGCCATCCCGCTTAGGGACGCGCGGTGTCCACCTGAGCGGGGTCACCGGGACAGGCCCGGTGCGACAGTTTGAACGGTACATCGTGCTTGCAATTTGCGCCGCACCATCACACCGCGTTAAAACATTTGCATGTCTACTCTCCTCATCAGCCACCCCGCCTGCCTCGATCATTTAACCCCTGCTGGCCACCCTGAACGGCCGGATCGCTTGCGCGCCATCGAACAGGCCCTTTCGGACGAGCGCTTCAGGCCACTGACGCGCCTCGAGGCGCCGATGGCGCAGCTCGAGAGCGTCGCGCTCTGTCATCCGATGGAATACGCCGAGGCCCTCCGCGAGGCGGCGCCGCGAGAAGGCATGGTGCGCATCGACGCCGACACCACGATGTCACCGGGCAGCCTTGAGGCCGCGTTGCGTTGCGTTGGCGGCGGCCTGTTGGCGATCGACGAAGTCGTGGGGAAGAAAGCAAACAATGCTTTCGTTGCCACCCGCCCGCCCGGTCATCATGCCGAGACCGAACGCGCGATGGGTTTCTGCCTGTTCAACAACGCCGCGATCGCGGCCCGCTATGCGCAGAAGACGCACGGGATAGAGCGCATCGCCATCGTCGACTTCGACGTGCACCATGGTAACGGCTCGCAGGATATCTTCTGGTCGGACCCGAGCGTGATGTATTGCTCAACTCACGAGATGCCGCTTTATCCCGGCACCGGTGCGGTCAACGAACGCGGCGACAACAACAACATCGTCAACGCGCCGCTGCGCGCCGGCGACGGCGGCGATGCTTTCGCCGAAGCGTTCGAGACAGTGATCCTGCCGCGGCTGCGCGGGCTGAAGCCGGAGCTTCTCATTATTTCAGCCGGCTTCGATGCGCACACCCGCGATCCGCTCGCCAACCTCAATCTGGTCGAAACCGACTACACCTGGGTGACGCAGCAACTGATGGACCTCGCGGACATGAGCGCCGATGGCCGCATCGTCTCGTTGCTCGAAGGCGGTTATGACCTGCAAGGGCTCTCGCGCTCTGTAGCGGCGCACGTGACGGAATTGATGCAGGGGTAACGTTGTCATGGCTGGGCGTTCTTTCAGAACGCCTATGTCCCGGACATCTCGCTTAGGAAGGCAATGCGTTCCTGAACGGGATCACATCGGAAGTCGGGTTCACCCGACTTCCGCACGAGTTACTTCCCCAAGTCGGGTAAACCCGACTTGGGGTGACAAGCCCGGTAATAACAGGAATTAGCTCACCGCGCCGTCAGTCCGCCATCGATCGGCAAGTCGGCGCCTGTGATGAAAGCGGACTCATCCGACAGCAGATAGACGCAAAAATCCGCGACCTCCGCCGGCTTGCCGAGACGGCCAAGCGGAATATCGAGATGAAGTCGC
>JBARCH010000072.1:0-23954 GCA_049793875.1 Pseudolabrys sp. | reverse complement strand
CCACGAGCCCCGACATACTCACTAAACCGAACCAGACGCCACGCCTCATCCCCCGAAAATGCGAGGGTTTTCTTTAACGAGGCATCAACGCTGTAAGTGCGCAAATTCGTTAAGGATAAGAAATCGTTCACAGCGCACGGTTCCGAAACGCGCGCGCCGGTTTCGGGCAAGCCCGGGGGCAATCGACAGAATCCGGGCCTTGAGTAGCTGGCGTTGAACGGCATTGCGCCTTGCGGTCACGTACGGGACCGCAAGGCTCAACGATAGCGCGTGAATTACTTCGCCGCCGCCGGCTTGATGCCGAGGGTTGCGCCGATCTTCGCCACGGTCGCGCGCTGCTCCTCGATTTCGGCGGCGAATTCCTTGCCGTCGCCAGGGCTGATTACTTGCCCCGTCGCCTCAAGCCGTTTCGCGATCGTCGGGTCCGCGGCGATTTCCTTGATGTCGGCGGCGATGCGATCGCGTGCCGCCTGCGGGACGTCCTTGGTCCCGATCACGCCGACAAGCCCGTCAAAGGCCAGCGATGGGAAGCCCGCCTCCTCGGCCGTCGGAATGTTGGGGAACTGCGGCGCGCGCTTGTGATTGGTGAGCGCCAGCACCCGTACCTTGCCGGCGTCGATGCGCGGCCGCACGATGGCGTAAGCGGAGACGTAAGATTGAATGCGCCCTTCCGCGAGATCGTTGGCGGCATCGACCGGATTCTTGTACGGCACCTTCGCCATGTTCAGCTTTTGGGTTTTCAGGAACGCGTCGAACAAAAGTTCGTTGGCGCCGGTGACGCTCGCCCAATTGAGCTTGCCGGGCTGCTCACGCGTTTCCTTCACCAAATCGGCGAGAGTCTTGGCGGGCAGTTTTGACGTCACGGCGACGGCGATCAGCGTGTTGGTCACGCGCGCGATCGGAACCATGTCTTTCGGATTGTACGGCAGCTTGTCGTGCAGATAGGCGTGCGCCGTGAATGACGATGCGGGAATGAACAGCAGCATGTGATCGTCATGCGCCGTCAGCACCTGATTGATGGCGATGAAGCTGTCGCCGCCCGGTTTGTTCTCGACGACGACCGACTGGCCCCACTTCTGCGAGAGCCTGTCCGCGAACAGCCGCGCGGTGATATCGACGCCGGAGCCCGGCCCGAGCGGGACGATGAAGCGCACGGGACGCGTCGGCCAGCTTTGTGCCGAAGCGGGTGCGGCCAGTGCAATCGCAGCAAAAGCAATCGAGACGGTGGCGAGCAGGCGGCGAAGGTTGGACATTTTCTCTCCCCATGACGCAGCGGCGGCGCGCTGCGTCCTTATGCAGTGTGCATTTTTTTCTCGCGATCAGTATCTTGTATGCTGAAATATCAAGATATTCACGCCGCTTGTCGCGAATATTTCGCAAAACTCTAACCAGCGGTCAATAATGCACAGGTGCCTTTACCTGTAACTGCGGTTTTATGATGCATGACCAATCGCTTGCCGAGGTCATGCTCCCAACGCATGGCGTTGGGCACGATTTGCCGCGCTGCAGCGTTTAACTGCGGGCATTTTCTGCTAGACCTCAACGATCACTTCACAAGGGAGGCAGGCCGTGGACCTTACCTTGAGACTGAATGTGCTGGCGGTGTGCGCCGTGTTTGTCTTTGTCGGCGCGATCTTGCTGGGTGCATTCTGAGTTCAAGAGGCCGACGACGACGCCAAATGCCGGCACCATCCGGCGAATAAATTGAAGCACCGGAGAGCGCCGCTCTCCGGTGCTTTTATTTGGATTGAAGCGCAACAGAACATTCCGTTGTCATCACCGGGCTTGACACCCCAAGTCGGGTTTACCCGACTTGGGGCTTGCAATAGTGCGGAAGTCGGGCAAGCCCGACTTCCGATGTGATCCCGCTTAGGAAAGCAAAAGCTGTGACCAATGAATGGAGATGGCCGGGCCAAGCCCGGCCATGACAAGAAATTACGCCGCCGCCGTGCTCGCCGGTGCCGGATCGTAATTGAGGATCGGCGCGAGCCAGCGTTCACACTCGGCAACCGTCCAGCCTTTGCGGCTGGCGTAATCCTCGATCTGGTCGCGCTCGATGCGGCCGACGCCGAAGTAATGACTCTCCGGGTGGCTGAAATAGAGCCCGCACACCGACGCGCCCGGCCACATCGCAAAGCTTTCGGTCAGCTTCACGCCGGTGGCGCGCTCGCCGTCGAGCAGCTTGAACAGCGTCTCCTTCTCGGTGTGATCGGGCTGCGCCGGATAACCGGGCGCCGGTCGGATGCCGCGATATTTTTCGCCGATCAAATCCGTATTTGAAAGCGTTTCGTCGGCAGCGAACCCCCAGAATTCCTTGCGCACGCGCTGATGCAGATGTTCGGCAAAGGCTTCCGCCAGCCGGTCGGCCAGCGCCTTGGTCAGGATCGAGGAATAGTCGTCGTTGGCGAGCTTGAAGCGGTCGGCAATCTCGTCTTCGCCGATGCCCGCGGTCACCACGAATGCGCCGACATAATCGGCAAGGCCGCTGTCGCGCGGCGCGACGAAGTCGGCGAGCGCCGTGTTCGTGCGCCCTTCCCGCTTCGACAATTGCTGGCGCAGCGAATGGAGAACCGCAACCGGCTTGTCGCGCGCCTCGTCGGCGAACACCAGCACATCATCGCCTTGCGCCTGCGCCGGCCAGAAGCCGCACACCGCGGCGGCCTTGAACCATTGCTCGTCCACGATGCGCTTCAACATCGCCTGTGCATCGTCGAACAGGTTGCGCGCGGCCGCGCCATATTTTTCGTCCTTGAGGATGGCCGGATATTTTCCGTTCAACTCCCATGTCGAGAAGAACGGTGACCAGTCGATATAGTCGATCAGATCGGCCACCGGATAATCGCGCAGCACTTTGGTGCCGACGAATGTAGGCTTCGGCGGCACATAGGCGCCCGACCAGTCGAGCTTCGGTGCGTTTGCCCGCGCCGTCGCGATCGGCAGCCTCGACTTGTCGTCCTGCGCGCGCGCATGGGCGGCCGCGATCTTGGCATATTCGCCCCGCACCTGCGCCACGTAGCCGGGACGGCCCTCCACCGACATCAGCGCCTGAGCGACGCCAACCGCGCGGCTGGCGTCATTCACATAGACAGTCTGCCCGCGCCGGTAGTTCGGGTGAATCTTCACCGCCGTATGCACGCGGCTCGTTGTCGCACCGCCGATCATCAGCGGCAGTTCGAAACCCTGCCGCTCCATTTCGGCCGCGACATGGCACATCTCGTCGAGCGATGGCGTGATCAGGCCCGACAGGCCGATCATGTCGGCTTTCTCGGCGATCGCCGTCTCCAGAATCTTCGCCGCCGGCACCATCACGCCGAGATCGATGACTTCGTAATTGTTGCACTGGAGCACGACGCCGACGATGTTCTTGCCGATGTCGTGCACGTCGCCCTTCACCGTCGCCATCACGATCTTGCCGTTGCCGCTGTTCTGCGCGATGCCGCGCTCGGCCTTTTCCTTTTCCATGTACGGCATCAGATAGCCGACCGCCTGCTTCATCACGCGCGCCGATTTCACGACTTGCGGCAGAAACATTTTCCCCGAGCCGAACAGGTCGCCGACGATGTTCATGCCGTCCATCAGCGGGCCTTCGATAACATCGAGCGGCCGTTTTGCGTTTTTGCGCGCTTCCTCGGTGTCGGCGTCGACGAACTCGGTGATGCCATGCACCAGCGCGTGCGCCAGCCGTTGCTCCACCGGCTTTTCGCGCCAGGCGAGATCGGCTTCCCTCGGACCCTGCCCGGCACCATGAAATCTTTTCGCAAGATTGAGCAGCCGCTCGGCAGCATCGGCGCGGCGGTTAAGCACCACGTCCTCGCAGGCTTCGCGCAATTCGGGATCGAGGTCGTCGTAAACCGCCATCTGCCCGGCGTTGACGATGCCCATGTCCATGCCGGCCTTGATCGCATGAAGCAGGAACACCGAATGCATCGCCTCACGCACGCGCTCATTGCCGCGGAACGAGAACGACAGGTTGGAGACGCCGCCGGAAATATGGACGTGCGGGAGCTGGGCGCGGATCGCGCGTGCGCCCTCGATGAACGCGACGCCGTACCCGTTATGCTCATCCATGCCGGTGGCGATGGCGAAAATATTGGGATCGAAGATGATGTCTTCGGGCGGGAAGCCGACTTTGTCCACCAGGATGTCGTAAGCCCGTTTCGAGATCGCGATCTTGCGCTCGAGCGTATCGGCCTGGCCCTTTTCGTCGAATGCCATCACCACCACCGCCGCGCCGTAACGGCGCACAGTTTCGGCATGCGCGATAAAGGCTTCCTCGCCTTCCTTGAGCGAGATCGAATTGACCACCGATTTGCCTTGCAGGCATTTCAGCCCGGCCTCGATCACCGAGAACTTCGAGGAGTCGACCATCACCGGCACGCGCGCGATGTCCGGCTCGGCCGCGATCAGATTGAGGAACGTGGTCATCGCCTGTTCCGAGTCGAGCAGGCCTTCGTCCATGTTCACGTCGATGATCTGCGCGCCGTTCTCGACCTGCTCGCGCGCCACTGTCAGCGCCGCGGTGTAGTCGCCGGCGGTGATGAGCTTGCGAAATTTAGCCGAGCCGGTGACGTTGGTGCGCTCGCCGACGTTGACGAACGGAATTTCCGGCGTGAGCGTGAAGGCTTCCATGCCGGAAAGCCGCAACTGCCGCGGCGGCTCGGGAATTTGCCGCGGCGCTTTGCCTTCGACGGCGCGCGCGATGGCCGAGATGTGATCCGGCGTGGTGCCGCAGCAACCGCCGACGATATTGACGAGACCGGCCGACGCAAATTCGCCGAGCAGCTCGGCCATGAACTCCGGGCTTTCGTCGTAATAGCCGAATTCGTTCGGCAGGCCGGCGTTCGGATAGGCACATACCAGCGTATCGGCGACGCGGCTGATCTCCGCGATATGGGCGCGCATCTCGGTCGCGCCGAGCGCGCAGTTCAACCCGATCGACACCGGCGATGCGTGCCGCACCGAATTCCAGAACGCCGCCGGCGTCTGCCCGCACAGCAACCGGCCCGAACGGTCGGTGATCGTGCCGGAAATCATCACCGGCAGATCGACATCGCGTTCGGCGCAGACTTCCGCGATCGCATAGATCGCGGCTTTGGCGTTGAGCGTGTCAAAGATGGTTTCAATCAGCAGCAAATCGGCGCCGCCGTCGATCAAGCCGCGCACCTGCTCGCCATAGGCCGCGCGCAACTGGTCGAAAGTGACGGCGCGGAAGCCCGGATTTGAAACATCCGGCGAGATCGACGCTGTTCGGTTGGTCGGCCCGATGGCGCCGGCAACGAAACGGCGGCGGCCGTTCTCGGCCTCTGCATCGTTGGCCGCCTCGCGCGCCAACCGCGCGCCCGCGACGTTAAGCTCATAGGCGATGTCTTCCATGCCGTAATCGGCTTGCGCGATCGCGGTTGAGGAAAACGTATTGGTCGAGACGATGTCTGCACCGGCCTGAAAGTAAGCGAAGTGAATGTCGCGGATCGCGCGCGGGCGGCTCAGGTTCAGCAGGTCGTTATTGCCGCGCACCTCGCGGTTCCAGGCGTCGAAGCGCGCGCCGCGATAACCTTCCTCGTCGAGCTTGAGCGCCTGGATCATCGTGCCCATGGCGCCGTCCAGCACCAGAATGCGCTTCGCGGCTTCGTCGCGAAGCGCAATTCGAGCGGTCGTGTGGGACGTGGTGGGCATGACTGACTATCCGTTCGTGCTGGGTACCCTCTCCCTGTGGGAGAGGGGTTCTTCCGCTGGCCGCAGGCCCAGCAGATGGCAGATCGCGTAAACGAGATCGGCGCGGTTCATCGTGTAGAAGTGAAAATCAGTGATGCCGCGATCGACCAGATCGAGCACCTGCTCGGCCGCGACGGCAGCCGCAATCAGCTTGCGCGTCGGCGCATCGCGGTCGAGGCCGTGGAAACGCTCGGCAAGCCAGGCCGGGACGGATGCGCCGCAACGATTGGCAAAAGCCACCGTCGTCTTGAAGTTCTGCACCGGCAGAATGCCCGGCACGATCGGGATATCGATGCCGCGCGCGCGCACGCGGTCGCGATACCGGAGATAAAGATCGTTCTCGAAGAAGAATTGGGTGATCGCACGCGTCGCGCCCGCATCGACTTTCGCTTTGAGCATGTCGATATCGTCGTCGACGGTGGGGCTGTCGGGATGCTTCTCCGGATAGGCCGACACCGAAACTTCGACGTCGGGGGCGATGCGCTTGATGCCGGCGACAAGGCCGGCTGCATTTTCGTATCCGTCCGGATGCGGCGCATAGCGCGTGCCGGCGCCACCAAGCGGATCGCCGCGCAGCGCCACGATGTGACGCACGCCGGCGGCGTGATAATTGCGCACGATGGTATCGACCTCATCGCGCGTCGCGCCGACACAGGTCAGATGCGCGGCCGGAATGAGCGTCGTCTCCGCCAGCATGCGCTTGACGGTCGCGTGCGTGCGCTCGCGGGTCGAGCCACCCGCGCCGTAGGTGACCGAAACGAAATTCGGCGACAGCGGCGCCAGCCGCTTGATCGAATCCCAGAGGATCAGATCCATCTCTTCCGTATTCGGCGGAAAGAACTCGAACGACGTATGGATGCGGCGAATGTCTTTGCCGACGAAGCGGCTGGGGCGCAGGTGCGAATTCATCATGCCACCTCGCGCGAGGCGGGCGTGACCATCAGCGCGCGGGTGTCGCGCGCAAGCCAGAGCGAAACCGCAATCTTGCCGTCCGAGCCGGGCTCCGGCCGAAGGCTCTTGTGCATCAGCGGCTCCAGATGCGCCGCCGTCATCCATTGCGTCACCGTTTCCGGCGGGAAACCAAGGCGGCGATGCGCATGCTGCTCGCGCAGGAATTCGAGCTCGTGCGGCGCGAAGTCGATCACCAGCAGCCGTCCACCCGGGCGCAGCACGCGCGCAGCCTCGCGGATCGCACGGCCGCCGTCGTCGAGGAAGTGCAGCACCTGATGAATGATGATGGCGTCGAACGAGTCATTCGCCAGCGGCAGATCATAGATGTCGCCCTGGCGCACGCTGCAGTTTTTCAAGCCCGCGCGCTCGAGCCGGTCGCGCGCCAGCAGCAGCATGTCGAGCGAAAGGTCGAGGCCGAGCCCGCGCTCGATCTTCGGCCCAAAAAGTTCGAGCATGCGGCCGGTGCCGGTGCCGAGATCCAGCAGCGACCGGAATGGCCGTTCGCCGAGCGCAGCGATAATCGCCGCTTCCACCGCAGCATCAGCGACGTGCAGTTTGCGGATGCGGTCCCATTCGGCGGCGTGGCGGCGGAAATAGGCTTGCGCTGCGGCGGCGCGCGCGGCGCGCACCGAGGCGAGCCGCTCGCGGTCGCGTGCGACGGTCGGATCGGCCGGGTTGAGATGGTCGAGCAGCGCGCGGGCGACTTCTGCGCCGCCGCCGTGCTCGGACAGGCGGAAGAAAGCCCAGGTGCCCTCGCGAAAACGCTCCACCAGCCCCGCCTCGGCCAGCAGCTTCAGGTGACGCGAGATGCGTGGCTGCGACTGGCGCAGGATATCGGTGAGATCGGAGACGGTCAGTTCGGCCTCGGCCAGCAACGCCAGCACCCGCAGGCGGGTTTCTTCGCCGGCAGCCTTCAGGGCGGCATTGAGGGCATCGAAACCGAGAGGACCGGGCATACTCATTAGTCTGGCCTGTTTGGGACATATCCCACTACATAAGGATATGTTTATACGTTTAACTCAGTTTCTGCAAGACCGTTCCAGGTCAGATTGCGCCTCTCGATGGCCAACCGGTGCTGTAAGGAAATGCCATGAGCGACAGCAAAAAGGACTTCGGCATCCGCGAGGGCGAGATCGCCGCCGACCTGCCCGCGCAGCCGGACGCCGGCGTCTATTTCATCGGCCGCATCCGCACGCCGTGGAGCGAGCGCAAGCAGTGCCCGAAGAACGCGCGCGGGTCCGACGCCGTCTGCACGATCGAGGTCGATAAACACTGGGCCGCGGGCCTAAAGGACGTCGAAACCTGCTCGCACCTGGTCGTGCTCTATTGGATGGACCGTGCGCCGCGCAATCTCGTGCTGCAGGTGCCCGGACAATATGGAATGCAACGCGGCACCTTCGCCTTGCGCTCTCCCGCGCGCCCGAACCCGATTGCCATGAGTGTCGTCCGGTTGCTGCGCATCGAGGGCAACGCGCTTTCGGTCGTGGGGCTCGACTGCCTCGACGGCACCCCACTCCTCGACATCAAGCCCTATTTCGCCTCGGTCGATTCCGTGCCGGAGGCCGAAGTCGGTTGGCACAAGCGGCGCTAGACCGCGCCAAACGCCGAAAAAGCCCACTCGTTCCAAGTAGTTCCGTGTTTGTGATCAAATATATGCCGGAACTCGCGAACCCCCTCGACACTTTCCTCGACGAACAAGTGCATCGTTTAGGGGCTCGTCATGCGTCACTCACCAATCGCGATCCGCGTTATCGCGCCGCTGGCCGCCGTCGCCCTGTCATGGAGTTACGCCGGCCAGGCGCGCGCCGATCAATTCTTCCCGCTGTTCGATCAGCCTGCGCAGGCGGCGCCCGCCTCGAGCATTGCCGTGCCGTCGCGCGCAAGCGCGCTCACCCCGGACCAGCAGTACGATCAGTCGATCGCTGCCGATCCTGACCAATCGGAGGCACAACTCGATCCGCGTCTGCAGCGGCAAGTCGTGAACTATCCGTCGCGCGAAGCGCCGGGCACCATCATCATCGATACGCCGCACACGTTCCTTTATTACGTGCTCGGTAACGGCCAGGCGATGCGTTACGGCATCGGCGTCGGCCGCGAAGGTTTTACCTGGTCGGGCACGAAAGCCGTCGTCCGCAAGGCCGAGTGGCCGGACTGGTATCCGCCGTCCGAGATGATCGCGCGTCAGCCTTACCTGCCGCGCATGACAGCAGGCGGTCCGGGCAATCCGCTCGGCGCGCGCGCCATGTACATCGGCGGCACCGAGTACCGCATTCACGGCACCAACGATCCGACGACGATCGGCAAGCACGTCTCGAGCGGCTGCATTCGCCTGACCAATAATGACGTGATCGACCTTTTCAACCGCGTCAAAGTCGGCAGCAAAGTCATCGTGTTGCCGCAGACAACGCCGGTGAATGTTGCCACCACGCCGGCTCGCGTATCACCGGCCGCGCACAATGCACGTCTGACCTGGAATTCGGTCCGGCCGTCAGGGCTTTACTGAGTTTTCTCCTGACCTCCACCAACTTGCCCGGCCGGAAAGGCCGGGCAATTCTTTTTGTAGCATTGGCGTCGCGAGCTAGCGCGTTTGACCTTGCATCGCCTTGACATCGGCAGCGGTCAATCCCTTTCCGCCGACGCCCCATTCGCCGCTCGCGATCTCGTGCACCCGAACCCAGGTGACGCCGCGCAGGGCCTCGCCTTCAATGCCGACCATCACGTCGGTCACCTTCCTGATCATCTCCTGCTTCTGGCTTTTGTCGAAGACGCCTTCGATCAGCTGAATATCAACGAGAGGCATGACTGTTCCTTTCCACGTTATTGCGGCCGCCGGTTGACGCCGCTTGTGGGCAGATCATTTCCATCCCGCCGCGGCCGCAGCTAGTTCACGAACTGAACCGCGGCCGATACAGAAACTGAACTAGCGGAGGGTGCCGCGACGGACTAGCCTGTCGCTGGGCTCGGGACCTGGAAATGCAACCGGGAGAACACCCATGGCCGAAGGCAGCTACAACCAATTCTGTCCGGTCGCGATGGCAGCCGAAATTCTTTGCACGCGCTGGACCGTCCTGCTTTTGCGTGAGCTCGTTGCAGGCTCGACGCGTTTCAACGATTTGCGGCGCGGCGTGCCGAGAATGTCGCCCGCGTTGCTCTCAAAGCGGCTGAAGGATCTCGAGGCCGCGGGAATCGTGACGCGCGCACGCGTGCCGGGCGAAGCCGGCGTGTTCGAATATTGTCTGACGGAAGCGGGCCACGGTTTGGCGCCGGTCGTCCAGGCGCTCGGCGCCTGGGGACAAGCGTGGATACAAACCGAAACGTCTTTGGAAAAACTCGATCCCAATCTGTTGATGTGGGACATCAGACGGAACATCGACACCCGTCCCATGCCGCGCCGCCGGACTGTCATTCAGGTCATATTCTCCAGTCTTCCAGCGGCCCGGAAAAATTGGTGGCTCGTCGTGCAACCGGGCGAGGAGGTCGATCTTTGCTCGGTCGATCCCGGTTTCGATGTCGATCTTTACCTGTCCACCGATTTACGGACCCTGACTGAAATTTGGATGGGATACATCCCGATCGCCCGGGCCCAGGGACAGGGCCGGCTTACGATTACCGGTGACAGGCAGATCGAAGCCAAAATGAAGTCCTGGCTCACTCTCAGCCCGTTCGCGAAATACCAAAAGCGCGTGGCGTAGCTCGGCGCTCCACGCCATTTCAAATTTTAGCTGTCTATGCGTCGCGACATTGGAACTTTGCTAGCCATGTCGCGCACGCAGAGCAGCGACACCGTGGCACGCGCGTTTGTGATGAACCGTTTGGAGAAGGCGGGATTATACTTTTGTCAGGTTGGTCGCGAGCCCGTGTGACCAGAGTCCTTGCGCTGGCGCGTTTGGCGTCGCGGTTTAGCTGAACACATAAGTTCAGGAGGATGGAACATGGCTCGCTCGCACGTTCTCGTCGGCGCTGCCAACAAGGCTGCGTATCCGGTTATCTGTCATCTCGAAATCAGCGACCTCAAGGATGCCCTGAGAAAGGGTATCGCCGATTTTTCGGAAATGCCCAGCCACGCCATCTTCCTCTGCATTATTTATCCAATCGTCGGCATCGTGCTGGCGCAACTCATCCTGGGCTACGCCATGCTGCCGTTCCTGTTTCCGCTGGCGGCGGGTTTTGCGCTGATCGGACCGATTGCCGCGCTCGGGCTTTACGAAATGAGCCGGCGGCGCGAGGCAAAGCTTGAAACCGACGCCAGTCACGCGCTCGACGTGCTGTATTCGCCGTCGATCGGCCCCATCGCCGCGCTCGGCGTCCTGCTGATGATCCTCTTCATCTGCTGGGTCGCGATCGCAAACGCGATCTACGTGTCCTATTTCGGCTACGCGATGCCGACATCGATCGGCCAGTTCGCGCATGACGTGCTGATGACGCCGGCCGGCTGGAGCCTGATCGTGGTCGGCAATCTCGTGGGCTTCGTATTCGCCGTCGTCGCACTGATCATCAGTGCGGTATCGTTTCCGCTGTTGCTCGATCGCGATGTCGGCGCCGCCGTCGCGTTGCATACCTCGATCCGCGTGGTGCTCGACAATCCGCGCGTGATGGCAATGTGGGGCGTGATCGTGGCCGCGCTTCTGGTTCTCGGCTCGCTGCCGTTCTTCATCGGGCTTGCGGTCGTGATGCCGATCCTCGGCCACGCCACCTGGCATCTCTATCGCAAGGCGGTCGACGCCAGAAAATGCCCGGCGGCCAAATTCCGTAATCCGGTACCGCGACACCGTTACGCCGCCGATTTTCCGACTTCGCTTTTCGGGTGAGGACCTGACGGTCCGCAACCGGAAAACCTCGACTTGGGACAAGGAGGTTTCGATGACGCCACCGGGCCAGCAAGCCGCGTAACGAGCCGCAGGATCGTTCGGCCTGCATCTCAAGCGGCGCACACACGGACGATACGCCGGAGTCGGTTTTCGCGGGTCGCATCAGTCAGGCAAGACCCCGTGCCGCTCCGGCGCTCTTCTTTATGCTCTCGTATTTCCCTTATCTCTTTTGACCGAACGCAACGTGTGGTGAAGTTTTGCCCGCTTGGTTGCTGCGCAACGGAGCGCTATACCGTTCCGCCACACGGAGAATAAAAAAATGCGAATAGCGGCAATGGCGGCGGGCGCCGTCGGTGGGTATTTCGGCGCACGAATGGCGGCAGCGGGTCACGATGTTTTCTTCATTGCGCGCGGCTCCAATCTCGAGGCGATCAGAAAGAACGGCCTGAAGATCGAGAGCGTGCACGGCGGCCTGGATTTGCCGAAGCCGAATGCAACCGACGATCCCGCCACGGTCGGCCCCGTAGACGTCGTGATGTTCGCGGTAAAGCTGTGGGACACCGAGAAGGCCGCTGAATTGGCGAAACCGCTGGTCGGGCCGAACACACGCATCATCACGTTGCAAAACGGCGTCGACAGCGTCGAGCGCGTCGGACCGATCCTCGGCCGCGAGCAGGTCGTCGGCGGCGTGGCTTACATCGCGACGGTCATCGCCGAACCGGGCATCATCAAACACACCAGCAAGTTCGCCTCGATGCGTTTCGGCCGCGCCGACCGCAAGCCCGATTCCGTGTTGCAGGCATTCGCCGACGCCGGCAAGGCCGCCAGGACAGATCTCGACGTCTCCAAGGATATCCAGCTCGAGCGCTGGCAGAAATTCATCTTCCTCACCGCCATGGCAGGCACCACCGCTTCGCGCCTTTCGGCGATCGGACCTGTCATCGCGACCGAGGACGGCCGCAATTTATTCCGGGCGCTGATGGAAGAAGCGCGTGCCGTCGGCAAGGCCAAAGGCGTCGATGTCGGCAGTGATTACATCGAGCAGCGCATGGACTTCGTCATCAACAAGGTCGAGCCCGGCATGAAGGCTTCGATGGCGCACGATCTCGAGCGCGGCAACCGGCTCGAGCTTGACTGGCTCAACGGCAAGGTCGCCGCCCTCGGCAAAGAGCTCAATGTGCCGACACCCGTGAGCGACGGAGTCGTCGCCAAGCTCTCGTCGCATCGCATGGGCGCAAAACACTGACCTGACGACCGCGCGCGCGGCAAAAGCACTCAATCCCCCGCGCTGGCCTCATCGCGTCGCGCCGATTACCATTTACTCTCAACGATTCGGGCGGAGTGGTGGATGGCGCGCGGCGTGCTCGGCACAACCATCTATTGGATCACGGCGCCGGTGCGGCTGTTCGGCCGCTCGGCGCGCTTCCGCCTGATCCTCGGCGCCGCCGTCGTCATCGTCATCTTCTTTTCCACGACGCTGTGGGCGCTCAATAAATTCTTTCCGTCCGTCGACACCGCCAATGCGCCGAAACTCGCGGCATTGCCGCCGCTGCCGCCGCTCACGCGCACGTCTTTCTTCATCGCGCCGGTCGCGGTCGCACTCCCCGCAATCCGCGTGGCGCTGGAAAAGGCCGCGCCGCGCGATCTCACTGGCAAGAGCGACAACCCGGTGAGCAGCCTGCTGTCGAAAGCCGACATCGGTGTCACGGTCAGCCGTGGCGCAATGGTCGTCTCCGGTGCGAAGGACGCCCTCACCATTTCGACGCCGATCAGCGGCACCTTGAAAGTCACCGGCCAGCTTGCAACGCAAGCCGGCAATGTCACCGGCACCCTCGCCGGTCTGCTCGACAGCACCGTCGGCAAGCAGGTCAAGGGACTCACAAGCCAGGTGCTCGATCAGCACGCGGACGTGCGCGGCAACGTCAACGTGACGGCGCGGCCTACGCTCACGCCGGCGTGGCGGCTCGACCCAAATCTTGTGGCGCAGGTCGCGATCGGCAACGGTGCGCTGTCGCTCGCCGGCTTCAAGGTGAATGTGGCTTCCGAGGTGAAGCCGCTGGTCGACCGCGAGGTCAACGCGCAGATGGCCGTGCTGCAAAACAAGCTGCGCAACGATCCGATCATCGAGCAAACCATGCGGCGCGAATGGACGCAGATGTGCCGCTCAATGCCGCTCGGCGGCGGCAAAACCGGCCTGCCGCAATTGTGGCTGGAGGTAAAACCAATCCGCGCCGCGGCGGCGCAGCCGAAGATCGACGGCAAGAATGTGACGCTCACTGTCGGCGTGCAGGCGGAAACCCGCATCGTGCCGACGAGCACCAAGCCGGCCTGTCCGTTTCCTGCCGCGCTCGACATCGTTCCGAATCTGGCACCGGGCCTGAGCGTCGGCGTGCCGATCGACGTGCCATTCACCGCGCTCAATAAAGTCATGGAAGCGCAGCTCAAGGGCCGTCATTTCCCGGACGACCCCAACGCACCGGTTGAAGTCGAAGTCCGCCGCGCGAAGATCGCGGCTTCCGGCGACCGGCTGCTGATTTCGCTGCTGGTGAAAGCGCGCGAGCGCAAGAGCTGGTTCGGCTTCGGCGCCGAGGCGACGCTGCACATCTGGGGCAAGCCGGTGCTCGATCTGAAAACGCAAATCCTGCATCTCACCGATTTGTCGCTGGCGGTGGAATCACAAGCAGCCTTCGGCCTCCTCGGCGCGGCGGCGCAAGCGGCCGTGCCCTACCTGAAGGACGCGCTGGCGGAAAACGCGGTCATCGATCTGAAGCCCTTCGCCGCCGACGCCAAAGCAAAAATCGGCGCGGCGCTTGCCGAATTCCAGAAGACCGCCCAAGGCGTGCGCGTCGATGTCGGCGTGAACGACCTGCGGCTGACCGGCATCGCATTCGACTCGCAGACTTTGCGCGTGATTGCAGAGGCTACCGGAAGCGCCAAGGTGGCGGTGAGCGAACTGCCGAAGCTCTAACTGGGCTTTCGTCGCGACGAGCAGACGATAAAGAAGAGTTAACACGAGTTCTTTACGCTTGCCTGCATGGACGGGCAGATCCTCAACAGCCAAGCCAAATCGGTTCCGAGACAACCGGCAATGCCGTGGCTGGTGGGTGCCGGTGTCTACGTGTTGCTTCTGGTGTTAGGCGCGCGGCTGCTCAATGACCCCGATACTTATTGGCAGGTGGCGGTCGGAAGATGGATCGCCGAACACGGGACGGTTCCGACAACCGATCCGTTTTCCTTCACGATGCATGGCGCGCACTGGATTGCGTTCGAGTGGCTGTCAGAACTGGCTTACGCGGCGGCGTTTGCTGTGGGTGGCTGGGCAGGCGTCGTCATTTTAGCCGCCGCAGCAATTGCGTTGGCGTTCGGCTTGTTGACGCGCCTGCTGTTGCGCGACCTAGCGCCAACGCCGGCGCTTGTGTTTGTCCTGGCGGCGCTGGCCTTGGCAGCGCCGCACATGTTGGCGCGCCCGCATGTTTTGGCACTGCCTGTTATGGTCGCTTGGGCGGGCGCGCTGGTCCGCACCATGGATCAACGATCGCACCCGCCTTATGCAGCGCTTCCACTGCTCGTTCTCTGGGCCAACCTTCATGGCAGTGTCATTCTTGGCCTCGGCCTGATCGGTCCTGCGATTCTCGAATCGCTTCTGAACGAGAAGCAACGCAGCACGTGGCCTCGAGTCATCCTGCAATGGATTCCGTTTGTCGTTCTCGCCGTCCTGGCGACGTGCGTGACGCCTTATGGCGCGGGCTCATTGCTGGTTCCGCTCAAGACGTTCGGCCTTGGCGATGCGCTGAAAACGATTGTCGAATGGCGGCCGCAAGACTTCGGCCACCTCGACGCATTCGAAATTCTGCTGCTGATGGGCATCTTTGCATTGTCGCGCGGCATCACGCTGCCGCTGGTGCGCGCACTCGTCGTCCTCGGCTTCTTGCATTTTGCGTTGGCACAGGCGCGCAACGCCGACCTGTTGGCGATACTCGCACCGCTCTATCTGGCGGCCCCACTGGCGCGGCAGTTCACGTCAAGACAGGACGACGCCATTGCCGGCCTGCCGGCATCGGCTCGCGGGCTGGGTTTGACCGCGGCTGCGGTCGCCGTGATCGCAACAGGACTGGCACTCGCGCGGACCATCAGCCCGGATATTCGAAATACGCCGCAAGCCGCCATCGCGGCGGCCGGCATCGCCAAATCGGGGCCGGTGCTCAACGACTATGCGTTCGGCGGCTACCTGATCTATTCCGGAATAGCGCCCTTCATCGACGGCCGCGGAGAATTGTACGGCGCCCGCTTCATCAATCGCTATACCCAAGCGGTTTCGTTGTCGGACCTGCCGGATTTTGTGAAATTGCTCGACCAATACGGCATTCGCGCCACATTACTTTCGCCGCACACGCCGGCGGTAGCGCTGCTCGATCGCATGCCGAACTGGCAACGGGTTTACAGCGACGACGTAGCGGTGGTGCACAAGCGACGCGAGGAAATCCCCGCGCATTAGCGTCACACCGTACCCCAGGTTGCATATTGCGCGCCTAAAGGAACATGGCGCAGCGCAAATTCAGTACGCCGGGCGAGCTTCGCGGCCCATGGAAATAGCAGAAAATAGCGCGAGCCGAGCGCTCGCAATCCGGCGTTGGCCATCAGCCGCCGCGTCTGTTCCGCGCGCAGAAGAACTGCGTCGTTGTCGAATTCGCAGCGCGACACCGCGAGTCGGGTCAGCGGATTGAACGGATTATGTTCGATGACGCAGACAAGCCCACCCGGCTTGACGACGCGCCGCATCTCGCGCGTGAAGCCGTGCCATAGCACGGGCGTGACGTGATGCAGCACGCAAATCGCCGTCACCAGATCAAACGTGCCGCTTTCATAAGGAAAGGTTTTACCGTCAAAGTCCTGGTATTCGGCTTCCGGATGATCGGATCGCGCTTGCGTGATGCTGGCCTTGGACACGTCGATGCCACACAGGCGCGTTGTCATGTCGCGCAGGAACGGATGAAAGCTGCCGACCCCGCAGCCGACATCGAGCATAGCCGGCTTGCGCCCGCCGAGGCGGCGTTCAACGAGATCGCGAAGCAAATCGGCTTTAGCGCGCATGAAGAAGCTATGCGGCAGGCCGGAAAAATCGATGGAAGATTGAACGACCGCTCCGTAACTGCCCTGGTAGCTGTCGAACAATTCGGACATGCGCCGGCTCATTCGCGCACGGCATGGGCGGCGGGGTACATCCTCGAAGCCGGCTCCCGGTCGAATCCCAATCTGGTCGAGACGACGTAAAGCGGTCGCCGTTTAACTTCGGAATGGATTCGGCCGACGTAGAGGCCGACGATTCCCGTCATCAGCATGTTGACGCCGCACAGGAACGAAACGATGACGATCAGCGACGACCAGCCCGCGACAAGATGACCGTCATTCGTCGCCCACAAGATCAACACATAAGTCCCGTAGAGTAACGCGAAGCCCGATACGCATATCCCGCACCAGATCGCAAGCCGTAGCGGCGCATCCGAAAAGCCGAGAGCGGCGTTCATTGCCAGCCGCATCATCTTCCAAATCGAATATTTAGTTTCGCCGGCGGCGCGCTCAAGCCTGTGGAACGTCACCTCGGTCTGCCGAAAGCCGAGCCAGGCGATCATTCCGCGGACGAAGCGGTCCTGCTCCGGCATCTGACGCAGCGCGTGTAACACCTTGCGATCGATCAGGCGGAAGTCACCGACGTCGGCGGGAATTCGCACTGACGACATGCGGCCGATTAATTTGTAGAACAGATGAGCCGTCGCCAGCTTGAATGTGCTTTCGCCCGCACGCGACAGCCGCCGTGCATAGACGACATCATTCCCTTCCTTCCATTTCGCGATCATCTGATCGACGGCTTCCGGAGGATCCTGCAGATCCGCATCCATGACGATGATTGCAGCACCTTTGGCTACATCCATGCCGGCGGTAATCGCGACCTGATGACCAAAATTTCGTGAGAGACCGATATAGCGGTAGCTCGGATTCCGTCTGGCCAGCGCCTGCAGCACGACCGGACTGCAATCGGTACTGCCGTCGTCGACAAAGATCGCTTCCGCTGGGCCGTCCAGCCGATCGAGAAGCCGGTCGAGCCGGTGCAACAGCACCGGCAGAACGGCTTCTTCGTTGTAGACCGGAATGATGATGCTGTAGCTGACGTGCTCGGTGTCGATCGCCATGGCAGGGTCCCGCTCGATGACTGCCGAGAACTACAATGCCGGTGGTTAAGGATCGGTGGTCATGAACGGTTCGCTGCGGCCTCCAGGGTGCCTCATAATTACCGGCAAATAGTGGATTTTGGCCGAGAAGGACGAGAACCCGCGCCGAAAAACTGCAACACCGGGCCGCCCGGATCAGGGAGGCTTTACCACCTCTTTCCCTGTTGCGCCGCGCGGAACCCAGCCGCCGCATAGTGGGTTAGACTGGGCGGTCCGCACTTTCTTTGCGGGCCGCGGTGTTTTGGGCGGGTCAGATGGTCTGGCGCATCCTTATCGGCTTCATTGTCGTCATCGCCGTGCTTTTCGGCGGCTTCTACGCGTGGGCCTGGCGCAGCGAAATTCCGCCGGCCCAACCGCACGACGCTTCTTCCTTCGACCCCGCCATTGTCGCCAAAGGCGCGCAGCTTGCCGCCCTCGGCAGTTGCGCGGTCTGCCACACCAAAGCCGGCGGCAAACCCTATGCTGGCGGCTATCCGGTCGAGACGCCGTTCGGAACGATTTACGGAACGAACATCACGCCGGACCGTGAAACCGGCATCGGCACATGGTCGGCGGCGGCGTTCCAGCGCGCCATGCGCGAGGGCGTGACGCGCGACGGCCGTCATCTTTATCCGGCGTTTCCCTACGATCACTTCACTTATGCAACCGACTCCGACATCAACGCGCTCTACGCTTTCATCATGACGCGCGAGCCGGCGCGGCAAACCGACCGCCGGCCAGACATTATTTTTCCGCTCAACATCCGTCTGTTCGCCGCCGCGTGGAAACTGATGTTCCTGCACCGCGGTCCCTACCAAACGGACGTAACCCGGCACGACGCGTGGGCGCGCGGCGCCTATCTCACCGCCAGTCTCGGCCATTGCGGCGCGTGTCACACGCCGCGCAACAGCCTCGGCGCGGAAAAACGTGCGCAGGCATTCGACGGCGGCGTCGGGGAAGGCTGGCGCGCGCCGGCGCTCAATGAAAATTCGCTGGCGCCGGCGCCGTGGACCGCAGGGGCCCTGTTCAATTACCTGCGGCACGGCTTCGATGCCCAGCACGGACACGTGGCCGGGCCGATGGCGCCGGTTTCGCACAATCTGGCGAAGGCATCGGAAAGCGACGTGCGCGCGATCGCGGCTTACGTCGCTTCGTTGTCCGGGGCGCGCAACGGCGCTGCACAGCCCGCCAAAATCGAAGCTGCACTTGCCGCTGCGCGCAAATTGACGCCGCCTGTCTATGGCGCAACGCCAGCAAACCAGACCACCGGCAGCGCGGCGGCAAGCGACAGCGTCGGCGCAAAAATCTTCACCGGCGCGTGCGGGACCTGCCATCACAGCGGCGGCGGTTTGCCGGTCTCGCGTCCGGTCGATCTCGGCCTGAGCACGTCCCTTAATTCCGACGATCCGGCGAACGTGCTGCAAATCGTTCTGTACGGGATTCATCCGCCGCCCGGACAGGCCGGGCGCATCATGCCCGGCTTCCAGAGCGCGCTCACCGAAGCGCAGATCGTCGCGCTCACGGATTATGTGCGCACGCACTTCACGCGCAAGCCGCAATGGAATGACGTCGCCGGCGCGCTGGCGAAAATCCGCCGCCAGCGGCAGGCCGCAACGGAGACGCCGCAATGACCGTTCTCACCGTCAACGGCAAGGAGCATCAGGTCAGCGCCGATCCCAACACGCCCCTGCTCTACGTGCTGCGCAACGATCTCAAACTCAACGGGGCAAAATTCGGCTGCGGACTCGGACAGTGCGGCGCCTGCACCGTGCTGGTCGACCACGAACCGGTGTTCTCCTGCGTGCTACCGATTTCCGTTCTCGAAGGCCGGCAGATCACCACCGTCGAGGGCCTCGGCACGCCGGAGCAACCGGGGCCGCTGCAGCGCGCCTTCGCCACGGAGCAAGCCGCGCAATGCGGCTACTGCATCGCCGGCATGATCATGCGCGCCCAGGGATTGCTCGATCACAAACCGTCGCCGACCGATGCCGAAATCCGCGCGCATATGGAGCCCAATCTCTGCCGCTGCGGAACGCACATGCGCATCCTTCGCGCGGTCCGCCGCGCCGTAAGTGAAATGAAGACAGCGCGCACGGAGCCGGTGCGATGAACGCACATCTTCCATTCAACCCGTCGCGCCGTCTCGTTCTGGAAACCGGTGGTGCGCTTGTCGTCAGCTTCGCGATGTTCCCGCGCGCGTTTGCGCAAAACACGCCCGCCGCCACGCCGAAGCTGCCGGGCGATCTCAACAAATTCCCCATGCTCGATTCCTGGATCGCCATCGACGGCGGTGGGACGATCACCGTTTTCTCCGGCAAGGCCGAACTCGGCCAGGGCATCAAGACCGCACTCATCCAATGCGCGGCGGAAGAGCTGGAAGTAAGCCCCGCCGCGATCACGCTGATCACGGCCGACACCGAGCGCACGCCGAATGAAGGCTACACCGCCGGCAGTCATTCGATGCAGGATTCCGGCACCGCGATCCTCAACGCCGCCGCGCAGGTGCGCGCGATGCTGATAGAGCTTGCCGCGACGCGGCTCAACCTGCCGCCGGAAAAATTGCATGCGCAGAACGCCGCCGTCGTCGCGGACGATGGCCGTGGCGTCGCTTACAAGGATCTCATCGTCGGGCAGGACCTGCATCGTGCGGCGCAGCCGAACTCGCCGCTGAAGGCCCCGAAAGATTATCGCGTGATCGGCAATCCGCTGCCGCGCGTGGATATTCCCGGCAAGCTCACCGGCCAGCCGAGTTACGTGCAGGACATGCGGCCCGCCCGCATGTTGCACGCGCGCGTGGTGCGGCCGCCAAGCTATGGCGCGAAACTCATGTCGGTCGACACCGCCGCGGTCGAGCACATGCCGGGCGTGGTCAAGGTCGTGAGGAACGGCAGTTTCCTCGCGGTCGCAGCACAGGCGGAATTCCAGGCGATCAGCGCCATGAACGTGCTGGCGGGCGCGGCGAAATGGAACGAAACCGCGCAATTGCCGAAGCAGGACGACATTTATTCGTACCTGCGACAGTTGCCGGCGCGCGACACCACGATCCTCGAACGCGGCATGCCCGGCGACGCCGGCGCGCGCTCGCTGCGTGCGACCTATCATCGCCCCTATCAATCGCATGCCTCGATCGGCCCCTCCTGCGCGGTGGCGACATTCGAGGGTGGCAAGCTCACGGTCTGGACGCATTCGCAGGGTGTCTATCCGTTGCGCGGCTCGCTCGCGAAAATGCTGCGCATGCCGCCGGAGCAAATCCGTTGCATCCATGTCGAAGGCTCCGGCTGCTACGGCCATAACGCCGCCGACGACGCGGCCGGCGATGCCGCGCTGATCGCGCGCGAATTGCCGGGCCGCCCGATCCGCGTGCAATGGATGCGCGAGCAGGAACACGGCTGGGAGCCGTTCGGGCCGGCAATGATGTCGGAGGCGTACGGCGCGGTCGACGGCGACGGCAAGATCGTCGCGTGGCAATACGAGGTCTGGAGCAACACGCATTCGATGCGCCCCGGCGGGCCGGGCAATCTTCTCGCCGGCCAATATCTCGCGCAGCCGTTTACGCCCGACGAGCCGAAACCGATCCCGCAGCCGGAAGGCGGCGGCGACCGCAACGCCATCCCGATCTACACGGTGCCGAACGCGCGCGTGGTCAGCCACTTCATTCCGCAAATGCCGTTGCGGGTCTCCGCGTTGCGCGGGCTCGGCGCCTATCATAACGTGTTCTCGCTCGAGAGCTTCATGGACGAACTTGCCGCCGCGGCGAAGATCGACCCGGTGGAATTCCGTTTGCGTCACCTCGACGATCCGCGCGCGCGCGACGTCGTCAACAAGGCGGCGCAGGAATTCGGCTGGGGCTCGAACGAGAAATTGGCGCGCGGGCGAGGCAAGGGCTTCGCCTTCGCGCGCTACAAGAATCTCGCCGCCTATTGCGCGATCGCGCTCGAACTCGAGGTCGAGCACGAGAGCGGCGCAATCAAGCTCGGCCGCGTGGTCGCCGCCGTCGATAGCGGCCAGGCGGTCAACCATGACGGCATCCGCAACCAGATCGAAGGCGCGATCGTGCAATCCGCAAGCTGGACGATCCTCGAGCAAGTCACCTTCAACGCGCGCGACATCACCAGCCGCGACTGGTCGAGCTATCCGATCCTGCGCTTCCCGGCGGTGCCGGCGAGCGTCGACGTGCACATCATCGACCGGCCCGGCCAGCCGTTCCTCGGCACCGGCGAAGCCGGGCAAGGACCGATGGCGGCCGCGATCGCGAATGGTGTCGCGCATGCGACCGGCGCGCGCATCCGCGACCTGCCGCTGTCGCCCGCAAACGTGAAGGCGGCTATCGGGATTTGACGACCGCTCCGCCGTCATGGCCGCCTGAAAAAAAGCCACGCCGTTACGGCATGGTGGAACTGCCTCGCATCGCATTGACACCCCCTGCGCGGGGCATAGATTAAGAGCCGTTCCGAGGGGTGCCCGGGAACGGGCTGAGAAAAACCCTTTGAACCTGATCCGGGTCATGCCGGCGAAGGGACAGGACAACCGATGCAACCAGCACTGATCATTGCGAGGCTGATCGGCCCGGTGCTTGCCGTGATCGGCATCGGCATGCTCACCAGCACCAAGACCTACTACCTGATCGGGCAGCAGTTCCTGACGAGCTACGCGATTATTTATCTCTCCGGCATCATCATTCTGATCATCGGGCTTTCCATCCTCAACGTCCACAATGCCTGGACGCGCGATTGGCGTAGCATCATCACGGCGATCGGATGGATCTTCAGTCTCGCCGGCGTGTGGCGCCTCATCGCGCCGCAGGCTGTGCCCTTCGTTGGCAGCTCCATTCTCGCCGATTCCGGCTTCTTCATCGGCACGGGCATCGTGTTGCTGGCGCTCGGCGGCTTCATTTCGTTCAAAGGCTACACTGCGGAGAGCCCCGCTATCCAATCGGAGACACTACAATGAACAAGCCCGTCACCGCTGCCGATCTGGTCACGCCCAAGGTCACCACCGGGGCGCTCCCGGCCTCGCGCAAAATTCATTCCGCGCCCGACGCTGCGCCCAGCCTGCGCGTGCCGCTGCGCGAGATCGCGCTCGATCCGTCCTCGGGCGAGCCGCCGCTGCCGGTCTACGACACGACGGGGCCTTACACCGATCCGGACGCAACGATCGACGTGGAAAAGGGCCTTTCGCGCGCGCGCATCGAATGGGTGAAGGAACGCGGCGGCGTCGAGCAGTACGAAGGCCGTCCGATCCAGCCGGTCGACAACGGCAACGTCACGGGCAAGCATCTCGCGCGCAATTTCCCGAATACGCCGAAGCCTTATCGCGTGCTCGACGGCAAGCCCGTCACGCAACTCGAATTCGCCCGCGCCGGCGTCATCACCAAGGAAATGATCTACATCGCCGAGCGCGAAAACCTCGGCCGCAAGAAGCAGCTCGACCGCGCCGAAACCGCGCTGGCCGAAGGCGAGCAATTCGGCGGTGCCGTGCCCGCCTTCATCACGCCGGAATTCGTGCGCAGCGAAGTCGCGCGCGGCCGCGCCATCATCCCGTCCAACATCAACCACGCCGAACTCGAGCCGATGATCATCGGCCGCAACTTCCTGACCAAGATCAACGCCAATATCGGCAACTCCGCCGTCACCTCCTCGGTCGAGGAAGAGATCGAGAAGATGGTGTGGGCGATCCGCTGGGGCGCCGACACGGTGATGGACCTCTCCACCGGCCGCAACATTCACAACACGCGCGAATGGATCATCCGCAACGCGCCGATCCCGATCGGCACGGTGCCGATCTATCAGGCGCTGGAGAAGGTTGATGGCGATCCCGTCAAGCTCGACTGGGAATGCTACAAGGACACCCTGATCGAGCAGTGCGAACAGGGCGTGGATTATTTCACGATCCATGCCGGCGTGCGGCTCGGCTATATCCACCTCACCGCCAACCGCGTCACCGGCATCGTCTCGCGCGGCGGCTCGATCATGGCGAAGTGGTGCCTGTCGCGGCACAAGGAAAGCTTCCTCTACGAGCGTTTCGACGAGATTTGCGACATCATGCGCAAATATGACGTGTCATTCTCGCTCGGCGACGGCTTGCGTCCCGGCTCGATCGCCGACGCCAACGACCGCGCCCAGTTTGCCGAGTTGGAAACGCTCGGCGAACTGACTGAGATCGCCTGGAAGAAAGGCTGCCAGGTCATGATCGAAGGCCCCGGCCATGTGCCGCTGCACAAGATCAAGATCAACATGGACAAGCAGCTCAAGGAGTGCGGCGAGGCGCCGTTCTATAC
>JBARCH010000071.1:0-9480 GCA_049793875.1 Pseudolabrys sp. | reverse complement strand
GGAATGTCGGGCGCCATCTCGCGTTCGGTGTCGATGCCGCGCAGGCTCGAAACCAGCGCCTTGACCGGATGGTCGAAGGTGTCCTGCACCGCCGTTGCCTCGAAGCCCGAATGCACCATGCATTGCGCGCACTTTTCGTAATTCCCGACTCCGTAGGTGTCCCAGTTGGTGTCTTCCATCAATTCCTTGAACGTCTTGGCGTAGCCTTCGCCGAGCAGGTAGCAGGGCTTCTGCCAGCCGAACACGGTGCGGGTGGGATTGCCCCAGGGCGTGCAGCGGTACGTCTGATTGCCGGCGAGGAAGTCCAGGAACAGGCCGGACTGGCTGAACGACCAGTTCTTGCCGCCGTTGCCGCGTTTGAAGATGTCGCGGAAGAGCTGCTTGGTCGTCTGGCGGGTGAGGAAGTGCTGCTGGTCCGGCGCGCGCTCGTAGGCATAGCCCGGCGACACGGTGATGCCGTCCACGCCCATGGCCATGACGGTGTCGAAGAAATTCGCCGTGCGCTCCGGGTCTGCATTGTTGAACAGCGTGCAGTTGATGTTGCAACGGAAGCCCTTGGCCTTCGCCGCCTTGATGGCCGCAACGGCGCGGTCGTAGGTGCCTTGCTGGCACACCGACTTGTCGTGATCCTGCTTGTCGCCGTCGAGATGCACCGACCACACGAAATAGGGCGAAGGCTCGTAGTCCTTCATGCGCTTTTCCATCAGCAGCGCGTTCGTACAGAGATAGACGAACTTCTTGCGGGCGATGATGCCCTTGACGATCTGCGGCAATTCCTTGTGCAGCAAAGGCTCGCCGCCGGCGATCGACACCACCGGCGCGCCGCACTCGTCGACGGCCTCGAGCGCATCGGTAACCGAGATGCGCTGATTCAGGATTTCGTCGGGGTAATCGATTTTGCCGCAGCCGGCGCACGCCAGATTGCACCGGAACAGGGGTTCCAGCATGAGAACGAGCGGATAACGCTTAACGCCGGCGAGATGCTGCCGGACAAGATAGCTACCGACACGAAACTTCTGCAGAAGTGGAATACTCAAGATTGCCGTCCTTGCCTATTTTATTGCTGCTGGGAACATCGAGCAGCTCAACCGGAACGCGGAATTCCATGTGTTCTTCGCGGCCGGGAAGCGTGGAGACTTCTGCCGGTGCGATCCGCCGCAATGCATTGATGACGTCCATCACCATCACCTCCGGCGCCGAAGCACCCGCGGTGATGCCGACCACCTCGACGCCTTTCAGCCATTCCGGCTGAATGTCTTCGCCATTGGCGATCAGATGGCTGGGGACGCCGGCTTCGAGCCCGATTTCGCGCAGCCGGTTCGAATTCGATGAGTTCTTGGCGCCGACCACGAAGATAACGTCGACGAGCTTGCTGAGTTCGAGCAGGGCAGTTTGACGATTTTGTGTTGCGTAGCAGATGTCCTGCGTGCCGGGCCCGACCACGTCCGTGAAGCGCCGGTAAAGTGCTGCGATGACACCACGGGTGTCGTCGACGCTCAGAGTCGTCTGCGTCACGTAGGCGACCGGTGTGTCGGAAGGAAGGTCGAGGGCCGCAACATCGGCTTCGGTCTGCACGAGCAATACGGGTCCCGGAATCTGGCCGAGCGTGCCTTCCACCTCCGGATGGCCGGCGTGGCCGATGAGCACGACGGTGCGGCCCTGACGCAGATAATGCCGGCCCTGGCTGTGGACCTTGGAGACAAGCGGGCAGGTGGCATTGAGCACGTGCAGGCCGCGTTCCTTTGCGTCCGCCTCCACTTTCTTCGCGACACCGTGCGCGCTGAAGATCGTGATGCCGTTTTCCGGCACCTCGGAAAGGTCCTCGACGAAGCGGGCGCCGCGCGCCTTCAGCGCATCGACCACCCATTTGTTATGCACGATTTCGTGCCGCACATAGACCGGTGGCCCGTATTTATCGAGTGCGCGCTCGACGATCTCGATCGCGCGCACGACGCCGGCGCAGAATCCACGCGGCTGGGCGAGGATGATTTTCATCGTGCGCCTCCGTTGAGGCCCGCGCCGTTTCCAAATCGCTTCGGCGGCAAACGCAGGTTCGCGGCGCGCTCCGTCAGGATCGAAACCTGATCCGGTTGCAGCGTCGTCGCATGCGGTTCGATGCCGAACGCGTCGAAGACCTTGGCAACGATGCCGGTCGCATCGAGCCCGGCGCGGGCATACATCGCGGGTGGGCTGTCCTGATCGAGGAAAAGATCGGGCAGCATCATGCTGCGCACCTTGAAGCCTGCCTGATCGAGCGCGCCTTTGTCGGCGAGCAGTTGCAGGACGTGCGAGCCAAAGCCGCCAATGGCGCCTTCCTCGACGGTGATGAGCAATTCGTGTTGACGCGCCAGCCGCAGAATGAGGTCTTCGTCGAGCGGTTTGGCGAAACGGGCATCGGCGACCGTGGTCGAGATGCCGTGCGCCGCAAGCGTGTCCGCAGCCTGCAGGCATTCGGCGAGGCGCGTTCCAAGCGACAGCAACGCAACCGTGTTGCCCTGGCGCATGATGCGGCCGCGCCCGATCTCGAGTGGAATGCCTTGCGCCGGCATCTCGACGCCGACGCCGTCGCCACGCGGATAACGGAAAGCGCTCGGCCGATCGTCGATCGCAACGGCCGTCGCCACCATGTGGACGAGTTCAGCCTCATCGGCTGCCGCCATGACGACGAAGCCGGGCAGGCAACTGAGATACGTGACGTCGAACGAGCCGGCATGCGTGGGGCCGTCCGCTCCGACGAGGCCGGCGCGGTCGATCGCGAAGCGAACCGGCAGCCGCTGGATCGCGACATCGTGCACGACCTGATCGTAGGCGCGCTGAAGGAACGTCGAATAGATCGCGGCGAACGGTTTGAAGCCTTGCGTGGCAAGGCCGGCGGCGAAAGTAACGCCGTGCTGTTCGGCAATGCCGACATCGAAAGTTCGCTGCGGAAAAGCCTTCTGGAAAATATCGACGCCGGTGCCGGCCGGCATCGCGGCGGTTATGGCGACGATGCGATCGTCTTTCCGGGCTTCCTTTACGAGGGCTTCACCGAAAACCTTGGTGTAGGACGGCGCAGCCGGCTTTGATTTGTTCTGCTTGCCGGTCGCGACGTCGAATTTCACCACGCCGTGGTATTTGTCGTCGGAGGCCTCGGCGGGCGCGTAGCCTTTGCCCTTTTGCGTGCGGACGTGGACCAGGATCGGCCCGTTCTTCGCATCCCGAACGTTTTCCAGAACCGGGATAAGCTGATCGAGGTCGTGGCCATCGACAATGCCGATGTAATAAAAGCCGAGTTCCTCGAACAACGTACCGCCGGTCACAAATCCGCGAGCCAATTCTTCGGCACGTGCTGCGTTTTCCTTGATGAAGCGCGGCAGGTGGCTGGCGAAATTTCTGCCGATCTCGCGCAACGACATGAAGGCCGGGCTCGAGAGCAGCCGCGCAAGATAAGCCGACATCGCGCCAACGGGCGGTGCAATCGACATCTCGTTGTCGTTCAGGATGACGATCAGGCGCCGGTCGGCAGCGCCGGCGTTGTTCATGGCCTCATAGGCCATGCCAGCGGAGATCGCACCGTCGCCGATCACGCAGACGACATTGTGCTTCTGGCCGGCGAAGTCGCGCGCCACGGCCATGCCGAGACCGGCCGAAATCGACGTCGATGAATGTGCCGCGCCGAAACAGTCGTATTCGCTTTCAGCGCGCTTGGTGAACCCCGAAAGGCCACCGCCCTGGCGGATCGTGCGGATGCGGTCGCGCCGTCCAGTCAAAATCTTGTGCGGATACGCCTGATGCCCGACATCCCAAATCAGCTTGTCATTGGGTGTGTCGAAGACGTAGTGAAGGGCGACGGTCAATTCGACGACGCCCAGTCCGGCCCCGAGATGTCCGCCGGTCAATGCAACCGCGCTGATCGTCTCATTGCGCAATTCGTCTGCAACTTGCTGGAGGTCCCGCGCATTGATACGGCGCAAATCGGCTGGACTCTTGATGGAGTCTAGAATTGTGCGGGGCAAGGTTGCATCGAAGATCGGACCAGGAGCCGTCATTCGTGATTTATCCTTCAGCAATAAACTCGGAAGCTCAGGCCCCCTTGGGCATGAAGTCTTCGGATCAATGTGCCGCCCCGTGCAAACCTCTTCGGCCGTGCTCAAAAAGGCTTTCGAACAGTGACAATTAACTTCGCAATCAAAGGTTCCATGCCGGAAACGCCGGTTCCGGCACCGAAATCGCCGGCAACGGCCAGCGCGGCGGCGGCGCCCCGAAAGCTTTCTTCATGCTAGGCAGGATCGTGGCCGGGGTTGTCCGGTTCTGTACCAAATTCCCTTGGTTAATCATTGTGTTGGGCCTGGCGGGCGCTGCCGCTGCGGCTGGCTATTCGGCGAAGCATTTCGCCATCAACACCGACATCAACAAGCTGATCTCGCCCAATCTGGACTGGCGCCTGCGCGAAGCCGCATTCGAAAAGAAATTTCCCGGACATTTCGGCTCGACTTTGGTGGTGATCGACGCGCCCACAGCCGAACTCACCGCTGCGGCCAGCGCAGATCTGTCGCGCAAATTGGCAACGCAGCCGAACCTGTTTCGCTCGGTGCAGGATTTGAGTGACTCGGAGTTCTTCGCGCACAACGGCCTGCTGTTCAGGCCGACGAACGACGTGGCGGGCCTGACGCAAGGGCTGGGGCAGGCAGGACCGCTCATCAGCACGCTTGCAGGCGATCCCAGTTTGCGTGGCCTCACGCGCACGCTGTCGCTCGGCTTGCTCGGCGTGTCGAACGGCATGACCAAGCTCGACGATTTCGTGCGGCCCTTGTCGATGGCATCCGACGTTGTCGAGAATGTTTTGGCAAATCGCCCGGCGACGTTTTCATGGCAGGAGTTGTTGAGCGGCAAGCATCCGCCGCCAAGCGGCCTGCGGCACTTCATCGAAGTTCGTCCGGTACTGGATTTTTCCTCCCTTGAGCCTGGGAGCGCATCGAGCGCCGCCATCAGGAAAGACGCACTCGATCTCGGCCTTGCGGAAAAATATCAGGCGCGTGTGCGACTCACCGGGTCGGTGCCGATGGCTGACGAGGAATTTGCCACCGTGCAGCAGGGCGCGTTGGTCAACGGTATCGGCACCGTCATCGTCGTGCTGGTCATTCTGTGGCTGGCGTTGAAATCGGCACGCATGATCGCCGCCGTCTTCATCAACCTGTTCGTCGGCCTGTCCATAACCGCGGCCCTCGGCTTGATGATGGTCGGCGCACTCAACATGATTTCGGTTGCGTTCGCAGTGCTGTTTGTCGGCCTTGGTGTTGATTTTGCCATTCAGTTTGCGGTTCGCTATCGCGCCGAGCGCCACGATATTCCGGAGTTGCGGCCCGCGCTGGTGCGCGGCGCCGAAAAGATCGGCGTGCCGCTGACGCTCGCTGCCGCAGCGGTGGCCGCCGGATTCCTGTCGTTCCTGCCGACCAACTATCGCGGCGTCTCCGAACTGGGCCAGATCGCCGGTGTCGGCATGCTGATCGCCTACCTGACCAGCGTCACGCTGTTGCCCGCGCTGCTGGCAGTGCTCAACCCGCCGGGCGAGCCGGAGCCAGTCGGTTACAGCTTTTTGGCCCCAGTCGACCGTTTCCTGGTGCGCCGGCGCGTCCCGGTGATTGCCGGCACGGCGATCGTCGCCATAGCAGGATTGCCGTTGCTCTATTTCCTCACGTTCGACTTCGACCCGATTCATTTGCGAAGCCCGCAGGTCGAGTCGGTGGCAACCTTGCTCGATCTTGGCGCCGATCCGAATGTCGGCGTCAATGCGATCAATGTCGTCATGCCGACGACCGCGAAGGCCAACGAAGCTGCCGATCGGCTGCGCAAGCTGCCGCAGATATCGCGCGTTGTGACGCGCGATAATTTCGTGCCGCAGGATCAACAAAAGAAGATCGCGTTGATCCAGGCTTTCGACAATCAGGTCGGCCCGCTGCTGCGGCGACCGCCGAGCACGCCGCCGACGGATGCGGAAAACGTCGCCGCCTTGCGCGGAATCGCCGATCAACTGAAAAAGGCGGCAGACAAAGCGAAAGGGCCGGGTGCGGAGGCCGCAAGGCGGCTCGGCGCCGACGTGCTGCGTCTTGCCATCGCCGGTCAGGCGCAACGCGAAAAGGTGCAAACGGTATTCGTCGTGCCGCTGCAAACCGATCTCGCGCAATTGCGCGGTTATCTGCAGGCCAAGCCAATAACGAACGACAATCTGCCGCAGGCCCTGCAACGGCAGTGGACGACGCCGCAAGGCGAAACACGTGTGGAAGTTTCACCGAGCGGCGACACCAATAACACAGCGGTCCTGCGCACGTTCGCGCGCTCGGTTCTCGCCGTTTATCCGGACGCCGTGGGCGGTCCGATCTCGATCCTGGAATCCGGCAATACCGTTGTTTGGGCCTTCATCGAGGCCGGCGCCTGCGCGCTGCTCTCGATCGCGATCATCCTGTGGATCGTATTGCGGCGGTTCGGAGACGTGCTGCTGACGCTCGTTCCGCTGCTGCTCGCCGGCGTGGTGACGCTCGAAATCTGCGTCCTGATCGGGATGCCGCTCAATTTCGCGAATATCATTGCGCTGCCGCTGCTGCTCGGCGTCGGCGTTGCCTTCAAGATCTATTACATCATGGCGTGGCGGACGGGGCAGACCAATCTCTTGCAGTCCACCCTCACGCGCGCGGTAATTTGGAGCGCACTGACGACCGCGACGGCATTCGGCAGCCTGTGGCTGTCGAGCCATCCCGGCACATCCAGCATGGGCAAGCTGATGGCGTTGTCGCTCGTGTGTACGCTCGCCGCGGCAGTGCTATTTCAGCCCGCGCTCATGGGGAAGCCCAGAGGCGCTGGCGATACTTAAGCAAACATCGGCATCGGAGGGTGGCGTAGTTTCCGCGCCGCTCGCCGGAGGCGGCGTTGGCGGGTGAGTGCGTGTGCCGCTTGGACGCGCGGTATGCGTGCCGGTGCCTGGGCGAGCGGTTGGGGCGTTGAAGCGTGCCGGCGGGGTGGCCGCAGGAGGAACGGTTGCGCCCGGCTGCTGTATGACGCGCGTCCAGTTCTCGCCGCCGCACAGGATGCTGAGCACGCATCCCTGAACCTTGAGTACGTTGGGATTGAGCAGGCTGATGTTCGCCGAATACGTGCGGCCGTCCTGCGAGTTGTAGATGTCGCCGTCCCACTCGTTTTGCTTCGTCTGCGTCATGCCGAGGAGCACCGGCATTCCCAGCGTCGGCCGGCTGCGCTTTCGGGGGTCGGGGTTCTTGCTGTCGACGCCCGCATGCTCTTCCCATGCGACCACGCCCCACAGACGGTTGTCGCAATTGACGATTCTGATGCGCGCGTAGCCTTTGGCTGTGAGCCATTCGCCGAGCGGATCGGGCGTGGCGCCGCCGGGCGATTGAGCCGCCGCGGCTCCGATAGCGATGAACAACGCGACGCCGAGGGCGCAAACCTGCCGCCCGCAACGTCCCCTGATATTTTCATGATTTGGCAAACGTGTCGGCACTCTGGGGCGTCCCTGAACATTTTGCCCCCGCCGAACAACGCATGCGGGGCCATTCGGGTCCAGTATTGCCGTGGCCCGGCGCAGATTGGAACTCTCGCCAATCAGGCCTGTTATCTCGCGGTTGTCCGCGCGTGCGGAGGCTTGAACAGGCTATTATTGGCGAGTGGAGATCGTTGGTGCTGGATTCTACAGCAAAACTATGTCCGCCGGTGCCGATGCCACGGGCCGAGCCACTGGGCTCGATTGCGCTGCTTCGCGTTCTTCTGAGCAATCCGCTCGAGGCGTGGACGCAGGCGCATTTTGAAGAGCCGATTGTGACGAGCGGCCTTTCGATCGGCCGTGTCGCCGTCGTGAGCGATCCTGCCGGCATTCGCCGCGTGCTGCTGGATAATTGCAGCAATTACAAAAAAGACTGGTTGCAGCAGCGTGTTCTGTCGGCGGGGCTGCTGGATGGGCTATTGGCGGCTGAAAACGCTCAGTGGCGGGTCCAGCGGCGTGCTCTCGCGCCAATGTTCACGCCGCGGAGCGTAGCGAGATTTGCGGCGTCGATGGTCGATGCGGCCGAAGCGCTGGGAGACCGCCTGCGCGCGCGCGAAGGCGAGGTTGTCGATATTGCCGTCGAGGTGACGCGCGTGACTCTCGACGTTCTGGAACGCACCATTTTCTCGGATGGCTTCGGTCGCAATGCCGAAGATATACGCAACGGCATGAAGATTTACTTCGAAGCCGCCGGGCGGATTGATCCGTTCGACATGCTGGGGGTGCCGGATGCGGTGCCGCGGCTGACACGCTGGAGCATGCGGCCGGCCATGCGCCTGTTCTCGGGAGCGATCGATACGATCATCGCGTCACGCAGGCTGCGAATTGCGAACGCCCCGGACGAAGCGCCGCACGATCTTCTGACGCTGCTGTTGACGGCAAAGGATCCGGAGTCCGGTCAGGCGCTGCGCGAGGAAGAAATTCGCGCCAACGTGCTGACCTTCATTGCGGCCGGGCACGAGACGACGGCCAATTGCATGACATGGGTGCTTTATCTTCTCTCCCAATCGCCGGAGTGGCGCGAACGCTTGCAAGCGGAAGCGGATCGCGAACTAGCCGGCGGTATCGACGGTCTCGCCGACCGTCTGGTCGAAACGAGGGCCGTGATCGACGAGACCAATCGGCTTTATCCACCGATCGCGGCGATCAGCCGGACGACGCTCGAGGCGGACGAGCTTGCCGGCCAGCGGATCAAGCGCGGTACGATGATCGTGGTCGCGCCATACGTTCTGCACCGTCATCGTACGTTATGGAGCAGGCCGAATGAATTCGACCCGACCCGCTTCCTCGGCTCGGCGCGAACGGAAATCGACCGCTTTGCCTATTTGCCGTTCGGAGCCGGGCCGCGTGTCTGCATCGGCGCAGGCTTCGCCCTGCAGGAAGCATGCATCGTGCTTGCCACATTGATGAAACACTTCACGTTCACAGTCCGTCCGGGTCACGTCGTGTGGCCCGTGCAGAAATTCACACTGCGGCCGAAAGGCGGATTGCCCATGATCGTACGGCGCAGGGGCTAGGCGGGAACTTTCAAAACACGGCTGCATTCACCAGCCGGTGCATCGTGGCTGGGGCGGCAAGGATTTCATCAGCATGCCTGTAGAATTGCGCGCCGAAGCGGCAGATTATTCTTCGATCGATACGGCCATGATGACGCGTTGCGTCGAACTTTCCGCAATTGCCACCGATCACGGTGAATTTCCGTTCGCCACCGTTATTGCGAAAGAGGGGCGCATCATGGCCGAGACGACAAATCGTGTCGTGCGCGATGCCGATATCACGCGACATGCGGAGATTATCGCGATGTCGGAAATCCAGCGGACGCTGGGCCGCGATCTTTCGGATTGCACTCTCTATTCAAATGTCGAGCCATGCGCGATGTGCTCGTTCGCCATTCGTGAAAGCGGGATCGGCCGCGTGGTTTACGCGATCGAGTCGCCGATGATGGGTGG
>JBARCH010000070.1:0-15066 GCA_049793875.1 Pseudolabrys sp. | reverse complement strand
GCGCGGTCGCTCATGACGCGCCTCCTTCCGCAGTCGCCTGGCCAAGCGCCTCGGATACCGTCCGGCACAAGACGCCGTATTCGGCCGACGTGTGGAAGCGCTCGTCGCGCGGATAAGGTGCGTCGATCTTGATGTCGGCGAACACGCGGCCAGGACGCGGCGTCATCACCACGATGCGCTGCGAGAGGTAAACCGACTCGAACACCGAATGGGTGACGAAGACGACCGTGCGCTTGAGCATCTGCCAGAGCGCGATCAGATCGTTGTTGAGCTTGAAACGCGTGATCTCGTCCAGCGCGGCGAACGGCTCATCCATCAGCAGCACTTGCGGCTCGGCCACCAGTGCGCGCGCAATCGATACGCGCATCTTCATGCCGCCGGACAATTCGCGCGGATACGCCTTCGCAAACGAACGCAGGCCGACGCGCTCAAGCGCGCGATCCACGCATTCCCGCGCGTAGGATTCCGCGACGCGCGAAAGCTTGAACGGCAATCCCACATTGGCCGCGACGTTCGCCCACGGCATCAATGTCGGTTCCTGGAAGACAAAGCCGAGACGGCCGGCGCTTGTCTCCTCGCCGACCGCCCAATTCACGCTGCCGTGCGACGGCACGCTCAGGCCCGCGATGATTCGCAGGGCAGTCGATTTCCCGCAACCGGACGGGCCGAGCAGCGAAACGAATTCGCCTTCTTTCACGTCGAGATTGAAGTTCTCCAGCGCAACGGTGCCGCTCTCGAACGTCTTGCCGACGCCGTGCAACGAAACGATGGTTGGACCGGATGACGTCATTTGGGCCGGAGGTTGAGCCCGACGCCTTTGTTGACGAATTGCAGCGTGTAGCCTTTGCGGTAATCGAGGCCGGCCTTGACCACGCCCGCATGCACCATCTTGTCATAGAAACTTTTCATCGTGGCATCGGTCATCGCGCCGATGCCGAGCTTCACGCTGTCGCCGGAATCGACAATGCCATATTCCTTCATCTTGGCGATGGAGTTGGCGAGCAGCGCGTCAGTCATTTCCGGGTTTTGTTTCTTGATGAGATCGTTGCCCGGGCGGCTATCGCCGTAGATGTAATGATACCAGCCGATGATCGAAGCATCGACGAAGCGTTGCACAAGATCGGGTTTCTTCTCGACCAGATCGCGGCGGGTCTCGATCAACGTGGAATAGGCGTTGAAGCCGTGGTCGGCGAGCAGGAAAATGCTCGGCTTGAAATGCGCGCGTTGCTCGATGGCATAGGGTTCTGACGTGACGTAACCCTGCATCGCGGAATTTTTATCGGCAAGAAACGGCTGCGGATTGAAAGTATAGGGCTTCACCTTCTTTTCGTCGAAACCGTAGTCGGCCTTGAGCCACTGGAAATAGGTGGTCATGCCTTCCTTCGACACGAACAGCGTCAGCTTCTTGAGGTCGTCGAAGTTTTTCACGTCCGGCCGCGCGATCAGCACCTGCGGATCCTTCTGGAAGCTCGCGGCGACGGTGACGGTCGGAATGTTGTTTTCGACCGCGTCGAACAATTGCAGCGTGTTTGCGCTCATGAAGAAGTCGAGCTTGCCGACCGGCAGCAGGATGCGATTGTTCACGTTGGGACCGCCGGGCACGATCGTCACGTCGAGGCCGTATTTTTTGTACGTGCCGTCGGCGAGTGCCTGATAAAAGCCGCCGTGCTCGCCCTCAGCCACCCAATTGGTGCCGAAGCGGACTTTATCGAGCGCCTGCGCATTGGCGACGCCGAAGGACAGCGCAAGCAACGCAACAACAAACCGTAGCCTTGCGCTCATCGTCTGGTCTCGTCATCGCCGGCGCAATCCCGATTGATTGCCCCTGCCGTGCCTACCTAAACGGGATCGCCGGGACAAGTCCGGCGACGACAAAGCTACTGCTCGAACCGGTCGATGAACCATTTGAGCAACTTGATCCAGATTTCATCCTTGCCGACGGTATCTTCGATACCATGCTCGAGGTTCGGATTGTCGTTGACTTCCATCACCACGATGCCGCTGTCGGACTGCTTGAGATCGACGCCGTAGAAGCCCTGCCCGATGGGCTTTGCCGCGCGCACCGCGATATCGATGACCTCCTGCGGCGCATGCTCCAGATCGAAGGCGCGGAAGCCGCCTTCGCGCGAGGACCCGTCGGCGCGGTATTTGACGATCTGCCAATGGCCCCGCGCCATGCGGTACTGGCAGACAAACAGGGGCTCGCCATTGAGGATGCCGACGCGCCAGTCGAAATCGGTCGGCATGAATTTCTGCGCGAGGATCAGGTCGGTTTCCTCGAACAGTTCTTCGGCAATGCGGCGGAACTGCTCCTGCGAATCGACCTTGTGCACGCCGCGCGAAAAGGAGCCGTCGGGAATCTTCACGATCAACGGCAGCTTCAACTCGTCCATCGCGCGCGTGAGGTCGTGGTCCTCGGCCAGCATTAACGTGGGCGGAGTCGGCACATTGTTCGACGCGAACATTTCCATGAGGAAGACCTTGTTGGCGCAGCGGATCATCGAGATCGGATCGTCGATGACCGGCATGCCCTCCTGCCAGGCACGGCGCGCAAAACGATACGTATAATTATCGATCGACGTCGTCTCGCGAATGAACAGGCCGTCAAATCCGGCCAGCTCGTCGAGCTGCCGGCGCGTGATCGGCTCGACGTCGACGGACATCTTTTCGGCGAGCCGCGCAAAATATTTGAGCGTCGCTACCGATGATGGCGGCACTTTCTCGTTCGGGTCGTGCAGCACGGCGAGGTCGTATTTGGCGATGCTGCGCGCCTTGGCGTCGCGCCACTCGCGCCTGGTATGCTGGTGCAACGACTCGCGCAGGAAGGTGCCTTCGCCGTTCACGAGACGCGTGACCGTGCGCGGCCGGATGCGCTCGATCGTCAACCACGTACCCGGTTCGATCGTGATTTCCAGCGCAGGGCAGCGGAACCAGTCGAACAACATGCGGCCGAATTGCTCGAACCGCGGATCGCGCGCGATTCCGAAACAAACCAGCAACTTGACCTCTTCCTCGGGCTGGAAGTCGGCCTTGCGGGCACACTTGTTGAGCTCGTCTTCGAGTTCGGGCAGCGCGTGCTCGTAAAGTTTAGCCTCGCGCAGCTCCAGCATGGTCTCGACCGTCGGCACGATACGGTGACCGCGCGCTTCGGCGAGCAGCGAGGCATAATAGCCTTTCGACTGATAGGCGTAGGAGCGCGAGAGATTGATCAGCTTCGGCCGCCCCATGTCGAACAGGCGGGGGCGCGCAAGATATTCGCTGGTGGTGATCACCTTATGCGGCGTGTCCGCATTCGGCAGATCCTTGGGATGATCGACTAAAACGACCCAGCCGGTCATGGGCGCACACCGGGGCCGCCACACGCGAACACACGTCGATCCTGCTTACGGATTGCGGGCATGAATAAACGACAAGGGTATCGGCTTAGCGGCACGCGTGATTGTGTTGACCGACCATGAACGCCGGCCATCCGATTTCACCGCTGCAAGCATAACACCGTCCCGGGAAGTGAAAACCGTCTGTCCTGCTCAAACCACAGGCGGTGGACAAAGCGCTTTGTGGAACCGCAGCGCATCAGCCCCGTCGCCATAGTAGTTGGTCCGTCGGCCAAATACGCGATAGCCGGCCTTGCGATAGCAGGCGACGGCCGATGCATTGGCTATGTGTACTTCAAGGCGCATCGAGGCGTATCCCCCCTCGCGCGCGGCTTCTTCCGCAGCACCCAGAAGCAACGAGCCGCCACCCTGCCCCGCGGCTGTCGGCGCGACGGCGATGGAGTAAAGCCGGGCGGCGGCCGACCTGGGATGAAACAGCGCGAGGGCATAACCGGAAAAAAGGCCGGCCCGATCAAGCACGATCAATGCCGCCCCCGGCGTGATCAGGAAATGACGGAAACTGCGCCGTGACATCTGGTCGGTCGCAAAGACCTGCCGTTCCAGCGCCAGCAGATCTGCGATATCCGCGACCGCGCCGGGGCGCAGGCTGAAGGCGGGTGTGAACTGCCGGGCAAGGGCTGAAGGCATCGGTGTCGATCATCCGCCGGCCGGAGCGTGTGCGCAAGCGATGCCGAGCCGCCATCAACCCGATGCCGATGCCAATTCCAGAGCGCCGGCAAGCCACCCTGCCCGGCGAACCGCCTTCCGCGACTATCGGAGGCTTGCGTTACTCACGTCTATTTGCATTGATAATCGCAACAAAACCGCCGCCGAAAACGGTCGCGGAGCTTAAAAAAAAATGTTGGGAGGAAGCTCATGTCGCTCATCAAAAGTGTTCTGTCGGTCATTTTTGCGTTGGCGCTTACCGGCGGATCGGCGCTGGCGCAGACCGAAATCAAGTTCGGCCACGTCGGCGAACCCGGCTCGCTGTTCGACCAGTCGGCGCAGGAATTCGCCAAGCGTGCCAACGCCAAGCTCGGCACCAAGGCCAAGGTCGTCGTCTACGGATCGAGCCAGCTCGGCGGCGACGGCGAGATGATGAAGAAGCTCAAGCTCGGCACCATCGATCTTGCGCTGCCCTCGACGGTGATGTCGTCACAGGTTCCCGTATTCGGCCTGTTCGAGATGCCGTACCTTGTGAAAAACCGCGAGCAGATGGCGAAAATTCGCGACCAGGTCGTCAACCCGACACTGGTTCCGATCGCACTGAAATCCGGCTACCGCATTATCGGCGTGTGGGAAAACGGCTTCCGCCAGATCACCAACAACAAGCATCCGATCAAGGTCCCGGACGATCTCAAGGGCATCAAGCTGCGCGTTCCGGGCGGCACCTGGCGCGTCAGGATGTTCAAGGCCTATGGCGCCAATCCGAGCCCGCTGGCGTTCTCCGAAGTTTTCGTCGCGCTGCAAACCGGCGTGATGGACGGCGAGGAGAACCCGCTCGCGCAAATTTATCCGGCGCGCTTTTATGAAGTGCAGAAATATCTGTCGATGACCGGGCACGTGTACACGCCGGCCTACGTCACCGCCGGCGCAAGCTGGTCGCGTTTCCCGGCCGACGTGCAGAAAATCCTCACCGACACGGCGGTCGAAATGCAGCCGGTGGTCTACAAGATCGCGGCCGGGCTCGATGAAAGCCTGTACAAGAAGCTGAAAGACGCCGGCATGCAGATCAACGATGCCGACAAGGATGCGTTCATCAAGGCCAGCAAGCCGATCTACGACGAGTTCGCCAAGGACGTGCCGGGCGGCAAGGAATTGATCGACAAGTCGCTTGCGCTCGGGAAATAATAATCCGGCAACGAACGGAGAGACCGCCCCAACGGGCGGCCTCTTTTCAGGAGACATCCCTTGAATCTCGACCGCGTACGCGCGGGCTTCGAGCGATTGCTTGAAGCCGTCGTGGTAATCCTGGTGGCCGGCCTGACGCTGCTGGTCATTGCCGGATTTATGTTCCGCTATGTCGGTTACTCGCTGTCCTGGTACGACGAGATCGCCTCCGTCGGCCTCGTCTGGCTCACCTATTACGGCTCCGCGCTGGCCGCCTTGCGCGGCGCGCACATCGGCGTGCCCGGCTTCGTCAACGCCATGCCGCCGAAACTTCGCGTGATCGCGACGCTGTTCGCCGAAGCGGTCGTGTTTGTCTTTTTCATCATGCTGGCGTGGACCGGCTTCGAGGTGCTCGTCGTCCTCGGTAGCGACAATCTCGTGAGCCTCGAGTGGATGCCGCAGCGCGTCACCGCATCCGCGGTCCCGATCGGCGCGGTATTGATCGTCATCGCTGAAGCGCTCCGGCTGCCCAAGCTGCTGCGCGACGCGCGCGGCTCGGGTTTCATCGACACCGAGACGATCGAAGCCATGTCGCACGGGGCGCCAGATGTAAGCGGCACGGAGGCCAGGCGATGACCATCACGTTGATGCTTGTCGGCATGATCGGCCTTGCGATCCTGAACGTGCCGATCGCGGTGGCGCTCGGCTTCGTCGCCATGCTGGCGGTATTCCTCATCCAGGGGCCGCATATGCTGCCCAATCTGGCGCTGGAAATGTACGATGGCGCATCGAGTTTCCCGCTGCTCGCCATCCCGCTGTTCATCCTGTCCGGCTCGATCATGAACGCGTCGTCGATCTCGCGACGACTGATTGCGTTCGCGTCTTCGCTGGTCGGCTTTGTCCGCGGCGGACTGTCGATGGTGTCGATCGGCACCTCCGTCTTCTTCGCGGAAATTTCCGGCTCCGCGGTCGCCGACGTCGCGGCGCTCGGCACCATGCTCATTCCGGCGATGAAAAGCCGCGGCTACTCGAAGGAAGTCGCCGCCGCCACCATGTCCTCGGCGGCCAGCCTCGCCATCATTATCCCGCCGTCGATCCCGATGATCCTCTACGCAGTAATGGCGCAGACCTCGGTGGTGAAGCTGTTCGTCGCCGGCATCGTACCCGGCCTGCTCGGCGCCTTGTGCATGGCGGGCGCGGCCTATTACCAGGCGGTCAAATACAACTTCCCGATCGAGGAACGCTTCCGCATTTCCAACGTGTGGCGCACGTTCAAGGACGCGCTGTGGGCCTTCATTCTGCCGATCGCCATTCTCGGCAGCATCTTCGGCGGCATCGTCACCGCCACCGAAGGCGCCGGCATGGCGGTGGTCGCGTCGATCGTCGTCGGCGGGCTGATCTATCGCGACCTCGACTACCGCGTGCTGAAAAAGGCCTGCATCGACGGCGGCATCCAGACCGCGGTGGTGATGCTGCTGGTCGCCAGTTCAGCCCTGATCGGCACGTTCCTGACCGAGGCGCAACTGCCGCAGGCGCTCGGTCACGCCATCACGAATATCACCGACAACAAATATGTCGTGCTGCTGCTGCTCAACATCGCCTTCCTGATCCTCGGCATGTTCCTGCACTCGGCGGCGGCGATCATTCTCGTCGTCCCGATTGTGATGCCGATGATCAGCGCGGTCGGCATCGATCCGATTCACTTCGGGCTGGTGGTGACGCTCAATCTCGCGATCGGCCAGCAGACGCCTCCGGTCGCCAGCGTGCTGATGACCGCATGCGCCATCGCCAAGGCGGACATCTGGGAAACGACGAAAGTCAACATCCCATACATCCTCGCGCTCTTGTTCGTGTTGTTCCTGTGCACGTACGTGCCGTCGGTTTCGATGGGTCTGGTGCACTTGTTCTACGGCGGCTGACCCTCAGAGGTCACGATCACGACGCCATCTCCGTCATCCTTCGAGGCGCGCAAGTGCGCCACCTCAGGATGACGGGTTTGCTGCTGCTCCCACGGCAAGGCTCATCGCCAGCACGCGGGCGACATGAATGGCGTCACGGCCGCTGCCGTCGTGGATCTGGTGGCGGCAGGACGTGCCGTCCGCAACCACGATGGTATCCGGCGCGCTCTTGCGCACCGCCGGGAGCAGCGACAGCTCGCCCATCTTGAGCGACACGTCGATGGTGGCGGCGGCATAGCCGAATGCGCCGGCCATGCCGCAGCAACTCGACTCCACCGTTTCCACCTTGAGATCCGGAATCATCTTCAGGATCGCCTGCACGCTGCCCATCGCGTCGAACGCCTTCTGGTGACAGTGGCCGTGCAGCAGCGCCTGCCTGGGAAGCGGGCCGAGCGGCAGCGTGAGCCTGCCTTCTTTCTGCTCGCGCGCCAGGAACTCCTCGAACAGGAACGAGTTTGCGGCGAGCGTGCGCGCTGCTTCGTTCTTCATCAGCGCCGGCAATTCGTCGCGGAACGTGTAGATACAACTCGGCTCCAGCCCGACCACCGGCACGCCACGGCTGACGTAAGACGACAACGCCGCCAGCACGCGTTCGGCTTCACGCTTTGCCTCGGCGATGTTGCCGACCGAGAGGAATGTGCGGCCGCAACAGAGCGGACGCGCAACGCCATCCGCCGGAAGCACCGCATGCACGCGATACCCGGCGGCGGTCAGCACGTTCATCGCGTCGTCGAGGTTTTCGCGCTCGAAATAGCGGTTGAACGTGTCGGCGAACAACACGACTTCGCGCATCGGTTCGCCCGCGGCCGCGTTGAGTTTCCAGTCGGAGCGGTCGCGGAACGTGTCCCCGCGCCATTTCGGCAGGCTGCGCCGCGCCGAGAACCCGGCGATGCTTTCGGACAGCCGCCGCAAGAAAGGAATGCGGTCGCGCATGTTGAACAGCCACGGCATCCGCGCGGCCCGGTGCGCGTAGCGCGGCAACCAGCCGACCAGCCGGTCGTGCAGCGAATAACCGTGCCTGGCGGCACGCGCCGCCTGCACCTCGATCTTCATGCGCGCCATATCGACGCCGGTCGGACACTCGCGGCGGCAGGCCTTGCAGGAGACGCACAGCGACAGCGTTTCCTTGACCTCGTCGGAGGCAAGCGCGTCCGGCCCCAGTTGCCCGCTGATGGCAAGCCGCAGCGTATTGGCGCGCCCGCGCGTGACGTCGCGCTCGTCGCGGGTGGCGCGATAGCTCGGACACATGGCGCCGCCGGCGAGCTTCCGGCAGGCGCCGTTGTTGTTGCACATCTCGACCGCGCCCTGGAATCCGCCGCCGGCGCCCGGATAGGCGGACCAATCGAGATGCGTGGTGATTGTCTCGCCATGATAGCCGGGCGCGTAGCGAAACAGGCTGCGGTCGTCGAATTTCGGCGCGCGCACGACCTTGCCCGGATTGTAGAGGCCGTTCGGATCGAAGCGATCTTTCACCTGCTCGAACGCGCGCGCAAGCCGCGAGCCGAACATCACTTCGTTGAATTCGGAACGCACGATGCCGTCGCCGTGCTCGCCGGAATGCGAGCCTTTGTATTCGCGCACCATGGCGAACGCCTCCTCGGCGATGCCGCGCATGGCGTGCACATCTTTCTCCTGCCGGAGATTGAGCACCGGCCGCACATGCAGGCAACCGGAACCGGCGTGCGCATACCAGGTGCCGCGCGTGCCGTGCTTTTCGAACACCGCCGTGAGCCGCGTCGTGTAGTCCGCAAGATGCTCAAGCGGCACCGCACAGTCTTCGACGAAGGAAACCGGTTTCCCCTCGTCCTTCATCGACATCATGATGTTGAGGCCGCTGGTGCGCACGTCGGTGATCGCAGCCTGCAGCTCCGGGCTCAACACCTCGACCACGCCGCCCCATTTTGCGCCGGACTTGTCCCAGGCAAAGCCAAGATCGCCGATCAGATTCTTCAACTGCCGCAGGCGGCGCAGGTTTTCCTCTTGATCGTCCTCGCCGAACTCGACCAGCAGCACGGCCTCCGGCGTCTCACGCACGAATTTTCCCAGCGTCGGGCGGAACATCGGAATTTCGTTCGCCAATTCGATCATCGTACGGTCGACGAGCTCGACCGCGATCGGCGTGAGCTTCACGATGTGCTGCGCGGCGTTCATCGCCTCGTAAAAGCTGCCGAAATGGACCGCGCCGACCGCGCGACGGCCAAGCAGCGGCCAGAGCTTCAGTTCGATGCGCGTCGAGAACGCGAGCGTACCCTCGCCTCCGACCAGGATATGCGCGAGGTTGATATCGTTCTTGCCGGGCACCAGCGCGTCGAGATTGTAGCCGCCGACACGGCGCTGCACCTTCGGAAAACGGTCGGCGATCTCGTCCTTCTCGCGCGCCCCGATGGAGAGCAGATCGTTTGCCAGCGGCCGCAGCGGCTTCGGCACATCGGACGCGATGCTGCCGACACTGCCGATGCTGCCGAAGTGACCGAGCGTGCCGTCCGCCATCAGCGCCTCGATCGACAGCACGTTGTCGCGCATGGTGCCGAAACGCATCGATCGCGCGCCGCACGAATTGTTCGCAGCCATGCCGCCGATAGTGGCGCGCGACGACGTGGAGATATCGACCGGAAACCAGAGACCGTGCGGCTTGAGCGCGCGGTTGAGTTCGTCGAGCACAATCCCCGGCTCGACGGTGCAGCGCGCGCGCGCCACGTCGAACTCGAGAATGCGCGTGAGATATTTCGAGCAGTCGACCACGAGCGAGGAATTGATCGCCTGCCCCGCCTGCGAGGTGCCGCCGCCGCGGGGCAGCACGCTGACGCCCTCCTCGCGCGCGAGGGCGATGGCCCGCTCCGCCTCCTCCACCGTACGGGGCGCGACCACCCCGATGGGCATGATCTGATAATGCGAGGCATCGGTCGCATAGCGGCCGCGGGTGAAGCGGTCGAACCACACGTCGCCGGTCAGCTCGGCCTTGAGCCGCCTTTCCAGACCGGGCATGACTACGGCCACTGCTCCTAAACCCCTGCTTTTTAAGCGCTTTCAGCCGCGGCAAACCGAATGTTTGCGCTGCAGGAAAATACTTGACCCAACTGTTACATTCATAGTTCAACGCCACAAGCGCTCCGCCCTCCGGGCCCGGCGTGGCCAAACATCCCCTTTAATAGCTGCCGTTTAGGAGCGCACTGCCAATGGCTAAGAATTCTTCGCGATCGGTCGGCCGACATTTCCTGCATATTCCCGGTCCTTCCCCGGTTCCCGACCGCGTGCTGCGCGCGATGGACACGCCGATCATCGATCATCGCGGTCCGGAATTCGCCAAGCTCGCCAGGAAGTGCCTCGACGGCATCAAGACGATCTTCAAGACCACCAACCCGGTGATCCTGTACACCGCGACCGGCACCGGCGCCTGGGAAGCCGCACTGGTAAACACGCTGTCGCCCGGCGATCTCGTGCTGATGGTGGAAACCGGACAGTTCGGCGCGCTGTGGAAGAAAATGGCCGACAAGCTCGGTCTCAAAACAGAATTCGTCACCACCGACTGGCGCCACGGCGTCGACCCCGCTGCGGTGGAGGCGCGTCTGCGCGAAGACAAGAAGCACGAGATCAAGGCGGTCTGCTTCCTGCACAATGAAACATCGACCGGCTGCCTCTCGTCGGTCGCTGCCGTGCGCAAGGCCATCGATGCCGCCGGCCATCCCGCGCTGATGATGGTCGACACGATTTCATCGCTGGCATCGACCGACTATCGCCACGACGAATGGGGCGTGGATGTCACCGTCGGCGGCGCGCAGAAGGGCTTGATGCTGCCGCCCGGCATGTCGTTCAACGCAATCAGCGACAAGGCTCTGGCCGCGAACAAGACCTCCAAGCTGCCGAAATCGTTCTGGGCGTGGGACGAGATGCTCGCCATGAACAAGGTCGGCTTCTTCCCCTACACGCCGGCAACGCAAATGTTGCAGGGTCTCAGCGTGTCGATCGACATGCTGCACGAGGAAGGACTCGAAAACGTATTCGCGCGCCACGACCGGCTGGCGGAAGCAACACGCCGCGCGGTGAAGGCCTGGGGCCTCGATACCATCTGCGCCGACCCGAAAGCGTATTCGCCGACCCTGACGGCCGTGTTGCTGCCGGACGGTCACGACGCCGACGCGTTCCGCGCGCTGGCGCTCGAGCATTTCAATATTTCCTACGGCGCCAGCTTCGGGCGTTTCTCGGGCAAGATGTTCCGCATCGGCCATCTCGGCGACACCAACGAGACGACGATGATCGGCGCGCTCGCCGCCACCGAAATGGCGCTGTCGCTCGCCGGCATTCCGCACAAGAAGGGCGGCACGCAAGCGGCGATGGATTATTTCGTCTCGGCCGCCGGAAACTCGGCCAGGCAAGCGGCCGAATAAGCCGTTCCATTCATAGATGTTGTGTCATGGCCGGCCTTGTGCCGGCCATTTCATTTGGTGCGATGCACGTGGCCGACTACCGCCGCCGCCAGAACCCGCACAACAAATTCTGAAATCGCCTTTAGCGTTGCCGCCGGTGCGTCGCGTTGCGGTGAATGACGCGCGCCCGGCAGCATCGCCACTTCGACCGGGCAATAACATTCTTCGCGCGCGACCTCGATTTGCTTCACGGTTCCGTATTGATCGTCCTCACCTTGCACGATCAGGATTGGCACGCGGATGTAAGCGAGTCGCTCGGTGATGTTCCACTTGCGGAAATCAGGATCGAGCCAGGCGCCGTTCCAGCCCTTGAACGCGCTATCGACGTCGGCATGCCAGCGCGACAGCCGTGCGCGCAGGTCGCCGGTTTCATAAGCTCTTCGGGCTTCTTCGATTGCGGCAATGCCTTCGTCTTCGACGAAGAAATGCGGCGCCATCAGCACCAACCCGCCGACTCGATGATCCTGTTGCGTGCCGGCATAGATCGCCGCAATCGACGCGCCATCGCTGTGGCCGACCAGCAAACCACGCCGAAACCTGATCGTTTCGAGCAGGCGCGGCAGGGTTTCGCGCGCCTCATCGTGCATGTAGCTGAGCGGGCGCGGCAGCGTGACCGGGCTGGAGCGGCCATAACCCGCGCGCGAATAGACGAATACGCCGGCGCCGGTTGCCGCGGCGAGTTTGTCGGGAAAATCGCCCCACAATCCGACGCAGCCAAGGCCTTCGTGCAACATTATGAGCGTCGGCGCTGCATCGGATGGCGGGCCAACCATGCGGTATTCAAGGTGCTGCGCGCCGATGCAGAGGAAACCGGAATCCGCGAGCGCCATTCCTACGCGCCCGGTCCTTCCGCGCGCAACTTGAACCGTTGAATCTTGCCGGTCGCGGTCTTCGGCAGATCCCTGCGGAATTCGATCCAGCGCGGATATTTGTATGGCGCGAGTTTCGCTTTCACATGATCTTGCAGCGTACGTGCGAGCGTGTCGTTTGCCTTTTCATGCGCCTTGAGGACAACGAATGCCTTCGGCTTCACCAGTTTTTGCTCGTCGAACCAGCCGACGACAGCGGCTTCGAGCACATCCGGATGCGACGACAACGCGGCTTCGACTTCGAACGGCGATACATACATGCCGGAAACTTTCAGCATGTCGTCCTGACGGCCGCAGCAGATGAAATAGCCGTCCTCATCCTCGATGTATTTGTCACCCGAGCGCGTCCAGTCGCCCTGAAACGTCGTGCGCGATTTCTCGCGATTGTTCCAGTACATGATCGCGCTGGTCGGCCCACGCACGTAGAGTTCGCCCATCTCGCCCTTGCCGCACGTTTTGCCGTCGTCGCCAACGAGCTTGATCTCATAGCCCGGCACCGGCTTGCCGGTGGTGCCGTACTTCGTCGCGCCTGGCGCGTTGGTGAGATAAATGTGCAGCATCTCGGTGGTGCCGAGCCCGTCGGAAATATCGAGGCCGTAACGCTCTTTCCATTTGCGCGCGATTTCTTCCGGGAGCGCCTCGCCGGCGGAAATGCAGCGGCGCATTTTCACGTCCGACTTCTGCGGCGCGTTCGGACTATTCAGAAACGCGGCGTAAAATGTCGGCACTGCGTAGAAGACCGTGATCGGATGCTGGCGCAGCAGCGCTGAAACGCTGTCCGGCGTCGGGCGGTCGGCCAGCAGCACGATCGTGGCGCCGACCGACATCGGAAACGTCAACGCATTGCCGAGGCCGTAAGCGAAAAACAACTTGGCGACGGAATAACACACGTCGCTTTCCTTCAGCCCGGCAACCGGTGTGCCGTAGAGGTCGGCGGTGAGTTTAAGGCTCGCATGCACATGCACGGCGCCCTTTGGCTTGCCGGTCGAGCCCGAGGTATAGAGCCAGAACGCCATGTCATCGCACGTCGTCGGCGCGGTGTAGGGCGCGTTGTCCGCCGCGTTCAACAGTTGCTCGAAGTTTTTCTGCCCGCCCCCCGCCGCCGCGCTGTTCCCGGACACGAGGACATGCTCGAGATCGGGACTTTCGCCGATAACTTTCGCGAATTTCGGAAATAACACGTCCGACACGACCAGGCACTTCGTGCGGCTGTCGGCGAGCATGAAGGCGTAGTCATCCTCGGTCAGCAGCGTGTTGACCGGCACGGCGATCACGCCGGCCTTGAGACAACCCAGGAACGCGGTCGGCCAGTCGATCGTATCGGTAAGTGCGATCAGCACGCGCTCTTCGCGCTTGATTCCAAGCGAGCGCAGCACGTTGCCGAAACGCTCGACCCGGTCGGCGAGCTGCCCGTAGGTCCAGGTGCCGCGCGCATCGATATAGGCGGCTTTGCCGGCGCGGCCGGCAGCAAGATTGGCGGCGAGCACGTCGGCGGCAAAATTGTAGTCACGTGGGATAGCGCCCACGGCCCCGGCCGCGCTCATATCCGCCGCCCGCTCGGCAACAGCCATGCTTTTTCTCCCCGAATGGCCGTATTATGCAGAGCGAAAATGGCCGCGGCAATGTCGGCCAACGGGAGATGAATTATGATTCTGAGCCGGGACCGCATCCTCACCACCCACGTCGGCAGCCTGCCGCGCAACGAAAAGCTTTCCGACATCCTGGTGCGCCAGGAAGCGGGCGAAAAGCTCGACCTGAAGATGTACGACGCGGAAATGGACAGCGCCGTGCGCCACGTCGTGGACAAACAGGCGCAGGCCGGCATCGATATCGGCAACGACGGCGAGCAGCAGCGCGTCGGCTTCCAGACTTACGTGCCCCAGCGCATGTCGGGTTTCGGCGGCGTCTCGAAGCGGCGGCGCGGCCGCGAATTCGAGGAATTTCCCGAACTGGTCGCGAGCCTGATGCGGCGTTTCCCGCAGGTGAGCAGGCAGCAGAATGCGCCCGAGTGCCAGAGCGAACTTAAATATCTCGACATCAAGCCGATCGAGAGCGAGATCGCGCGTTTCAAGAAAATCGCCGATGGAAAATTCAAAGAGCAATTCATGACCGCGGCCTCGCCCGGCATCATCTCGACCACGATGCTGGACGCGCATTACGGATCGCAGGAGAAATACCTCGCCGCGATCGCACGCGAGATGCGCAACGAATATCTTGCCATCAACAAGGCAGGGCTGATCCTGCAGATCGACGCGCCCGATCTCGCGATGGATCGCACGATGATGTACCGCGATCTTTCGGATGCGCAATTCGTGAAGGCCGTCGAGATGCATGTCGCGGCGATCAATCAGGGCATCGAAGGCATTCCGCGCGATCGCGTGCGCCTGCACGTTTGTTACGGCAACTGGGAAGGCCCGCACATCCACGACATACCGCTCGCCACGATCCTGCCTGCGCTCTATCAGGCAAAGGTCGGCGCGTTGTCGATCGAGTTCTCCAATCCGCGCCACGCCCATGAATACGAGGCGCTGAAGAAGCATCCGCTGCCGAAGGACATGATCCTCATTCCCGGCGTCGTGGAAACCACCAGCAACTTCGTCGAGCACCCTGA
>JBARCH010000069.1:0-2846 GCA_049793875.1 Pseudolabrys sp. | reverse complement strand
AATCTAGGCGGCTTTGCTGTCGCTGTGCTCGCGGGCGTGGCCGACGATCGGCAGCTTCACAACAACGACCGTGCCGCGGCCCGGCGTCGAACGGATATTCATCGTGCCGCCGTGCAGTTCCGCGAGTGACTTCGCAATAGCAAGGCCGAGCCCGGATCCCTGATGGCTTTTTGTGAGCTGGCTTTCGACTTGTTCGAACGGCCGGCCAAGTTTCGCCAGCGCGTCCTTCGCGATGCCGATGCCGGTATCCATGATGGCGATACGAACGAAGCCGGCGGCAGTGCGCCCACGCACACGAATCTGGCCGCCGTTCGGGGTGAATTTCACCGCGTTTGACAGCAGGTTGAGGGCGATCTGCTTGACGGCGCGGCGATCGGCGTTGAGTCCCAGGCCGGGGTCGATCTGAGCGTTGACGGTGAGTTGCTTGTCCTGCGCGCGCCCAGACACCACGCGCATGGCGTCGGCCAGAAGCTTGTCGAGATCAAGCTCCTCGATGCAGAGGCGGATGCGGCCCGCTTCGATCTTCGACATGTCGAGAATGTCGTTGATGACGTCGAGCAAATATTGGCCGCTTTCACGGATGTCGCCGCAATATTCCGCGTATTTTTCGGCGCCGAGCGGGCCGAACATCCCCGACTGCATGATTTCGGAAAAACCGATGATGGCGTTGAGGGGCGTACGCAACTCGTGGCTCATGTTGGCCAGGAATTCGGATTTGGCGTGGTTGGCTTCTTCGGCGCGGGTCTTTTCCTCGGCGTATTTCTCGGCAAGCTCGGCGAGCCTGTGCTGTGACGAGCGCACGTCGGCGACGGTCGCGATCAGCCGTTTCTCACTATCGATCAACTTTTCTTCGTTCGACTTGAGCGCCGTAATGTCGGTGCCGACCGAAACGTAGCCGCCATCTTTCGTGCGGCGTTCGCTGATATGCAGCCAGCGGCCGTCCTCAAGTTGCGCCTCGAAGGTGCTGGCGCCGGGGGCGGCGGGGCCTTCGGTGACGACCTTGTTCTGCACGATCGGCTTGCGGCCGGCGGCGAACACGGACTCATAGGATGCGCCGACCGTAATCACTTCATCGGGCAGATTGTGCAGTTCCTGGAAGTTGGAATTACACAGCACAAGCCGGTTGTCGGCGTCCCACAGCACGAAGGCTTCCGAAATCGTTTCGATGGCGTCACGCAGCCGCAGATCGGCGGCGACGGTTTTTTCCACCAGGTTCTTCTGCTCGGTCACGTCTACTGCGATGCCGATCAGATGCGGGCCGGGGTCGCCCGCCTGATGCACCAGTTCGCAACGCGCGCGCAGCCACACCCAGTGGCCGTCGGCGTGACGCATGCGGAAGGCATGGTCGACGGTGCGTGTCTTGGCTTCGACCAGTTGCGCGGCAAGCTCGTAGAGTCGCACGTCGTCGGGGTGCACCAGCGCGCTGACATCGCCGAAAGACAGAAGATCGTCTTTCGCCTTCAGTCCAAGAATGTCGAACATCGACTGCGACCAGAAGATGCGGCCGCGCGCGAGGTCCCAGTCCCACAGGCCGCAACGGCCGCGATTGAGGGCGGTGTCGATGCGGCTGCGGACGGTCTCGTAGATGCCGTCGGCTTCACGCGCACGCGTGGCCTGCCAGTGAAAGGCAAAGCCGAGGATCAGCACGACGAAGCCGGTGGTGGCGGAGAGCGTGACGGTGAGGGTGGTAACCGAGCGCCACGTGGAGAGCGCATCGTTGCGGGTTTGCACAACGGCGACCTGGCCGAATGGGGGCTTCAGCATGCGAACGGTCGCCAGCGCGCGCGCGCCGCCCGGCAGCGTAATTTCCATAACCCCGGCGCCTGCGCCGAACGTCGTGAGGGGCTGGGTCGGTCCGAGAATGTCGATCAAACGGTGGCCCACCGCACCGCTCGCGGCCGGCGTTTCGGCGGTGACGATGCCATGCGTATTGGTGAGCAGGAATTGGCGGCCGGACGAAGCGGCCCAGACCGGCAGCGTGTTCGCCAGTATTTCGTTCGGACGGCGCATTGCGTCGGCAACGTCCTTGAGGGGATGCTGCAGACGCTCGGCGGCGATATCGGCTGCCGCGTCGAGCGTGACAACGAGGTGATTGACGGTCTGCCGACGCTGATCGAGTACCTGCACGGCAGCGCCGATGCAAATGGTGACCAGAAAGGCAACGATCAACACCGGTACTGCGCGCCGCAGCAAAGGCTCGGCTGTCAACAGTCGACGATACGCCGGCTTGGCGATCGACTGTGCGAGACCTTTGATGGAATCTGGACGTGCAGACGCACTCGCCACTTCGGCGCGCGCCATTCTCGACCTCCGCTCGGATTGTCCCCTGTCACCCTTGAAACGGAAGGATGTGCCGCATCTCTCCGAATCAGTGTCGATTGGAATCGATGGGCGATGTTTTGTCGAGAGTCATTAAGTCAATATTTGCAAATTTGTTGCTCACAAGATTCGCGGCGGACTCAAAAGTTAACGCCCGCGCGAAAATCAGGATGAATGCTGGCGTTTCAGGCCACGCCGAGGGCGCGCTCGACGATGTCGGAAACGTCGCGCGAAAGCGACGCGGTGGATTTGATTCGTTGCAGCGTTGCTTCTGCCTCGGCGCGGCGGCCGGCCTCGAGTGTGCGCCAGGTGCGGAAAGCGGTTGCAAGCCGTGATGCAACCTGCGGATTTTGGGGATCGAGCGCCAGCACACTATCGGCGATGAAACTGTAGCCGGCCCCGTCGGCGCGGTTGAACTGGGTAGAGTTGCCCTGCGCGAAGGCCGAAATCAGCGCGCGAACGCGGTTTGGATTGCTCATGGAGAAAGCGGCGTGACGCGTGAGCCCGCGCACGCGGTCGAGCGTTTT
>JBARCH010000068.1:0-2813 GCA_049793875.1 Pseudolabrys sp. | reverse complement strand
GCTTACCGAGATGCGGACGAAGGCGCCGGCCAAGGCATTCGCGAGTTTCGCGATGGCGCGAAACTCGCTGGCAGTCGAAGCTCGCCGGAACGCCGAGACACTACACGCCATGGGCATGCGCCGGCAGGCTGCAATGCGCTGGCGCGATGTCAATGAGAAATACCTGGCCGCGCATGAATTGGCCAACGATGTTGCCAGCGGTCTCGGCGGACTGTCCAAGGTCTTTCGCATGATCCTGCAATCGGCGGTCCTCGCCGTCGGCGCGTATCTCGTCATTCATCAGGAGGCAACTGCCGGAATCATCATCGCCAGTTCGATCCTGACATCCCGCGCGCTTGCGCCGGTCGAGATGGCGATCGCCAACTGGAAGGGATTTGTCTCCGCGCGGCAATCGTCCCAACGACTGGACCAGCTTCTGATTATTTTACCGGCGGAAGAGGATCTGTTCGCACTCCCAATTCCAAAAAATTCCATCCGTGTCGATCGACTTCATGTACTTGCGCCCGGCTCGGAGAACCGTGTCATCAACGACGTGTCGTTTGCCCTCAAGAGCGGCCAGGGCCTCGGCATCATCGGTCCCAGCGGTTCGGGCAAGTCGTCGCTGGCGCGTGCGCTCGTCGGGGTCTGGCCAAAACTGAGCGGCAAGGTGCGGCTCGACAATGCGCCGCTTGAACAATGGACCTCCGATTCACTTGGCCGGCATATCGGCTACCTCCCGCAAGGCGTCGAACTGTTCGACGGCAGCGTGGTGGCCAATATCGCGCGCTTCGACCCGAATGCGAATGCCAAGTCGGTGCTGGAAGCAGCACACGCGGCCGGCGTGCATGATCTCATTCTGTCGTTCCCCGACGGATACAGCACCCGCATTGGCGAAGGTGGAATTGCCCTGTCTGCCGGACAGCGCCAGCGGATCGGGCTGGCGCGGGCGCTTTTCGGCAACCCATTCCTTGTCGTGCTGGATGAGCCAAGTTCCAATCTCGACGCCGAAGGGGAAGAGGCTCTGACGCGGGCCATTCTCGGCGTGCGCCGTCGCGGTGGAATCGCCATTGTCGTGGCCCATCGCCCGAAAGCGCTCGAGGCGGTTGATCATGTTCTGGCCATCGTAGAAGGCAGGACCCAGTGCTTCGGCCCCAGGGACGAGGTTCTCAAGAAGATTCTGCATACTCCGGTGCACCTGAAGGTCGTCGACTATCACGCGGGCGCGCGATGAACGCCACATTCATGTCGGCCGAACAATCGATTCAGCGTTACCTGCTGGCCGGCAGCATTATTGTCATCCTTGTCACCTTTGGCATCGGTGGCTGGGCTGCCACGGCCAGCCTGTCGGGCGCGGTCGTCGGCCAGGGTGTTGTCGTTGTCGATTCGAGCGTCAAGAAAATACAGCATCCGACCGGCGGCGTGGTTCGAAAAATCCTCGTGCGCGATGGAGACCGCGTCAATGCCAACGACATCCTGGTTCAATTAGATCCGACGCAAACGCGCGCGACGGCGACAATCATCACCAACAACATCGATGAACTGATGGCGCGTGAAGCGCGCCTGCAAGCCGAACGCGAGGGCGCCAATCAGATCACCTTTCCGAAGGCGCTTCTGGAACGAACACACGACAGCGGATCAGATGCCGCACGTGCGATCGCCGCGGAAACCCGTCTTTTCAATGTTCGTCATGAGGCTCGTGAAGGACAGAAAGCCCAGCTAACGGAGCGCAGTGCACAGCTTCAGGACGAGATCAACGGATATACCGGCCAGGCCGCGGCCAAGGACAAGGAAATCGACCTGATTCACAAAGAACTCGATGGCGTCATGACGCTCTGGAAAAAAAATCTTACGCCCATCAGCCGTCTGGTTGCGCTGCAGCGTGACGCCGCGCGGATCGAGGGCGAGCGCAGCCAGATGATGAGTATGATCGCACAATCGAGAGGCAAGATTGCCGAGATCAAGCTCCAGATCATCCAGGTCGATCAGGACCTTCGCAGCGAAGTCGGCAAGGATCTGGTCGACACCCGCTCCAAGATTTCCGAATTGGCGGAACGCAAAACCGCGGCAGTGGACCAACTAGACCGCATCGACATTCGCTCGCCGCAAAGCGGCATCGTCCACCAACTTTCCGTGCATACCGTCGGCGGCGTGATCAATCCGGGCGAGCAGATCATGCTCATCGTTCCGGACCACGATTCACTGGTGATCGAGATCAAGATCCCTCCGCAAGAGATCGATCAGGTCCATGTCGGCCAGACCGCCACCTTGCGATTCTCGGCATTCAACCAGCGAACGACGCCGGAGATCAATGGAACGGTGAGATTTATTTCGGCCGATCTCACGCAGGATCAGCGCACCGGCAACAGCTACTATACCGTCCATATCACGCCGACCGCCAAAGAAATTGCCCGGCTAGGCGCAGACAAGATCGTGCCCGGCATGCCGGTTGAGGCCTTCATAGAGACGGGCAGCCGGACCGCGCTTTCCTATCTGGTCAAGCCACTGCTGGAGCAGGCATCGAGAGCTTTCAAGGAACAATAATACGCCACTTCAACGGGGTGATCGCACAGCAAACCATGCAGTCATCCTATTCAGCAACGGCGGCGGCCTTGGATGTTCGTTATGGCCGCGCGACCGGGCGAGCGCTGAAAGCCCTCGTCGCAATCATATCTTCTGGCTCGAGCTCAATAAGCGCCGCTGCACAGGCGGGCTTCGCTTCCGCGCCGGGACAACACAACAATGCAGCGGGCACCGAGTATGAGCACTATCGCCATGCCGCCTCCGCCATTAATGGAGGCTGGTCGCGATCAGCAGATCAACTCTATCGACAATGC
>JBARCH010000067.1:0-15010 GCA_049793875.1 Pseudolabrys sp. | reverse complement strand
CGCAGCGCGTAATCAGTATAAACGGTCAGACGCATGCGAATTCTCCCGCCTCCCATGACAATAAAGATGTATTCTAGATATTGCTTTTAGGCAAGCATGCTATAAGATGATGTGCAGAGAATACATGTTCAAATAACCGGGACAAATCCTGTGGGCAATGCTCTGTCGATTGGCGCCACACTTGCCTGGCTGCTTTTGCTACCGGGCGATGCGGCGTGTTCCGCCATCGGCCTCGGGCAAACCGAAAAGCGCGACCTCGTCCGCATGCTGGTCAATTCGCTGGTGTGGACCGTGCTCGGCGTTATCGTGGTCGCACTGGTGACGTAACGCCATGGCAACGATCACGATGCAATCTTTCGCGGAAACCCACGAGGTGTCTGAACCGGCAATCCGGCGGCTGGTTGACGATTTCTACGTGAAGGTGCGCGCCGATCCCGAACTCGGACCCGTGTTCGACCGCGCCATTCCCGGCGACTGGGGTCCGCATCTTTCGACAATGCGAAACTTCTGGTCGTCGGTCATGCTCACCAGCGGACGCTACAAGGGCAACCCGGTGGCCGTGCATCGCCGTGTCGACGGCATCGAATTGAAGCTGTTCGAGCGCTGGCTGGCGTTGTTCGATGAAACCTGCCGCGAATTGTTCGATGACGAACTGGCCGAGGCTTTTCACAGCAAGGCCGGCCGCATCGCCGAAAGCCTGAAACTTGCCGTTTTCTACCGTCCCGACCGTCCCTGGCCGCCGAGCGCAACATGACCTTCGTCGTCACCGACAATTGCATCAAGTGCAAATACATGGACTGCGTGGAAGTGTGTCCGGTCGACTGTTTTTACGAAGGCGAAAATATGCTCGTCATTCATCCGGACGAGTGCATCGACTGTGGTGTCTGCGTGCCGGAATGTCCGGCCGAGGCAATCGTTCCGGATACGCAAGGCGGTCTTGAAAAATGGCTGAAGCTGAATGCCGAATTCGCACAGCAATGGCCGAATATAACGGTCAAGCGTGAGCCGCCGGCCGATGCCAAGGAATTCGACGGCGTGCCGGAAAAACTCGAGAAGTATTTTTCGCCCAAGCCCGGTGAAGGCGACTGACGCCGCGCCTGGCGATTAGCCTTTCCTGTCATCCGGCGCGGCCAGGATCAGCGACCAGAACACCTTGAATCGGGTGTTTGGTGCGTAGACCGCGGCAATTCCGATGCGCGTCACGCCTTTGAGCAGCATGTTGGCGTTGTGTCCCCTCGACTCGCGCCAGCCCGAGAACGCCTCGGCGATCGTGCCATAACCGGCGCCGATATTCTCCGCGGCCACCTTGGCGTCGAATCCTGACTCCTTGATGCGCGTCGTGAACGGCTTGCCAACATTGTGGTCCAGCTTGTTGCGCTTCGCCATAAGCGATGCCTGCGCTTCGGCAAGACGCATCAGGGTCGGATCGAGCGTGACGGCCTCAAGTCCGTTATTGGCACGATATCCCGAAATCACCGAGGCCATGGCCGGCGCATCGAGTTCCGCGCCCGGCCGTGCAAGATCGCGATAGATGCTCGGCTCGCCCTTCGGCACGTAATTTGATGCGCACGAAGCGAGCAGGAAAGCTGCCACCGCAATCGCCAGAAGGCGCACTATCGTCATCTTCGCCATTCTCCGAATCATTTGCAGTGGACCACGCGGGCCTAACATGGCCGAATGGTGATTTCACCGTCCCCCCGGTTCCATCTCTCGTTCTTCCACGTTAGCATCAGCCAACCGCCGCAGAGCGGAGTACAAAGGGAGCGAATGCATGACCAGCCAGCCGGCTGCTCGCACGCCGGGCGCAACGCGCGCTGCCCCAGGCGAGTACGTCTTCGATCTCGCGCACGTCAATCACATCCTCGGTGGTCCGGCCTACTCGACCGCCAACGGCGCCTGTGTCGAAGGCGATCGCATGATCGTGGGGCTAATGCGTATGCCGGCCGGAACCGGCGCGGAGCCGCACTCGCACCCAAACGAGCAGTGGATCTATGTGCTGCAAGGCACCTTCCGCGCCACCATCGATGGCAAGGAAATGGACGTGAAACCCGGCTCGGTCGTCTACATTCCTGCCAACGTCGTACACGGCGGCAAGGCGACGCCGGAGGAAGACGTCTTATTTTTCACCTGCAAGGACGCATCTCACAGTCTGCACGGTATGAAGGCAGCGTGACGCGTCGTTCGTTCAACCGGAGGATTTCATGAAACTGTATCGCCTGCCTGTAATGCTTGTGGCCGCGCTTGCCGTCGTTTTCGGCAGCGTCGCTGCAAATGCGCAAAAATACCCGGTTCGGCCGGTCAAGATAATCGTGCCTTATGCACCGGGCGGCGCTACCGACATCGTCGCGCGCATCATAGCCGATGAACTTACGAAGATCACCGGCCAGGGCTTTGTCGTCTTCAACAAGCCCGGCGCCTTCGGCCTGCTTGCGATCGAGGAAATGGCAAAGGCCGAGCCCGACGGTTACACGCTGATGGTCGGCAACGTCTCCACCAACGCCATCACGCCGATCCTTTACAAAAAGAAACTCAGCATCGATTACGCCAAGGACGTCGTCGCAGTGACCAACCTGATCGATGTTCCGGCGTTCCTGCTGGTGACGGCAAAAGACTTCCCGCCGAAGACGGTGCCGGAGTTTATCGCCTACGCAAAGAAAAACCCCGGCAAGGTGCGTTACGGCAGCGTCGGCATCGGCTCGTACCCGCATTACGACATGGCCTATTTCGCCAAGCGCGCGGGCGATCTCGACATGATCCACATCCCGAACAAGAACGGTGCGGCCGGCTCGATCCAGGACATGATTCGCGGCGACGCACAGGCCGCCTTTCTCAATGTCGCCAGCACCGCCGGCATGGTTCAGGCGGGACAGTTGCGCCCGATCGCGCTCGTCAACCGCACGCGCCTGGCGGAATATCCCAACCTCCCCACGATGCAGGAGGTCGGGTTTCCCGATGTAGGCACGCTGGCATGGAACGGGATGTTCGCCCGGGCGGCGACGCCGAAACCGGTGTTGCAGGCCATCCATGACGATGTGCTCAAAGCCCTGAAGTCTCCCGAAGTGGTGGCCAAGCTCACGAAACAGCACTTCAACATCGTGCCGAGCGCTTCACTTGCCGATGCCAACAAATGGCTCGCCGGCGAGATGAAGCACTGGGAGACGATCACCCAAACGGTGAAGCTCGACATCAAGCCATAGCGGCAGGGCTCAGGCGCGCGTTTGCAGCGCGCGCCAGACCTTCTCGGCCGTCGCCGGCATCTCGATTGCGCTGCCTTGCGGCAGCGCGTCGATCACCGCGTTGATCAGCGCCGGCGTCGCCGCGGTGGTGCCGGCCTCGCCGGTGCCTTTCAGGCCGAGCGCATTCGATCTGCACGGCACCGCGAAGTGCTCGACCTTCATCGACGGCACGAGGCTCGAGCGCGGCATCGCGTAGTCCATGAACGAACCGCTCAGCAACTGGCCGCCCGGATCGTAAACGATGCCTTCGGTCAGTGCCTGACCGAGCCCTTGCGCGACGCCGCCATGCACCTGCGCCTCGACGATGGTTTCGTCGAGTACGTTGCCGCAATCGCCAACCGCGACATAATTCGGCACCGACACCGCGCCGGTCGCCGGATCGATCTCGATTTCCGCGATATGGCAACCGTTCGGAAACGTCGCCGGCGTTTTGGAAACGGCGCGCGTGTCGAGCGTTTCCTTGACGACATTCTGGCTCACCAATTCCCTGGCGCGTGCCGCCACATCGAACAGCGACACGCTGCGCTCGGAATTGCGAACGGTATAGCGTCCGCTGGCGTAATCGACTTCCGCCTCGCCGGCCTGCATCAGCATCGCCGCGACAGGACGGCCTTTGTCGACAACCATTTTGGCGACATTGGCGATGGCATTGCCGACCATGAAGGCCGAGCGTGACGCGACGGCGCCCATGCCCGGCACATCGCGCACGGAATCGCCGGTCGTTACCGTCACCGCGCTCGCCGCGATACCCAATTGCTCGGCGGCAAGGCGGCTGAATACGGTCTTGTGGCCCTGCCCGCTGGCGCCCGCGCCGATGCTGACGGTTACGGCCTCGCCACCGGGAAACGAAATCCCCGCGCCCTCTTCCGGAATCCCGCCCGCGATCTCGAGATAACAGCCGATGCCGATGCCGCGCAGCTTGCCGGCCTTCTTCGCCTCCTTGCGGCGTTCGCGAAAGCCGTCGTAGCCGGCGAGCGTCAATGCCTTTTCGAACACCGCCGGAAAATCGCCACTGTCGTAGGTATTGCCGAACGGAGTTTTGTAGGGGATTTGCTCGGCCCTGACGAAGTTGCGGCGGCGCAGCTCCGCAGGATCGATATCCAGTCTGTCGGCGGCGGTGTCGATCACGCGCTCAAGCAGAAAACTTGCTTCCGGCCGCCCGGCGCCGCGATAAGGACCGACCGGCACGGTGTTGGTGACGACGCAACGCGTGCGTACCGAGGCGACGGGAATATCGTAGACCGTCGGCAGGCAGCCGGAGACGTGCAGCGTCGAGCAGAAATGCGCGACCCCGGTGACGTAGGCTCCGACGTTGGCGAGACCTTCGACGCGCAGCGCAAGGAATTTGCCGCGCGCGCTGAGCGCAAGTTCCGCCGTCCAGAAGGAATCGCGCGCGGTATTATCGCCGAGGAAGGCTTCCGCGCGGCTGGATGACCAGTGCACCGCCCTGTTGAGCGCACGGGCAGCGTGCAGCAACGCGATATATTCCGGGTAACCGGACGCCTTCATGCCGAACGCCCCGCCGACATCGTCGGTGAGAACATGCAACTGTTCCGGCTTTATGTTCATTGCATCGACGGTCTGCATTTTCACGCCGGCGACGCCTTGTGTGCCGCAACGCAGCGTGAACACCTGCCTGGTGGAATCGTAGCTCGCGGTTGCCGTGCGCGGCTCGAGCGATGCGCAAGCAAGCCGCTGGTTGTTCAGGTCGATGCGCACAATGTGCGCGGCCTTGGCGAAGGCGGCGTCGACCTTCGTGCGGTTTGTGCTTTGTGGATCGGGCGGCGCGACCCAATCGAACGCAATATTTCCGGGCGCCTCGTTCGGCCAAAGCACCGTCGCGCCATCGCGCAACGCAGCTTCGGCATCGATTACCGGCGCGAGCGGTTCGTAATCGATCGCCACCAGATCGGCGGCATCCTGCGCGGCGCCAAGCGTCTGCGCCACCACCAGCGCCACCGGCTCGCCGACATAATTGGCTCGCTCATGCGCGAGGCCGGCGCGGAACGGCCCCTGGATCGGCTTGCCGTTGCGGTCCGGAATCGGATGCGGATGCGACACCGAATGATAATGCTCGGCTGCAAGGTCCGCGCCGGTGAACACGTCCACGACGCCGCGCACTGCCTTGGCCTTGGTCACATCGACGCCAACGATGCGCGCCAACGCGTGCGGCGAGCGCACGAAACAAACCGCAAGCACGTCCTCCGGCTTGACGTCGTCGCCGAAACGGCCGGCCCCGCGCAGCAACGAGTCGTCCTCGAGGCGGCCGTTCCAGCCACCCTTCTGCGCACTACCGTAGCGTTCCATTCTCGGCTCCAGGAATTTTTGATTTATGCGATTGGATGGCGATTAAAGCTTCCGGTCGCTCAACCCGACCTTGTCGTAGAGCTCGTTGATGTGCGCCTTTACGGCCGGCTTGGTGTCGTCGTTCTCGGCGCGGTGCGCCCAGCCTACCTTGGCGCGCGCATATTGCGCGATCATCTCGTCTTGATCGGAGGTCGCGCCGCTGATGCCATAGGCGCCGACCATCTCATTGCCCTTGAACACCGGCGCGCAGCCGCCTGACGCCGCGACTTTTCCGTTGTTCATCGCCGCCATCGCCACGAGCAGTTGCGGATTGCGTTCCTTGAACCATTGCTGGATCACCAGCCCGTCGGGGAAGCGCGGGCTCATCGAGCGAAACGCGGCCGCGGTAAAGGCCTTGGCGGTCGCCGTCTCCGGCGTGACGAATCCGGCATCGTCCATCCGCTCGAGCGCGATCAGGTGGCCTTCCGGCCCGACCACCGCGATGGAGACCGGCACACCGATCTCCTCGGCCTTTTCGACGACCGCCTTGATGAATTCGCGGCATTCCACCGCCCGCAATTTAGCCATCCGCGTTTGCTCCCGATCCCACGTTAATCTCTCGTTAGCTTTTCAGTCACCGGCAATTAACCGCAAAAAAACCGGTCAGGCATACCATTCCTTCTCTTTCGGGGTTCGCCTTTTTACCAACAGATTCCGGTTGTTGCGATGAATAACGAACCACTCTCGCGCATTTTCTGGCGCGGTTGGCAATCGGTCGGGCTGGCGGGGCTTCTGGCCTTTCTCGCATCCTATTTGCCCTTGTATTTTCTGACTCCGAATGGCGGCGGCGCTGGCGCGTCTGTTTTTCCGGCAGCCGCGGTGTCGATCCTCACGATGATCGCCATCGAAACCTGGCTCGCCCGCAAGCTACGCATCGACAATCTGCGCGTGCGCTCCGCACTCGACAACATGTCGCAGGGCCTCTGCATGTTCGACGGCGCCGAGCGCCTGGTCGTCTGCAATGCGCCTTATCTGCGGATGTATAACCTGTCGCCGGATATCGTGAAGCCCGGCTGCTCACTGGTAGAACTCCTTCTATATCGGACCAAACAAGGCACGTTCGCAAGCGAAGCCGGCGAATACCGCCGGCAATTGCTGGCCCGGATGGAAAAGGGCGAATCAACCAATACCGAAGTCAAATCGGTTGACGGACATGCGGTCGTCGTCATCAACCGGCCGATGGTCGGCGGCGGCTGGGTGGCGACGCACGAAGACATCAGCGCACGGCGGCAAGCCGAACAAGACCGCGCGTCGATGCAGGAACAACAACAGCATCGCGCCCAAATCGAAGCCGCAATCGCATCGTTCCGGCGCGGCGTCGAGGACCACTTGCACACCGTCACCGACGGCGCACTTTCGATGCGCGCAACCGCAACCACGCTGCTTTGCAATTCCGGCCAGACGACGCAGCGCGCCGACAGCGCCGTGAACACGTCGAACGACGCCGCCGGCAACGTCGATACTGCGGCGGTCGCTGCGGAGGAATTGTCGGGATCGATCGTCGAGATCGGCCGGCAACTTACCATGACGACGGACATCGTGCGCACCGCCCTCTCCGAAGCGCGCGGGACCAACGAACAGATCAACGCACTGTCGCAAGCCGCAAAAAAAATCGGCGACGTTATCAAGCTCATTCGCGCCATTGCCGGACAGACCAATTTGCTCGCGCTCAACGCCACGATAGAAGCGGCGCGCGCCGGCGAAAGCGGCAAGGGATTTGCGGTGGTCGCGTCGGAAGTGAAATCGTTGGCCATTCAAACGGCCAAGGCTACCGAAGACATTGCCCGGCAAATCATGGCGGTGCAGCAATCGACCTCCGTCGCCGTCGATGCGATCGGTCGCATTGCCGCGCGCATGCAGGAGATCGATGAATACGCCACCGCCGTATCCAGCGCGGTCGAACTGCAGAGCGCGGCAACCAGCGAAATTTCAAAAAGCGTCGGCCGCGCCGCCGGCGGCGCCAAGCTGGTCGTTACCGTGCTCGGCGAAGTCGCAGGGGCCGCCACCGAAACGCGACAATCGGCCCAATCCGTGCTCGCCACATCCGAGGCGGTCGAATCCGCAGCCGCCGATTTGCGGCGCGAGGTCGAAAGCTTCCTCGTGAAGGTTGCGGCCTAACTAAACAAGCCCGCGAACCAGTAGAAAAACGCCGCAAGCACGCCCGCGGCGGGGATCGTCAAGATCCATGCGGTCATGATTTCCTTGGCCACGCTCCAGCGCACCGCCGACACCTTCTTTGCGGCACCGACGCCAATGATCGATCCGGTAATCGTGTGCGTGGTCGAGACCGGGATGCCCAGATGCGTCGCCGCAAACAGCATGACGGAGCCGGCTGTTTCGGCGCAGACGCCCTGCATCGGTGTTAACCGCGTGATGCGCGATCCCATCGTGCGCACGATGCGCCAGCCGCCGCCGAGCGTACCGGCAGCCATTGCGGCCTGACACGCCAGCACGACCCACAGCGGAACGTAGAATTTCTGGCCGAGATCGCCCTGCGAATACAGGAGCACGGCGATGATGCCCATGGTCTTTTGCGCGTCGTTACCGCCGTGACCGAGCGCATAGGCGGACGCCGAGATAAATTGCACGCGGCGAAAAAGATTATCGACGCTGTAGGGCGTATACCGCACAAACGCCCACGAAACGAACAGCATCAGGAAAAGCGCCAGCACACACCCGAGACCGGGCGAAAGAAAAATCGCCGCGGTGGTCTTGCCGAGCCCGCTCCAGATCACGACGCTCGTGCCGCCTTTTGCGATGCCGCCGCCGACCAGCCCGCCGATCAGCGCATGCGAACTCGATGACGGGATGCCGAGCCGCTGGGTGATGATCTGCCAGATGATCGCACCCGCCAGTGCCGCAAAGATCACGTGCGAGTCGATCACCGTGACGTCAACGATGCCGCGGCCGATCGTTTCGGCGACGCTCAGGCCGAAAACAAGAAATGCGATGAAATTGAAAAAGGCCGCCCAGGCCACGGCGTATTGCGGCCGCAGCACACGGGTCGAGACGATAGTCGCGATTGAATTGGCTGCATCGTTCATGCCGTTGAGGAAGTCGAACGCAAGCGCGACACCAATCAGGCCGAAAAGGATCGGCCAGGGGAGCGCGGCGGCGTCCATTATCGTTCGACTCCGGGGTGACTATACGTGCTCGATGACGATGCCATGCATGACGTTGGCAACGTCGTCGAAACGGTCGACGACCTTTTCGAGATGGTCGTAGACCTCGTTCCCGACGATAAACGCCATCGGGTTTGAATTTGCATTGGCTTGATACAGCGTCTGGAGTCCGCTGTCGTGCATTTCGTCGGTGCGGCCTTCCAGCTGCGAAATCTGCTCGGTCAACGAACTGATATGCGTCGCTTCAGCACTGATCGATTTGAGCAGCGGAGTTGCTTCCTGCACGAGCTGGGCGCACTTGACGATTGCATCCGCCATATCGCGCATCTGCGGCGTGAATGCCCTCACATCGAACAGCTTTATCGACTTCGCGGTCTTCTGCATCTGGTCGATGGCGTTGTCCATCGACGTAATCAGGTCGCGGATATTGCCGCGGTCGAACGGCGTGATGAATGTGCGGCGCACGGCAATCAGGACGTCGCGGGTGACGTTGTCGGCGTCCTGCTCGCGGTCCATGACGGTCTGGTAGTTACGCTCAACAGCCTCGCCGCCCTCCAGCATCGCGCGCAAGGCGTGGGCGCCGGCAAGCACTGCCTCCGAATGCCGTGCGAACAGGTCGAAGAAGCGATCCTCCTTCGGCATCAAGGCATGAAACCAGCGCAGCATTGAACTCCTCGGGGGGCTTCTCGGCGGGCCGTTGACCTGAAAACTAATTTGTCCCTATCACGTTGCAAAAGTCGCCGCTGCGGTAAATTGGGAACAACGGGTAAAACTCGGTTTTGCTTGGGTGCCTGGGGAGTTTCCATTGACACCGAACCGGGTCGGGTGGGCTTCCGGCGGCTTTAATACCGTGAAATCAAAAGCAAAAGCAAAGCGGCCCGTGCCACCGGCCGCCCGAAGAATTGCTGCAATACCGACCTGCCTCGGATAGGTTGCCGGCCGACAACGCGAGCCGAATGGAGATCAGGGAATGCGGTTGGGCTACTTCACCATGCCGGTGCATCCGAAGGGCCGGGATTGGTCGCAGACCCTGCGCGAGGACCGCGAGGCCATCATCTTCGCGGACAGGCTCGGCTTTTACGACGCCTTCGTCGGCGAACATCTGACCGACGCCTGCGAAAACATCACCAACAGCATGATGTTCCAGGCGACGCTGATCAACGACACCAGGACAATCAAGCTCGCCACCGGCACGACCAACCTGTCGCATATGCACCCCGTGCTGGTCGCCGTGCAGGCCGCGATGTTCGATCATCTCGCGCAAGGCCGTTTCATCCTCGGCATCAGCGCCGGCGCGCTGACATCCGACGCCGAAGCTATCGGCCTGCTCGACGAGGACCGCAACAAGATCTTCGCCGAGGCGATCGACGTGATCCTCGCCATCTGGGAGCGCGATCCGCCTTACGACATCGATTTTTCCGACAATCGCTTCAAGGTCGGGATCAATCGCGCCGCCGCCTTGCATCTTGGCGTCGGCGTCATGGCCAAGCCGTTCCAGAAGCCGAGGCCGGAGATCGTCGGCACTGTGGTGGCGCCGTTCTCGCCCGGCGTCGTGCATATGGGCCGGCGCGATTTCCATCCGCTGTCGGCAAACTTCCTGCTGGCGAAGCATCTCAAGTCGCACTGGGCGAATTACTGCAAGGGCAAGGCCGAAGCCGGCGCACAGCCCAATGTCGCGGATTGGCGCGTCGCGCGCGCAATATTCGTCGCCGACGACGACAAGACGGCGTTGCGCTATGGCCGCGACGATTCGAACAGCCCTTACCGTTTTTACTACGAACAGATTCGCGCCAAGATGAAACGCGGCAACCGGCTCTACGTGTTCAAGAGCCACAAGGAACAGCCGGACGAGGAAATGACCCACGACTGGGTGATGGACCACTGCCTGATCCAGGGCGGCGTCAGCAGCGTCGTCGACCAGATTCTGGCGATGCGCGAGGAGACCGGCGATTTCGGCGAGCTGGTCTATGCCGGCATGGATTGGGTCGATCCGGCGTTGGCAAAACGGTCGATGCAGTTGATGGCCGAGGAAGTCATGCCGCGCGTCAATGCGGCGATCGGCAAGCCGCTGCGATCCGCGGCGGAGTAAGCCGTCAACCGGCCGCCGCCTGTGTCCCGTGCCGGCCGCCGGATTCAAAGGTCGCCGCAATCAGCTTTCCAACTGCCGGCGCAACGCGTTCGAGATCGTCAACCGCGATGCACGCCGCCACGTAGCGATCGGGCCGCAGCAGGATGACGTGGTCGCGATAGCGTGCAAGGCGCAGACTTGGTTCGCCGCGTTCGCGGACCACCGTAACGCCCGCGGAAGACGCACCCTCGCCAAAGACGACAATCCGTGCACCGAGATCGCTCCAGGGCGCGGCCCGCAGCAATGGTAATGCAGCTTCCGGCCGCGCGCTGCGCACCAGAATGGCGAAACCGGGCCCAAGCACATCGTCGAGCAAGGTCTCCGTGCCGCCGGCAGTCACATGCGGTTGCGGAAAGAGCCGGCCGACCAGCGTGCTGCGCGCAGGTGCGCCATCCGGCACGATGAAGCCGCGCTCGAAACGCGGCGGCGGCTTGAACTTCATCTGCGCAACATAGTCGCGCGCCGCCGGAAAGAGCGCGAGCGCGCGGAAGCCTGTTTCGATCGCCCAGGCCGCGAAGGCATTGGATGGCGCCAAAACGCGCCCCATGTTGAGCGCAAAGCCGATCATCGACGCGGCGTGGCCGCGGCGTTCTTCCTGATAGCTCGCCAGCAGGCCGGCACCGAGGTGGCCCTGCGTCACCGCGGCGAGCTTCCATGCAAGGTTGTTGGCGTCACGCAGGCCGCTGTTCATGCCTTGCCCGGCGAATGGCGGCATCAAATGCGCAGCATCGCCGGCGAGAATGACACGGCGCTCGCGCCAGCGTTCCGCAAGCCGCGCATGAAACGTGTAGACCACCGTGCGCACGATACGGCTTTCAGGCGCCGCCTCGTGCTCACGCAAAAGCCGCTGAACGACGGCGGGCGCAAGCATGTCCTCGTCGCGCTCGTCCTCATGCAGCATGAATTCGTAACGGCGCGTGCGTTCCGGCCCCGGCAAGGCAATGCACGGCCGGCGCGGGTTTGAAAAAACTTTCGTATGCGGAGAGTCAGCCGGCGAATTCTCCAGGTCGACGATCAGCCAGCGCTCGCTGAACGTCGATCCGCTCATGGCAATGCCCAGCGTGCGGCGCACCGGACTCGATGCGCCGTCGCAGGCGGCCAGATAATCGCACGTCAATTCGCTTTCGCCCGCCTCGCCACGCACTCGCAGCGCCACGCCGCGATCGTCTTGTTCGAACGACAAGAGCTCGTGTTCGAACAGCGCGGTCACATGCGGAAAGCGATCCAGCGCCGCGCGCAACTGTTGTTCCAGGATGGGCTGGCGAAAGGCGTTGCGACGCGGGAAGCCGTAAGGCTGCTCGGTCGGCTGCACCTTGGCGAACAAACGCCCGCGCGCGGAAAAATAATGCGAACCGTAGCCGGCGACGGTCTTCGCTATCACTTCGCCAGCAAGACCCGCCGCCTGCATGGTGCGGAGCGATTCGTCGTCGATGGAAACCGCGCGCGGCTCGTGCACGGTCGCGGCATTGCGCTCGATCACGACGCAGGCAACGCCGTAGGCGCCGAGCAGATTGGCCAGCGTCAGGCCTGTCGGCCCGGCGCCGACGATGGCGATGGGGAAATGCCGGGTCGACAAGGCTTCGATCGGTTACACCGACACCGGCTCGGTGCCGAGATCGGTGTAAAGCCCGTGCTTGGCGCCTTCGGCAAACGCCTCGTCCTTCGCAAGCTCGATCGACACCGACCGCACGCGTTGCGCGGCCGGCTCCGTCGCCGGCACCGGCTTGCCCTGCGCCGCGGCTTCCGCTGCCCGCAGCATCATCCGCCGCGTCATGGTGATGCCTTTGTCGGTCGCGCACAGATGCTCCTTGGTGCGGTCCTGGATCGCGCCCATGCTTTCCTGAATCGAGGCATCCTGCATCGCGATGCCGTCGACGCCGGTGGCGCTGTGGCCGTGGCGTTGCGCATCGCGGTCCATCAGGTAGTTGTTGCCCTTGTTGGCGAGCGGAATGAACGTGCCGGGCACGTATTTGACGTGGATGCCCTCGCCCTCGCGCATCGCCGCCACTTCCGACTCCTTCAAGGCGCGCTTCGGGTGATAATTGATGCTCCACGCCCAGCACGTCTCGTCGTCGATCGGCACCCACGCATGCGCGCCCAGAGGATGTCCGGCGCGCGGCGGAATGATCGTGTACCAGGGCATGATGAACGGCGTGATGCGCCAGTAATATTTTTCGGCGTCGGCGTTGCGGCGCGCGCCGATCAAAAGACCGCCGGAAAATTCCTGCACGTCGAAATGCGGCATGCGGTCCTTTTCGTTGTATTCGTTGCCCTTGCTGCCCTTGAACAGCGGGTCCTTGTTGAGTTCGCTGCCGTGCAGCCACGACACGTGACTGGAATCGATGCCACCTTCCATTGCCTGCATGAAATTGCACTCCTGCAAACGCTTGGAGATGAAACGCTGCTCCGGCTTCACGTCGGTCCATTCCAGCGCGGGCGGCGGCGGCTGCAGTTCCGGCGGCCCCATATAGGCCCAGATGACGCCCGCCTTCTCGATGCACGGATACGATTTCAATTTGATGTTCTTGCGGAAGCCGCTTTCCTCCGGCTCCGACGGCAGATCGGTGCAGTTGCCGTTCACATCGTATTTCCAGCCGTGATAGTGGCAGCGCAGGCCGCAGTCCTTGTTCTCGCCGAACCAGAGCGAGACGCCGCGGTGCGCGCAGAATTCGTCGATCAGGCCGATGCGGCCTTCGCTGTCGCGGAACGCGATCAGCTTCTCGCCCATCAGCGTAACCTTGACCGGCGGGCAATCCGGCTCGGCGATCTCCTCCGCCAGCAGGAACGGCGCCCAGTACCGCCGCAACAGCTTGCCCATCAGGGTCCCGGGACCGACACGGCTTAGCTGGTCGTTCTGCTCACGCGACATCATGGGGGCTGTTTCCTTGCTTTCCGGGGCCTCGCAGCTCGGCCATTATAGGCACCCGCAAGACGCCGAAAAGAGAGCACCGATGGCCCTGCCGCGTATCGCCATAGCGACCGGAGACCCGGCTGGAATCGGCCCGGAGATCGCGCTCAAAGCCGCGCTTGATGCGCGGGTGACCGCGCTGTGCCGGCCGTTGCTGGTGGGCGACCCGGCCGTGGTCGACATGCACGCCAGGGCCGCCGGGCTTTCGCCAAACGTGCGCGTGATCGCCACTGTCGCGGACGCCGATTGGTCGAACGGCGCCGTCAACCTGCTCGATGCCCGCGATGGCACCAACGCGCCGGTCAAGATCGGCACTGTCGATGCCGCTTACGGCCGCGCGTCACTCGCTGCCGCACGGCGCGCGATCCGCACGGCGCTCGACAAGCAGGTCGACGCGGTGGTGGCCGCCCCGCAAACCGAGCGCTCCATTGCGGCAGCCGGCATCGCCTTCGACGGCTATCCATCGTTCGTCGCGCGCGAAACCGGCACGCCCGTCAACGACGTCTATCTGATGATCTGTTTTGACGAGTCACGCATCGTGCATGCGACGTTGCATGTGAGCGTGCGCGAAGCCGTTGAGTTGATCACGCCGGAACGCGTCGAACGCGTCATCCGGGTCGCCGACGCATCGCTCAAGCGGCTCGGCATTGCGCGTCCCAGGATTTTTGTCGGCGGCTTAAACCCGCACGCGGGCGAGGAAGGCCTGTTCGGCCGGGAGGAAATCGACATCATCATTCCGGCCATCGCGCGCGCGGCGAAGGACGGCATCGACGCATCAGGCCCATTCGGCGCCGACACCATGTTCCGCAAGAAAGGCTGCGACGCCTACATCGTCATGCTGCACGATCAGGGCCACATCGCCGCCAAGCTGCAAGCGTTCAATCGCACCGCAGGATTGTCGATCGGGTCGCCGATATTGTTTTCGTCCGTCGCACACGGCAGCGCGCACGATATCGCCGGCAAAGGCAAAGCCGATGCCGGCGCGATGGTGGAAGCGATCAGCCGTTTAGCGAAAGTGAGCGCGAACGCGGCGGATTGATATCCGCGCCATGCCGGACATTGCTCACCGGCGGGCTGGCGGCGGCGGCAGCGCACTGCTGGAGATCGAGCCGGTCGCGTTCGAGCGCATCTGGCTGCCCTGAGCTTGGGGCGCCTGTGACGCGGGCGCTGCCGTGCTGGCAACTTCCGGCGGCTTGCCGCCGGGCAGCACCACGACGCGGGTGCCGACCTGCACGCGGCTATAGAGATCCTCGATATCCGAGTTCAGCAA
>JBARCH010000066.1:0-5272 GCA_049793875.1 Pseudolabrys sp. | reverse complement strand
GATCGTCGCCAAGATCGATGCCGTCACCGTCGAAAGCGCGCGCGCCGCGGGGCGTGCGCTTATCGGCCGCAGCCGGCCCGCCATTGCGGCCCTCGGCGCCGGCTCCGGTCTTGAAAGCGCCGCCGCAATCGCTGAAAGTCTCTGGCGCAAGGCTGCCTGATCGCGTCGAATCCTGTCATGGCGTTTTTTCGCACAGTCAGTTTCAACGAACCGATGACGACCGTTCCCGGTAGCGGCGTCTTTCTGCGTTCGCCGCAGCCCATCGATTACAGCGAATGGGCAGCGCTACGCGAAGAGAGCCGCAGCTTTCTCACGCCGTGGGAACCGTCCTGGCCAGTCGACGACCTGACGCGTGCGGCCTTCCGCCGTCGGCTCAAGCGCTATGCCGAGGATCAGCGCACCGACCAGGCTTACGCGTTCCTCATCTTTCGCAGCGACGACAGCGCGTTGGTGGGTGGTCTTACGCTGGCCAATATCCGCCGCGGCGTCGCGCAAGCCGGCAGCATCGGTTACTGGGTCGGCGCCCCGCACAACCACCAAGGCTACACGAGTGCTGCGGTGCGGGCCTTGCTTCCGTTCGCCTTCGATACGCTGCGGCTGCACCGGCTGGAGGCAGCCTGCATCCCGAGCAATGCGGCCTCGATCGGGCTCCTCAAAAAATGCGGCTTCAAGCGCGAGGGCTATGCCCGCGATTACCTCTGCATCAACGGCGTTTGGCAGGACCACCTGCTATACGCGCGGGTAAAAGGCGATCCGGACTGACTGCGCTATTTGGCGGCCTTGGGCTTGCCATGCTTGGCTTGCTATAAAGCCGTCCTGGGTGGGTCGCTAAAGCAAAACGAAACAATGGAAAAGCCGATGCGCGTGGGGATGAAGCGAAGGAGCACGACTATGGCGTTGCCGCTGCTTTTGGCGGCCGTGCTTGCAGGGTGCACCTCGACTAGCAGCAGCCTGCTCGATAAATTTTCGCCTCAGAAGAAGGTCGCGAGCGCGGATGCCGCCGCACCGGTGGCGGCGGACGGCACGCCCGCCACGTCGGCGCAGCCCGACGATTTCGATTGCCCCGACATCCAGATTCGCTCAGGTGCCTCCACGCTGATGGTCGGCGCCAAGCCCGATGCCAACGGCGAAACGAACGCGCTCGATCTCAAATATCAAGGCACGATCACGCGCACGGCGCGCGAGTGCCACGTCGCGGCGGGAACGGTGACGATGAAGATCGGCATCGAAGGCCGCGTCATCAACGGCCCCGCCGGCGGTCCCGGCCAGATCCAGGTGCCGGTGCGCATTGCTGTCGTGCATGAAGGTCCGGACCCCAAGACCGTTCTGTCCAAGCTCTACCGGATTCCGGTGGAAATCGGCTCGAGCGACGGCAACGGCTCGTTCACCCAGATCGATCCGGATGTCGCTTTCCCACTGCCAACGCCGGTATCGGTAATCGACACGTATGTCGTCTATGTCGGCTTTGATCCACTTGCGAACCAGCCCGAGAAAAAGCCGAGGCCCACGCGCAAGCCGCGCGCCAAGCCACGCTAGCGCCATGCACTACCAGCCGCGCAGATCGATGATGGTGCTTTTCAAGGCCCGCATGTCTGTGATGACGGTGCGGGCGCCCGCCGTCATCAGATGAGACCCGAGGTGAGGGCTGGCGTGCGTTCCACCGGCAAAGCCGACGACGGTCATCCCGGCTCCGACCGCTGCGGCAACGCCCACGGTTGAATCCTCAACCACGATGCAGTCGGCGGGATTGACGCGCATTCTGGCTGCGGCGAGCAGGAACAGATCGGGCGCCGGCTTGCCGTGGCGTACCTCAGTCGACGAGAAAAGATATGGCTCGAAGAAACGGATGAGATCCGTGGCTTCGAGGCTTACACGCATCCGGTCGAGCGTTGCCGATGAGGCGACGCATTTTGGCCCGCGCAGCCAGGAAAGCGCATAGGCCATGTGCGCGGTCGCGCGCAGTTCCTCGCGGAAACGGCGGATCGTCGCGGCAGCAACGGTGGCGGCGAAATTCGGCGGCAATTTGCGTCCGGCGGCGACCTCGACTTCCGCGAACATGTCGGTCTGCCGGCGGCCGGTAAAATAGCGCGCGACGATGTCCGGCGTCAGAGCGAAGCCGGCTCGTATGAATTCCTGCGACACAACGGCGGTGGCAAGCTGTTCGCTATCCACAAGCACGCCGTTGCAATCGAAGATGACCATTGGTCCCCCGACGCCTCACCGGCCTTTTGGCCGGCCACGGATACGCAATGCGGACGAATCACTTTGGCGAGCATAGTAATTGCCCAACTTCAGGCAAATGCTGCGGCATCGGGCGGCCCGCTACGCACGTGCTTGTGCACAGCGCGGGCCCGAATAGTGGGGAAAAGCCCGGCGCCGGGCCGGTCTGGCACGGCGGTGTAAGGAAATCCGCTAGTTCAGCTTTTTGCCGACTTCGTCGATACCTTTGGCGACCAGGGTGCCGCCAAGGCTGCCCTTGGCTTCCTGGGTCAGGATTTTCTCGGCCGCGCTGACCGCGGCTTCGGCAGCGGCGCTGCGGACGTCGGCCATGGCCTGCGCCTCTGCCTGGGCGATCTTGGCTTCCGCCATCTTGGTGCGCCGCTCGATGAATTCCTCGATCTTGGCCTTCGCCTCGACGGCGAGCCGTTCGGCTTCCGCCTGTGCGCCGGCGATAATGGATTGCGCCTCGCTGTCCGCCTCATTGCGCTTGCGCTGGTAGTCGGCCAGCAGCGCCATCGCATCGTTCTTCAGCCGGCTTGCCTCATCGAGCTCAGCTCTAATGCGGTCACTCCGGTCGTCGAGTGCTTTCAGCACGAACTTGTGCACGCCGAGATAGCCAAGCCCCGCCACGAACAGGCAGAAGGCGAGGGCAATCCAGGTTTCCGGTTCGAGCATGGCGAACGTCTCCTAGCGCTTGAGCGCGTCAGCGACCGCCGCCGTCACGGCGGCATCGGCCGGCACGGCGCCGATCAGCCGTTCGACGATGGCCTTGGTGGCATCGACGGCGATGCCGCGCACGTTGGCCATCGCGGCTTCCTTGGTCGCGGCGATAGTTTTCTCGGCGTCAGCGAGGCGAATGTTGAGCGCTCCCTCGAGTTTCTTGCGCGCCGCGTCCGCTTCGGCCGTCTGCTTGGCGCGCGTCTCGCCGGCGATTGCCTGCGCGCGTGCGCGGGCCTCGGCGAGTGCCTTCTCATAAGCCGCCATCGCCTCTTCCGACTGCTTCTTCAGCCGGTCGGCTTCAGCGATGTCGCCTTCGATATGCTTTTCGCGCTCTTCGATGATCGAGCCGACGCGCGGTAGCGCGAGCCGGGACATGAGCAGGTAAAGCACGACGAATGTGAACGCCAGCCAGATGAGCTGCGACGCAAAAGTCTGCGACTGGAACGGCGGGAACACGCCGTGCTCCCCGCCCGCCGCGTGCTCTGTCGTCGCAACTGTCTTGGCGTTTTCAGCCATCGTCGTCTCCGGATATTCGCCTTAGAGGGCGAACAGCAGAAGGAGTGCGATCAGCAGCGAGAAGATGCCGAGCGCCTCGGTGATGGCGAAGCCGAAGATCAGGTTGCCGAACTGGCCCTGAGCGGCCGAAGGATTGCGGATCGCCGCCGCGAGATAGTTGCCGAAAATAATGCCCACGCCGACGCCCGCACCGCCCATGCCGATGCAGGCGATGCCGGCGCCGATGAACTTGGCTGCCAATGGATCCATAACGAACTCCTTTTCCTTTGATTGACCGTTAGGGCCTTAGTGACCCGGGTGAATTGCGTCGTTCAGGTAAATGCAGGTGAGGATCGCGAACACGTAAGCCTGCAAGAACGCCACCAGCGTCTCGAGGGCGGTCAGGATCACGATCATTGCGAACGGCAGCGTGGCGCCGGCCCAGCCGAGCAGGCCATGCGCGCCGAGCAGCAGGATGAAGCCCGCGAATACCTTGAGCGTGATGTGCCCGGCAAGCATGTTGGCGAAAAGCCGCACGCTGTGCGAAATCGGCCGCGAGATGAACGACAGGATCTCGATCCCGACGATCAGCGGCAAAATGTAGATCGGCACGCCTTTCGGCACGAACAGGTTGAAGAAGTGCAGCCCGTGCGACCAGAGTCCGTAACCGAGCACGATCAGAAAAACGGTCACCGAGAGCGCCGTCGTGATGATGACGTGGCTGGTGACGGAGAAGGCGAAAGGAACGATGCCGAGCATGTTGAGCGTCAGCACGAACATGAACAACGTGAACACGAACGGGAAGAATCTCATCCCTTCGGTTCCGGCGGTACTGCGTATCGTGTCGGCGACGAATTCGTAGGAAAGCTCGGCAGCCGATTGGAATCGGCTCGGCACCATGCGCCGCTTGGCGGTCGAGGCGAGCAGGAACGCTGTCAAGCCGCCGGCGGCGAGCAGCATGAATGCCGCCGAATTGGTGAACGCAATCTCCGTCCCGCCGACATGCGCGATCGGGATGAGATTGTGAATCTGAAATTGTTCGATCGGATCGGCCATGAAGTTCTAGTCGGTCCCGTTGTTAGGGCGGGTGACGCCCGCCGCACGCATCACGTTAAGCACGCCTGCCGCAAAGCCGAGCAGGAGAAACACAATCAGACCCCACGGCGAAATACCGAGCCAGCGATCAAGTAGCCAGCCGATCATCGCTCCCACAACAACGCCAGCTACCAATTCGGTGGACAGCCGGAAACCGCGGGCGAACGCCGATTTATCGGCGGCCGGACGCGGACCTGAATCGTTTTCGGAAGTCCGGTTCGCTTGCGCGAGCCGCTCGCCGAGACGATTGAGCCTCGCGGAGAGGTCAGCTTCGTCGTTCGATGGGTTGCGATCATCTTGCTTGCGCGCGCCGTCAGCCATGCTTTCGACACCCGCGCTAATTCAAGACATCCGCCTGTCCCGCCGCCCTTAAAGCCGCGCGGACCATACTTATGGGGTTTATGCGAGTCAAGAAACGCGACCTGCGGCATAAGTGATTGATTTCAGGAGCTAAACGAAGAATTTTCCAGCCGTCTTTGGGTGCCCCCGCGGTGTCCCCGCGAGGCGCCACCAACAGGCGAACGAGTTTGGTTCTACGGCGTTGGACGCGGTGTTAGGTTTGCTGCGGGAGACTCGCGGTATTCGTCAGGGAGAGCAGCATGAAGCGGGTTGCATTGGCGATTCTGATGGCCTGCGCCGCGGCCATGCCGGCAAGCGCTCAGGACATCCCGCAGATCGTGCGGCCGTCGCAGCCGGCGGAGCAGGCCAAAGTTCCAACCGTCCGCTATCGCTTCGAGCGTGT
>JBARCH010000065.1:0-15325 GCA_049793875.1 Pseudolabrys sp. | reverse complement strand
GCCACCAGGTCCCTTGTATAATTCCCAAGCCTGAGACAGCCGCCTCTCGCAAGACGTCGCCATTATTAATCACCGTATTACCTTCAACCCTCACAACAAAACGCCTTCCGTCCGGCTTGCGGAATCCCCAATCGGGACCGAACCGGCCAATGATGCAGTTATGATTCGCCAGATCGGCCGGGACCTTTGGCACACCGTGCGCCTTAAGATATGCCGGAGAAGCGGCGGTCACTTGCGCGCTTTTCAATAACAGGCGGGTGGTCAAACGCGAGTCGCGAACATGCCCGGTGCGAACCGCTACATCATATCCTTCGGCGATGATATCGACCGGTCCGTCACTAAAATTCATCTCAAGCGTGATATCCGGATAGCATTTAAAAAACTTCGGCAATTCCGGCACGACCGTTATACGACCAAACGAGAACGGAACGACAGCGCGTACTCGGCCCTTCACGGCTTTGTTGTCCCGCCGGACCGCAACTTCGGCCTCTTCCAGTTCCGCAAGAATCTTCACACAGCGGACGTAAAAGTCCTGGCCGAATTCAGTCGTCCGCAATTGTCTCGTCGTGCGAATAAAAAGTTGCGTGTCCAGCTCATCTTCCAGCCGCACGATCGCCTTCGTCACAGCGGAAACAGATAATCCCAGCTTGCTGGCGGCCGAGGTAAACCCTCCGGACTCCGCGACGCGGACGAAAGCATTGATATACTGAAATTTGTTCATCTGCCTTCCGGTACCCTAGCCAAACAAAGCTTCCCCGGCGCAAATAATACTGAAAGCCGCACAGTTTGTATTGTCATCCTCCGGTCGGATGCTGCGTCCAATTTCAGCGCCCGCCAGCTTCTCCGCCGATCGCGGCGTTCACACGCGGCATAACCTCGTGCGCCATCAATTCCATGGACCGCTTCGACAATTCCGGATCGACCCAGTCAAGACCCGCATAAACAATTTCGCCGAAGTCTCCGATAGTTTCGCGCAGTGCCAGGATCTGATCCACGACACTGCTGACGCCGCCGTGGATGACCAGTTCGTCCATGACAAAATCATGCGTCACTTCCTCGTCCGGCTGTTCCTTATGGTTCTTGAGGACAAACAGACGTTTGCTTCGCACAAGCTTGGCGTGCAATTGGCGGTAATAAAATCGGTACGGGCTATTCTCGTCATACCGGGCATAGGCGGCAGCCTTTTTATCGTCATCTGCCACAAAGATCGTGCGAGCGACGCGCCATTCACTGCGATCGGCTACCTGCCCGGACATAGTCTTTCCCTTGGCGTAATTGTCCCAATGAGATGCGACCCATTTCGCGAGCAGGAAATTCGCCGACAACGGATGAAAGTTGCGTTGCCCCATTGCGACGACGCCTTGGGAAAACGGCGCGAGTACAGTCCCGACGATCTCCGGATGGGGCTTTTGATAGGGCTTCGTGAGATACCCTACGCCGAGATTGTACGCCTGTGTCTTACCGGTCGAAACCTTCCATCGGTTGTCTTGAAGGTCGATGTCATAGGGAGCATCACGTTTCCAAATTTCCAGAATGACGTCGATGGCTTCCACGAACATTTTGTTGCGGTCTTCATCGAGAATACCGAGCGCTTCGGCGTCCGACGTCAGAGATCCGGGACTGATACCAAGAATAAATCGGCCGCGCGACAAGGTGTCGATCATTGCGGCGTGAGCGGCGATCAGGACGGGATGCGATTGCGAAAGATTCGACGTGCCGCTTGCCAGCTTGATCGTTTGCGTATCCGAAATCAACGATGCGAGAAATATCATGCTGTTGGTAACGCGCTCGCAGGCGTCGGTGAGATGCTCTCCCACAAAGGCATCATGAAAACCCAATTTGTCGGCAAGAATGATTGCTTCTCGATCCTCCTGCAGAACCTCGTCCCATCGCCGATCCATGGGATGCACAGGCATCATGAACATTCCAAGCTTCATAATAAATATTCCACGTGATTAAAGGGCTTCGAGGAACGGCGGTGGCGCGTTGGCAGATGGCCGTATGGACCGGTAATCGATTCCGTCACTAAGCATCTCATCCCGGCGGTTAGAACCTTAGAAATGAGAAAATATCTTTTCCCCTTTGTCCGAAGTCCATTGCGGGAACTACGCTAAATAGCTTGACGGCGGCATTATCACGCACGCTGCGGACAGCCACGAAGAGCACATGATGCGAGAGTCCGATTTATGTCCCGTCGACGTCGCGCTGTTTCGTTCGGCAATGAGCCTGTTCATCACCGGCGTAACCATCGTCACGACAGAGGTGAATGGGGCGTTTCAGGGCATGACCGTCAACTCGCTAACATCGGTTTCTCTCGACCCATGTCTGCTGCTGATTTGTCCGCGCCGCGGTAGCCCGACCGGCAAGGCAATCCAGCAACGCAAGGCATTTGCTGTTAATCTTCTTGCTACCGAACAAGCCGACATTTCAGACCGCTTTGTCGGTCCGTTGGGTGAACGGTTTACCGGGCTCGATACGCGGATCGACCAATTCGGGCTTCCTCTACTGCCGCAGAGTCTTGCCCATTTTAGTTGTTCCTTGCGCGCAGTTTATCCGGGCGGCGACCACGACATCGTGCTCGGTGAAGTCATTGCCTGCGAAGTGCGGGAAGGCGAACCCTTGTTATTTTATCGTGGCGGCGTCGGCCGCCATCGGCTTCAGGAGCGCGCTTGAAACTAGGCGTCAGGCCTCTGTCCCGCCAACGCCTGATCTAGGATCGCCGCAACGTCCGAGCGGGAGAAGGGTCTGGGGTTGTGACAAGCCACTTGCATGACGACATCAACTGCATCCGGCAACTGGTCTTTCGACATCCCCAATTCCACAAGACTGGTCGGAAGTCCGAGTTGAACGTTCAGATCGAAGAGCGCCTGCGATGGATGTGCGGCTCCGAGAGCGCGTTGAAGTCTGCCCATCACGTGCGGAATAGCAGGAGCATTGAAGGCCAAGGCATAGGGCAACACGACGGCATGGGTTTTCGCGTGATCGAGATCGAAAAGTTGTCGAACTTGTTGTGCGATTACATGATGAATGGCGATTGTTGCCCTGAAAGTCCCAGCCAGCCAGGCGCCATACAAAGCTTCATTGCAGTCATCGACCGAGCCGGGGCCAGCGATAATTTTCGGAAGGCTTTTCGAAAGGCGGCCAATCGCCTCTTCGCAGAGAGTTTGGACGACCGGGTTAGTCTCACGGCCATAAAGCGACTCCACCGCATGGGCGATGGCATTCAGCCCGCTCGCCGCCACCACGTGCGGAGGCAGTCCGGCGACAAGTTCCGGGTCATAGATCACCGCGACCGGCAGGGCGCGTTCGTCGTTTCCTCCGGCGCGACCCAAGCCTCGCCCGAGCGCCCATTTTTGCGACATTTCCGACCCGGACAACGTAGTCACCACAGCGATGAAAGGCACTTGAGATGCCACGCTGACGGCCTTGGCCAGACCGACAGAAGACCCACCTCCAACCGCGACAAAGCCATCCGCCTTCCGGGCGGCGAGGGTTTGCATGACCACATCGAACGCAGCGCGCGGCATGTTCGGCAATGCCTCATCGCAAATGCCCGCACTCGCCTCACCCAAGCCGGCAGAAATCGACGTGGCGAGCTCTTTGCGGCCTTTAGAGCAAAGAACCAGGACGCGAGACATGTTGACGCGACGCACCTCGGCTGGCAATTCCCTGACGCGGCCATTTCCGAAAACAATTCGCGTCTTCGGAGTCAAATAATCAAATCGTTCCGGCATAGGTGATTCCACGCGAGGTTGGCTGAAACTTACTTCAGTCTTGGAAGGAAATACGATGGCGAATTTTCTACTTGTGCACGGTACATGGGGAGGCGGGTGGCAGTGGCGTGAGGTCGCAGAACGTATTCGCGCAAACGGGCACCTCGTTTTTACACCGACGCTCACCGGTCTGGGTGAACGAGAACATCTCGTGTCCCGGCAAACCAATTTGAACACACATATCCAAGATATTGCCGCGGTTATTTCTTGTGAAAGACTGAATGACGTCGTTCTGGTCGGGACAAGCTACGGCGGACTCGTTATCTCCGGCGTCGCAGACCGAATGCTTCAACACGTGGAAGCGCTGATATATCTCAACGCGGCACTGCCGACGAACGGCAAATGCATGCTCGATACAGTGTCAGAGGAGCGCCGCAATACCGTCCAGAAGCTTGCGGACGCCGAAGGTGACGGTTACCGCGTGCCCTCTTCGCTGGTACTTGATACTGGCATCGAAGATGAAGGCAGCCGCCGGAAATTTCTCGGGCGCCTAAGCCCTCATCCCCTTCCCTCATTGCTGCAACCTATTCATCTGACCGGAAAGTATAACCAAGTTGCTCGCAAAGCCTACGTACTCGCCACGAGAAAAGTCTCGCACCATTTTCAGGACTATTACGACTGGGCAAAGCAGGAATCTGATTGGACGGCACACGAAATCGCGTCCCATCACTATCCGATGATAACCGCTCCGAATTTGACATCCGACCTGCTGATGGAAATCGCGAAATGAACGGCTCGCTTCTCGCGCGCTTGCATAAAGCAAGTGCCACGCCTCCATCTTGCGAATTTTCCGGCGCTGTTCGACGCTTTTCGGTCACCCCTGCGCAGCGAGTGCCTTGCCCCCGACCGTGACCGGTTTTGCGCTTACCAGCGTGAAGGCGATCACGCACGGTTCGGTACCCTTGTTTATCCAGTTATGGATGGTGCCGCGCTGAACCAGCACGTCGCCTGCTTTTACATGCACACTCCTGCCGGCTTCAAGTTCCATTTCAATCTCGCCGGAAATGACAACCGCGTAGTCGATAGAATCCGTCCTGTGAACGCGCGGCATCACACCGGGCCCAAAGCTGATCACACGAAAGACGGTACCGTTCTCGATCGTCGTTCCAATCGAATCGCCGGACGGATCAACGTCACCATCGTTATCGGCGGGAAATCCCCGACTGGACCAGATTACCGAGGCGCCGTGACCGGGCCGCTTTGAAATCACGTTCTTGACCTGCTCATCGAGCAAGACCTTGGCACGGCCATGTTCATCGTGACCCGTTACAACGCGGCGAATTTTCAGAGACATTTGAAAAGCCTTTTACGTGGAGATTTCAGGTTTGATGCGAACGGCAGGGAGCACGCTCGAACTGATGTGGAAGCCTGTGCAGGCCAATCAGGCGTGCTTTTATATTCTCGATGATTCAGCTCACTCCACGATTTTCGCCCCGGAAGCCTTAACAAGCGCTCCCCACTTTGGAAATTCGTCGCGCATATAGGCGCCGAACTGTTCCGGCGTACCGCCCGCGACGTCGATTCCCTGCTTTGCAAGTTTATCTTTGACGTCAGGCATCATAAGTATTTTGCCAATTTCCTTGTTCAACCGATCAATGATGTCGCGTGGCGTACCCGTCGGGGCCGCGAAGCCGAACCACGTCACTGCTTCAAACCCGGGAAATCCCGATTCATTAAGCGTCGGAACGTCCGGCAGGATATTCGTGCGCGCGCGGCTGGTAACCGCCAGCGGGCGTATGCTTCCCGCCTTGATATACGGCAGCGCAGTGGAACTGATGACGAACAGACCATCGATCTGGCCACCAAGCATTGCACCGGTCGCTTCCGGTCCTCCTTTGTAAGGCACCGGAACGATGTTGATTTTAGCTTCGCGACGGAACATCTCGCCGGCCATCTGCACAACGGTGCCAATGCCGCTCGAACCAATAGTCAACTTTCCGGGCTCGGCTTTGGCAAGTTTGACGAACTCATCAACCGTTTTCACCGGCAACGACGGTTTGACAACCAGCAGATTCGGCGCGGTGCCAGTAAGAATAATCGGCGAGAAATCGTGCAGGACATCGAACGGGAGATTTCGATAAAGAGTCGCATTGATCGCATTGGCGACTGTCGGGATAAAGAGTGTGTAACCGTCGGGTTTGGCTGAGGCCGCATAACGGGTCGCGATGTTGCTGCCGGCACCCGGTCGATTTTCAATGACGAATGGCTGCCCCATTGCGTCCTTTAGCTTTTGTGCCACGATGCGAGCCATCACGTCGACGCCAGATCCGGCGGAAAGACCAACAATGACTCGCACGGATCTGTTTGGATAGTCAGATGCAAGAGCAGCGACGACAGACGTTGCCAGGACATACATGCCGATGCCGGCGCAAAGCAGAGCTTTCCTCATTGAATCCCCCAAACCTAGTTGTTCATAAACAGGCCGCCATTGATGTGGATCGTCTGCCCGGTGACGAAGCGGCCGTCGCGTCCGCACAGCATCATTATGGTTGCGATGATCTCGGCGGGCTCGGCGAAACGCCCGAACGGAATCCTTGCCATATCGAACTGAAACGGACCTCGGCGGACGGTGTTCGCCGGACCGGGCGCGATATAGTTAACGTTGATATTATGAATGGCAAGTTCGAGTGCAAGCGCGCGCGTCAAGCCTGCGAGCCCCGCTTTTGCGGCAGCGGTCGGCGCGCGATTCGGAATTGGCATATGACCGAACATGCCGCCCATATTGATGATGCTGCCGCCACCAAACTTAATCATCGTGGGCAGCACAGACTGCGTGCAATGGAACGCCCCATCCAGCGCCGTGGTGATCGGCCCACGCCAATCATCGAAACTCAGCTCGAGAAACGGCTTGGTCGCGTGCATAGCTGCGTTGTTGACGAGAATGTCTATTCGCTCAAACCGTCCGATAATCTCCGCGGACATTCGGTCGACCGCTGACCGGTCACTGATGTCGGCGATGCAAGCCATCGCTTTTCCGCCAGCGGCTTTGATTGCCACAATCGTTTCGGTCAACTCTGGACGCTCCGAGCGCGCGTTGACCGCAATCGATGCCCCTTCCGCGGCGAACGCTAACGCCATCGCCCGTCCGAGATTACGCGCGCCACCGGTAATTAAAACAACCTTGCCAGCAAACACATCGCCCATAAGTTTCAACCCCGCACAGCAGACCTAGCATTTATTTCTGCATAGAAAGGCCGCATTGTATATAACGTAGACAATCGGTTATTTCGGCCATGCAGGCTCGTTAACGTTGCAGCGTGGGACTGCCTTGAGAAGAGGAAAGAAGCGTATCTATGTCGAAACAGTTTTGAACTGGAAGCTGATTGACAAGGTTCCGGTCGGCCGTACTCTTCAGTGTTTAATCAGGAAAATTTCGTGAAGCCCTTTCGGACTGCGCTATTTGCTCCCGGAATCAAGGAGCGGGTAATGATCAAGGCGATCGAGAGCGGCGCCGACGCAGTCATTCTCGACCTCGAAGATTCAGTACCGGTTGCGTCCAAAAGCGACGCGCGCAAATTGGTTTCTGGAATCATTGCCGCCACACGCGATGCTCGGACGCACCCGGCCATATTCGCGCGCGTGAACGGGGCGGCTACTGGCCTGCTGCCAGACGATCTCGAGTCGGTCACTCATCCAGGGCTCGACGCAATTCTGCTGGCAAAGGCAGAAACGGTTGAAGATGTCGAAAGCGCGGCCGCGGCTATGGTGCGTCACGAAACGCAGCGCGGCATGACGCCGGGATCGACAAAAATTATTTTGCAGATCGAAAGCGCATTAGGCGTCTACAACTGCTTCGACCTCATCAAATCGTCCCCACGCGTCAGTGCAACCTGCCTCGGCGGCGCCAGAGATGGCGATCTTCAGGCCGATCTCGGCTGTTCATGGTCAATCGAGGGCATCGAACTGATGTATGCACGCTCAAAAGTACTGCTCGATACCCGTGCGGCCGGTAGTCATATTCACCCGATCGACGGCGTTTTCAGCGATCTTAATGACGAGGTCGGTCTGATCGCGGATACCCGTTTGTCTGCACGCCTTGGCTACATCGGCCGCACTGTTATTCACCCCCGGCAGATTTCGCCGGTTAAAAGCGCCTATGCCGTTCCCGAGAGCGAAGTTCTCTATTATCGCAAGGTCGTGGCTGAATTCGCGGCAGCGGAAAAGGCAGGTACCGCGGCCATCGTTGTTGACGGAAAGCTGGTTGATTACGCAATGGCGCAGCGCGCTCGCCGCGTTCTCGACCTGGCAAGCCTAGATCGGCCCTCGTGACGGACAATGGATTTTTCCTTTTCGCAAGATCAAGAAAGCTTGCGCACACACGCAAGGGAGTTGCTCGATCACATTTGCCCGCCGGAATACGCCGAGCTTTGCGACAACGAGGCGCGTCCACCACGTGAGGCCTACCAGGCGCTCGCGGAACACGGCTGGTTCGGGCTGGCTATTCCCGCTGAGTATGGTGGCAGCGGGGGATCGGCGATCGACCTCGCAATTCTTCTGGAAGAAATCGGCAGGCATTTCGAAGAGCTGGCAATGTGGGTTTTCAGAACCCTCACCTATGGCGGCTACGCCGTGCTGCAGCACGGGACACCTGAGCAAAAAAATGAGCTTTTGCCAAAGGTCGCGCGTGGCGAACTGTCATTCTGTTTCGGATTAACCGAACCGGAAGCAGGCTCCGATGCCGCGGCGCTAAAGACCCGCGCCGGGGTTGTCGATGGCGGCTACGTCATCGATGGCCAGAAAGTATTCACCTCCGGAATGGACATTAGCGATTATTGTCTGTTGGTAACACGCACATCTTCGGGCTCAAAAAAACAACAGGGCATCACTAATTTTCTGGTCGATACGAAGTTGCCCGGCATCGAAGTCCGCAAGATCGCAACTTTGGGCCAGCGCGCGATCGGCACAACGCAGGTGTTCTACAGCGGTGTAAAGGTGCCCACGTCGGCCGTGCTCGGCGAGGTCGACCGCGGTTGGGAAGCTGTCGACTCTTATCTTTGGTACGAACGGCTTTGCCTGTCGGCCGCACGCACCGGGGCAGCCTCGGCCGCGTTCGATTATGCTCTCAATTATGCGAAGAGCCGCAGGCAATTCGGACGACCGATCGGCGAATTCCAGGCGATCTCGCACAAGCTTGCCGACATGAAGGTGATGCTCGATGTGTCACGCACGATGGTCTATCGCTTCGCGTGGCTGATGTCGCAAGGCGCAGCGACCCGAAGCGACGCGGCCGTGCTCAAGCTCTACACCGGCGAGACGTACAAGGCCGTCTCGGATCTTGGTCTGCAAATTCTCGGCGGCTATGGCTACTGCATGGAATACCCAATGCAGCGTTACTTTCGCGATTCCCGCCTCGCCGTCATCGGCGCGGGCACGTCGGAAATTCAACGCAACATCATCGCCCGCGGCCTCGGACTTTGATCGAACGGTGACGCGCCCATATCTATAAAGGAACCATTCAAATGCGGGGACTGTATTGGGAAGAATGGAAAATCGGCGCGGAATTCGAAAGTCCGGCACGCACCATTACCGAAGCGGACATCGTCATGTTTGCAGGCTTATCCGGCGACTACAACCCGCTCCACATCAATGAGGAATATTGCAAGCAAACACAGTTCGGCGGCCGTATCGCCCACGGCCCGCTGGTGTATGCCATTGCCGCGGGCCTGCTATTTCAGCTCCATCTCTATGACGACACACTGATCGCTTTTCTCGGCTTCGACAGCCTGAAATTCACCAAACCCGTGAAGCCCGGCGACACCATTCGTGCGCGCATAAAAGTATTGGAAAAGCGCGAGACGTCGAACCCCGAGCGCGGCGTTATGAAACGCGAACTACAAGTCCTGAATCAGCGCTCCGAAGTGGTGCAGGAAGGGGTCCAGGCATTCCTCCTCAAGCGCAAATTGAGTTAGTTAGCGTCGGTACACGACCTCTCGTCGCTGACCGCAACAACGCAGCACCATTACTGCAGCGAAAATTTCACAGGTCTCGCGTGTAATAACTCGCCATTTGCGCGGATTCTTACTTAAGGTTGAAGCCGCGACGAAGAACGCAGATGCAAAGACTTGTTGCTGGGCGTGCAAAAGTGGCGGACGAACTGCAATTGGAAATTTCCGGCAACGAATTTCGTCGGCGACGCTGCTCATGCAGTCAGCCACCGATCTGTCGACATGGTGGGGCTATCGCCTAACGGAACTGTCGGGCGCCGCGACGAACGCGCCGAGGGACATGCGGCATTTGGGTGACCTGATCTCGGGCACGGCGGATTGGGATTCGCCGCGCGTACGGAGGAGCAATTCCCGCGCTCGCCGGCGTTCCCCACGCAGATAATTTAGGACAGAGTGCGCTGTCGTGTCGCGTGGCAACGCCGCGGTCGCGCCATCCACAACAACGCAAACCCAATCAGCGGCACGATAATGTCAGTGTAGAACACGGCCCCCGCGTTACCCAAAGCGGCCTGGCGCGGCGCGGCACTCAGGTCAGTTGACCGGCTTGTTCGCTATCTAGGAACTAATAACATTCTGCAATGATTTGCTCGGGGAGATGACCGAATGAACGAATTATCGCATGCAGCCGTAAGCGATATCCTGATTGAGAGGGATGTCGATGTGCCCCTGCGCGATGGGGCAAGGCTCAAAGCAGACGTTTTCCGTCCCAAAGGCAAAGCCCGAGTACCGGCGCTGCTCAATCTCGGGCCATACCAGAAGGATAAGCTCTGGACGCCGCCAAGCAATCTGGAAGAAGAGCCCAACCCTCTGATGAATTGGGAGACGGTAAATCCACTCTGGTGGGTGCCGCGCGGCTATGCCTGCGTGCGTGTCGATGGAAGGGGAAGCGGCAAGTCGCCTGGACAATGCGAGCCGTGGTCGCTCGCTGAATCAGTCGATTTTTACGATGCTATCGAATGGTCTGCGGCGCAGCAGTGGTGCAATGGAAATGTCGGACTGTCCGGCATCTCCTATTACGCCATCAACCAATGGTTCGTGGCCAATCATCAGCCGCCCTCGCTCAAGGCGATCATTCCCTGGGAAGGATTCGCTGACATCTACCGGGACGCCCTCTTCCACGGCGGGATTCTTTGCCTGTTCATGACCAACTGGTTTACCGCCCACCTTTTGCACCACACTCTTGGACGGGCATCGCAACAAGTACCGAACGCATGGGCGGCCAACACGCTGCATTTTTGGCTCAGCAACAATCTCGATTCAGGCGCCTTCCGCGGCGCGCAGGCGCAATGGGACAAGATCACCGTGCCGTTTCTTTCAGTCGGAAACTGGTCTGGTATGGGATTGCACCTGCGCGGCAACACGGAAGCTTTTATGCGCTCGAAATCCAGGAACAAGAAATTGCGCATGCAGGCTGGTACCCACGTGCATCCTTATTACACGGCCGATGGACGGCAGGATCAGCTTCGGTTTTTCGACCATTGGCTCAAGGGCGTCGACAACGGTGTGATGGACGAACCACCGGTTAAGCTCGCAATCCGCAAGGGCAGCGACGAGATCGAGTGGCGGCTCGAGAACGAATGGCCGCTTGCACGCACACAATGGACAAAATTCTATTTTGATTTATCGCCCCCGGAGCCCGGCGTGCCGGCAAATACCGGCGGACTCGTCCCGGCCAATCCGACGAAAACATCATCACGCACTTATGACGCCACCGGCCTTGGCTCGATGGGCTCCACGTCGGCCGCATCCTCACAAGTAATGGGCGGCGGCATCAAACCTGGCATGGGCATATCGCTTCAAACGCCGCCGTTGCCGGCCGACGTCGAGATCACTGGCCCGCTCGCCGCCTCGTTTTGGGTGTCGAGTTCGACGGAGGACATGGACCTATTCCTCACGCTGCGTAATTTCGACAGCGACGGCAACGAAATCCTGGAAACAGGCCAGCAGGGAACGCCGGTGCCGGTGGCGAAAGGCTGGCTGCGCGTATCGCACCGCGAACTCGACCCTGAACTGACCCTACCTTACCGTCCGTATCACCGGCATCAACGTCGGCTACTCCTGAAGGCAAACGAGATTGTCAAAGTCGATGTGGAAATTTGGCCGACCTCAATGGTGTTCCGGAGAGGTCACCGCATCCAGCTGGATGTGCAGCCGCGTGACGGTGTCGGCAGCCAGTCGTACATGCATTATCATGCCGACTACAACACGGGCACTAACACCATCTATGCCGGCGGCGAGCGCGAAGCATATTTGCTGCTACCGCTCATTCCCGATGCGTAAAAGACAGATAAAACGGATCTATTTCGGCCGCCATGTTTTGGCGGAACAAGAGTTTTTGGCCAGAGAACAGGGAATTCTCTATACCTTCCGGATTGCCTTCACGCCGAGACGAAAGCGTCACCTTCGAGACCGTGGCGCCCGTAAAGCCAAGATAAATCGTCGTAATAGTCTTCCGACGATTTCGCCCGCATGATCGCGTTGCGCACAAGCGCGTGGGCTCCAGCGGGATGGTAGATGTGTTCGCCGATGGCACGCGACTGCAACTGCACGCGAGTTGCGCGCACGACCCGGTAAATCCGGTAATTCTCAAGCGCCGAAGACAATTCAACAGGGCCTTCACCAATCGCTTCCGCAAGGCAGACAGCGTCCTCGAGCGCCATGCAGGCACCTTGCGCGAAATATTGAAGCATCGGATGTGCGGCATCGCCCAGCAGCGCGATCCGGCCGTCGACCCAGTTCTCATTCGGATCGCGATCGCAGAGGACCCAGACTTTCCAATCAGATCCGTGATCGATAATCTTGCGAGCACGTTCGTGCACATCGGCAAAACCCCGGTACACCTCGTCACGCGACACCGGCTTCCCGGCAACTGCTTCAGTAGCGCGATTGTCGACAGTCAGCACGAGATTGAACACCTTCCATCCAGATAACGGATAGTGGACGATGTGGCATTTGGGTCCGGCCCATAGTGTCGCGGCGTTCCAGCGCAAGTCTTCCGGCATTTTCTCGGTTGGGATAACCGACCGGTACGTCGAGTGACCCGATACCCGCGGCGCGCCGTCATTGATTAGTTGACGTCTGATCGAGGACCAGAGCCCATCGGCGCCGACCAGCAGCGCACCGGTGTAGCGTTCGCCGGAGCGCGCAACCGCCGTGACGCTTGCCTCATCTTGCTCATAGCCGACGACCTCGCAATTGGTGACCAGATCGATTCCGTGATGCGCACGGCATGCATTCAGCAACACACTATGCAAGTCGCCGCGATGCGCCACTGCGTAAGGATTGTGGAATCGCGTACGAAACGACTCTCCGAGATCGATATGAGTGATCTCTTCCGCGGTGATCGCGTCCATCAGGCGAAGTTTATCGATGTAAACGGCTTTGCCGCGAGCGGCATCGCCAATTCCTAGATAATCAAAGACGTGAAATGCGTTCGGGCCGAGCTGAATTCCCGCACCGATCTCGCCGAATTGCGGCGCACGTTCGAGAACAGTTACGCGATGCCCCTTCCGCGCCAGTCCCAGTGCGGCCGCAAGACCACCGATGCCGCCGCCAACGATAATCGCTTGCATCTGCATCGCGTGTTCCTTCGATAGAACCTTCTTTCCGGGCGCTAGTGGTTTGTATCGCGCTTCCAGTTATGGCCGCGCACCGGAACAAAAAGATCATCAATCGGCACCGCCTTTTCAATCATCGACTGATCGACCAGGAAACCGACCAGCGCTTCAAGCGCCTTGCGGTTCGGCTCAACTCCATACGGCCAGGGATCGCCACCGAAAACCTGCTCGATCTCCTCGAGTTCAGACGGCAGCCATGGAAGCATGTAGCGCAGTGCGCCAAGATAACGCATCCGCTGGTAGGCGAGCGCCTTCGATTCGTTGAATGCGTTAAAGAGGCTGGTCGCGACGAACGGGTGCTTTTCGTAAAACTCGCGCCGCAACACCACAAGATGCATGATCGGAAAAATGCCTGTGCGACGATAGTAGGCTTTTTCTTCGGTCTTGAAATCGGGAAACAGACGCTGCACATGCGCGCACTTGCCGAAGCAACTCGGCAGGTCGGCACCGATAACCGCCTGAACCTCTCCGTCTTCCAGCAGCTGACTCAGGGATTTTCCGCTGGTGTTGGCCTCGATGGAAACCGGCTTGAGCGGCGGCAATACTGTCGGCTTGCCGTGCGGCTTCGGGGATTCGATGGCGCCTTCGATCCATTGTATGCCCGACAGATCGACACCCTGATCGCGCTGGAGCAGGCCGCGAATCCATATCGCCGCCGTCATGGTGTAAAGCTGCACGCCAATCGTCTTGCCTTCCAGGTCCTTCGGCTTCCTGATCACGCGCGAATCAACCGCGATGAACCCGTGACGAAATACGCGCGAAGGGAACACTGGCAGCGCCACGAATTGCGATTTCTGAGCGACGTGGCGGGTGATGTATTCGGACGCCGACATTTCCGAGGCATCGAATTCGAGGCCGCCTACCATACGATCGAACAGATCGCGCGGATGGTGCACCGGAATAAAGTTCAGATCTATGCCGTCGACCTGTACTTCGCCGGAATGCAGCGCAGCCATCCGATCGTACAGGCCGCAAGAAAATGTCATTGAAAGTTTCGGCATGAGTTTTCTCGCTTCCTCTCGGACGCCCTGCGGCGCGTATTATTTCTTCACTCTGGATTTCCACAATTCCCATGGTCGTCCCGCCACCGATTGCATAACCTTGTCGGTGGTCTCGCATTCGCCGTCATCCATGTACACAACATCGGAGCCGCCGAGCGTGATGGCCTGGAGCTGCTGGCGCGCATTGATTTCCGTATAGTAAGCCCGGAAAACGGCGATCTCGATTGTCGGGCCTACGACGACATTACCGTGCCCGCGCAAGAGCACGACCTCCGCCCTCTGCCCTAGCGTTTCAGCCATCGCCCTGCCGAGTTCAGCGGTGCTGATCATCAGGTCAGAATTCGCCATGACATCGCGGATTTCGAAAACGGGGGTGCCGAATCCAAGAAACGATGCATTGTGCAAGAGCGGACGCAACCGCGCCTTGGTGGAAGCAAACGGCACCACCGTCGGTGAATGGCTATGCACGATGGCGTTCACGTCCCTGCGACTCTTGTAGACTTCGCCGTGAATCCAGCGCTCGTAGTAGAGCTTTTTGTCGCGATCCCTTTGCAAGACCGCATTGTTATCGAGATCGTGTTCGACAATATCTTCATCGACGACCAATGCCGGCGCGACCGAACGCGACATTAGATAATGTACAGGATTGCGCGGATCACGCATGCTGACATGGCCGAAGCCATCGAGTATGCCTTCACCGGCCAACACGCGGTTGGCCGCCACCAAATTCGCGATTGCCTGGTCGATTGTTGTTTCAGCCATTCTTATTCGGGCTTTATGCCCGCCTTCTCGATCACTTGTTTCCAGCGTGCGCGGTCGGCCGCCACGTATTTTTTCGCATCGGCCAGACTGCCACCTTCGGTCGACGTATGAATGGCTGCGAAGCGTGCCTTCACATCGGGCATTTTCAGAATCTCGTCGATGGCGCGATTGAGCTTTTTAAGGACGGCGGTCGGGGTTTTCGGCGGCGCTGCCATCATATTCCAGGT
>JBARCH010000064.1:0-24025 GCA_049793875.1 Pseudolabrys sp. | reverse complement strand
CGTGCCATCCTCCGCCGTGCCAGCCGCCGCCGCCGTGCCAGCGCGCGCTGGCTGGAGCCGCGGATGCAACCGTGATGATCGCGATCGCTCCTGCGGCAATGCAGAACTTCTTGAGCGAAGTGCGCATAGTCACTTCTCCTGTCCATTTCTCTGCGTGGACGTACAATTCGCCGCAGGCCGAGGTGTTCCAGAGCCGGCGGAGCGGGAACAAGGTCTACTGGCGGCAGGCTTGGGACGCGGAGTGCGGCTAGCCTAGCGCTTTCATCACCGCGCCGGCGATTGCCGAAGTTCCATCCTTGCCGCCGAACTCCACCGGCTTGATTCCCGAAGCGTAGGCGTCATCCACCGCGCGTTCGATGCGTTGCGCGGCGTCGGCTGCGACGGGATGATCGTGCTTGTCGGCGATCCAGTCGAGCATCATCGCGGCGGACAGGATCATCGCGGTCGGATTGGCTTTTCCCTGTCCCATGATGTCGGGCGCGGTGCCATGGCAGGGCTGGAACACCGCGTGCGTGTCACCGACGTCGGCCGAGGGTGCGAGACCCAGTCCGCCGATCAATCCGGCGGCAAGATCGGAAAGAATATCGCCGAACATATTCTCCATCACCATCACATCGAAGTCCCAAGGCTTGCGCACCATCATGGCGGCGCAGGCATCGACATAAAGCATGTCGGTCTTGACCTCGGGGAATTTCGGCTTGCGCTCGTTGAAAATGTCACGCTGCCAGTTGAACGCCTTGAAGACGTTGGCCTTGTCGACGAGAGTCAGCCGTCCGGCCTTGCCGCGCTTCTTGCGGCGCTGGGCAAGCTTGAGCGAGAAGTCGAACAGGCGCTCGGTCTTGTCGCGGGTGACAACGAGCGTCTCGCGCGCTTCATCGTGCGTCGTGACGCCCTTTCCCATCGACGAGAACAGACCTTCGGTCGACTCGCGGATCAGCACGAAATCGATGCCGCGTTCCGCCGCGCCGACGATCGGTGACGGCACGCCCGGCACCAGCCGCGCCGGCCGCACGCCGGCATAGAGATCGAAGATGAAGCGCAGCTCCACCTGCGGCATGATTTCGGTGTTGTCGGGATAACGCACGGAAGGAAGCCCGCAGGCGCCCAGCAATATGGCGTCGGCGCCCTTGCATAGCTCGATCGTCGAATCCGGCATCGACTTGCCGGTTTCCTTGTAGTGGTTGGCGCCGGCCGCTCCTTCGGTGAAGCGGAATTTCAATCCCGGTGTCGTCGCCTCGATCCGCCGCAAAACATCGAGCGTGGGCGCCATGACTTCAGGGCCGATGCCGTCGCCTGAAAGGATGGCGATGTGAAAGGCGTCGTTGGCGCTCATGGTTCGTTCCGGGATAGCGTTCGGGCGGGTGAGTGGCTAATGAATACGTTACGGCCTTCGCACGCAAGAGAGCACCGGAAACCATGCCACGTTTCGCCGCCAATCTCGGCTACCTGTTCACCGAGCACGCCATGATCGACCGCGTCGGCGCTGCCGCGGCGGCGGGGTTCAAGGCCATCGAGCTGCAATTTCCCTACGACGTTCCGGCCGCGCAGATGAAAGCGGCGATCGACGGCAACAAGCTCACGGTTCTTGGCATCAACACTCTGCGGGGCGGGGGCGCCGACGAATTCGGCCTCGCTGCGGTGCCGGGCCGCGAGAAGGAGTGGGAAATGCTGTTCGGCAAGGCGCTCGATTACATCAGCGCGGTCGGCGGCAGCGCCGTGCATTGCCTGGCCGGCAAGGTCGATCCGTCGCAGCGTCCGGCGGCCGAGCGCGTGTACGTCGCCAATCTCGTTCGCGCCGCCGATCTCGCCGCCGCGCGGAATGTGACGCTGCTGATCGAGCCGATCAATCCGCGCGACCGGCCGAACTATTTTCTCAATCACGTCGAGCACGCGGCCGACATCATCGCCAAGGCCGGCAAGCCGAACATCAAGATCCAGTTCGATTTTTATCACGTGCAGATTGTCGGCGGCGATCTGCTGTACCGGCTCGAGAAATACCTGCCGGCGATCGGCCATCTGCAATGCGCGGCGGTCCCGGTGCGGCACGAGCCGGAGGGCGGTGAAGTCAATTTCCCGGCCGTATTCGAGGCGGTGGACCGTCTTGGCTACAAGGGCTGGATCGGCGCTGAATACCGGCCGCGCGGCCGCACCGAGGATGGGCTCGGCTGGGCGCGCCCCTACGGCATAGTTCCAAAAAATTAACCATCAAAGACGTTGAAAAGGCGTGCTTTTTCGCTTTTCCTCCAGCGCTGCGATTGCTATTTTGGCGGCATGTGGGGACGCAAGGCCAAAGTCGAGGCTGAAAAGCCGGAGGCGCCGCAGCCGCTCAAGAGCGCCGTGCGCGAGGCGCGCATCGAAGCGGCGGAGCGCTCCGCTGTCGTGGTCGATCTGCGCGACGCCGAACTCGCCCGGCTTGAACTTCTCAATGACGCGCTCGATCCGCCGTTCGCCGAGATCCCGGCAGGCGTGGAATTGTTCGACCGTGGCGTCAGCAAGGGCGACGTTCCGCGGTTGTGGGTCGACGTCATCGCGCATGTCGAGATGGGCCGCGACAAGCGGCAATACCGTTTCGTGCAGGACACCCGTTACGGCCGCACCGTGCTGGCCGAGACGTATGAAGTTCCGGAAATGGTCGAAGCCGTTACGCGTTACGTGGCGCGCCGGCTGGTCGAGCGCGAACGCGCGCTCGGTGACGACCCGGGATCGCGGCAGGAGATCACGCGCCAGGTCGCGAAGCTCGAACGGCGGCATTTACGCTGGCGCGCGTTCCGTACTTTCGTGTTCGGTATCATCGTCGGCGTCGCGGCGCTGTTCGCGCTTGCGCTGCTTTACGGCCACTAGAGTCCGGGCCGTTCAGGTTGAGTGAGGGGGCTCTCCTGACATTCTGCTTGCGAATGATCTTATCCGAAAACCGTTTTCCATTTTTCGGGACCGTGCGCTAGGAAAATAAATTCAGCCGCCTGATTTCCGCGACGCTGCCGTCTTGCGCGATCGCGCGCGAGATCATTTCACATTGCCACGCGCCCGGCGCACCGCCGATCCGGTAGAGATTGTAAGCGGCGGCATCTTTCGCCACGCCTGGCGCTGACGACGCAGACGGCACGCCGATTGCGGCGACGCGCCCGTCCGGTGTTTTCAGCCAGTTCAGCATGTGCACATGGTCGTGGCCGTGCAGGATCAACTCGGCGCCGTGTTCGGCGATCACCTTCAGGAAGTCCGGCGCATCAAGCAGCAGCTTGCTGTGCTCGCGCGGGCTGACGGGCGGATGATGGATGAGGACGACGCGAAAGAGGTTCTCATTCTTCAGCGCGTCGAGCATCGAGGCGAGACGGCGGAGCTGGTCCGCGCCGAGCCAGCCGGTCGCCATGAACGGTGCCGTCGGCACGGCGGTCGTCGTGCCGATCAGCGCCACTTGTCCGCGCCGCCGCACGAAAGGAAACGAGATCGCACGCCCGACCTCGTCGTTGCGCATATAGTCGGCCCAATGCCGCTCGGCGTCGTGAGCCGCGGCGCGCACGTAGGCATCGTGATTGCCGGGAATGACCGTGACGTCGGCCGGTGCGCCGAGGCTTTCCAGCCACGCGCGTCCGCGCGCGAATTCCTGCTTGAGCGAGATATTTGCGAGGTCGCCGGTGACCGCGGTGTGATCGGCGCCGGCGGCTTTCGCATCGGCGACGAGGCGGTCGAGCACGTCGCGGCGATGAATGCGGTGACGGCCGCAGACCCAATTGAGGTAGCCGGTGAGCCGTTTGTTGAGGAGTTCGCTCACGCCCGGCGCCGGCAGCGGCGCAAGATGCGGGTCCGACAGGTGGGCGAGGGTGAACATCGCTTCGGGCGTAACCCGCTACGAACTTCCAATCAATATGCCGGCGGCGAAGACGAGCACGCCGCCGACCACGACCTGAAAGGCCGCTTGCAGGAATGGGGTGTCCATGTAGCGCGTGCGAATCCACGAAATGACCCAGAGTTCGACGATGACCACGGCGATGGACACCACCGTCGCGGCGAGGAAGTGCGGGATGAGGTAGGGCAGGGTATGGCCGAGCCCGCCGATGGCCGTCATGAGGCCGCATACCGGGCCGCGTATCCACGGCGTGCCGCGGCCGGTGAGCGAGCCATCGTCGGAGAGGCCTTCCGCGAATGCCATTGAAATTCCGGCGCCGACCGAGGCGGCGATGCCGACCAGAAAAGTCTGCCATGTGTTGTGGGTGGCGAAGGCTGCGGCAAACAGCGGCGCCAGAGTCGACACCGAGCCGTCCATCAATCCCGCGAGTCCCGGCTGCACGTATTGCAGCATGAACATGCGTTTCTGACTTTCGTCTTCCGTTTCGCGCGCGCTCTTGTCGAGAATTTTTTCGGAAAGCTTGTGCGCGAGATTTTCGTGCCCCGCTTCGGCCTCTGCAAGCTCGAGCAGAAGCTGGCGCACCGAGATGTCGCGCGCGTTGTCGGCCGCCTTTCGGTAGAAGCGTTCGGCTTCGACTTCCATGTTCTCGGCAAATTTGCGCACGTCGTCGAGGCCAAGCGGCCGCGTCAGCCATAGCGGCTTCTTGTGATGGATGAATCCCTTCACGTCGTGACGGCGGATCAGCGGCAGATAGTCGCCGAACTTCTCGCGATAAAGTTCGAACAGCCGCGTGCGATGCGTGACTTCTTCCTCGGCCATTTCGTCGAATACCCTGGCCGAGGATGGAAACTGCTCACGCAGGCCTTCCGCGAAGCCGCGATAGATGCGGCTGTCCTCTTCCTCGTTGGTGATGGCAAGCGCCAGCACTTCCTGTTCGGTCAGGTCGGAAAATCGCTTCACGCGGGGAGCCTCTCGGTCGGCAGAAAAACCTGGGTTTCATATATTAGAATTATTCCAAAGAGGAAAGCGGCCGTTTGGACCCCGGTGGATTGCTGGCGGCAGCGTGGATTCGCGGTATCAAGCAGGGCGATGCGCTTCGATTCCATCCGCCGCACCTGCGAGCCGGCCATCCGGCGGCTGCTGCACACCTATTGGCGCTTCTCGCGCGGCGCGACGCTGGGCGTTCGCGCCATGATCCTCGACGCGCAGGGGCGCGTGTTCCTGATCAAGCACTCTTACGTCGACGGCTGGCACATGCCGGGCGGTGGCGTGGAGACCGGCGAGAGCATGCGCGATGCGCTGCGGCGCGAGGTGCATGAGGAAGGCAACATCGAGGTCGTGGGTGCGCCGGTCCTGCACGGCATTTATTTCAATGCGCGGGCGTCGCGGCGCGATCACGTGGCTTTGTTCGTGGTGCGGGATTTCCGGCAGGAGTCGGCGCCGGTACCGAACCGCGAGATCGTCGCGCATGGTTTTTTTTCGCGCAACGAATTGCCCGCGGGCACGACGCGTGCGACCTGCGCGCGCCTTGCCGAAGTTCTGGACGGCGCGACGGTCAGCGAAGTGTGGTGAAAACCCCTGAGTCATTTTGGCCGGCTCGCTCTGCGAGCGTTGCGGAATGGCAAAGGGATTTAAGGATTTATTTGAACCGCGCGCGGTCGTGCGGCGCGGCGAAGTCGAGTTGCGGTCCGACCGGAACGATGCCGGTCGGATTCACGTGCCGCTGGCTGCCGTAATAATGCCGCTTGATGTGGTCGAGGCTGACGGTTTCGGCGACGCCCGGCACCTGGTAGAGGTCGCGCAGGTAATTCGACAGGTTCGGGTATTCGTAAATGTGCCGCCAGTTGCACTTGAAGTGCGCGTAATAGACGGCGTCGAAACGCACCAGCGTGCAGAACAGCCGCCAGTCCGCTTCCGTGATCGCATTGCCGGTGACGTAACGATGCTGCGAAAGCCGCTGCTCGATGTCGTCGAGCGAGTCGAACAGCGCCCGGAAGGATTCTTCGTAGGCGTCCTGCGACGTCGCGAAGCCGGCGCGGTAGACGCCGTTGTTGATGTTCGGATAGACGAGATCGTTGATGGCATCGATCTGCTTGCGCAACCCCGCCGGATAATAATCCGTGCGCACGTTGGTGTGCGCGTCGAACGCCGAATTGAGCATGCGGATGATTTCGGACGACTCGTTGTTCACGATCGTCTTACGCTTTTTGTCCCACAGCACCGGCACGCTGACGCGGCCGGTGTAGCGCGGGTCGGCCTCGATATAGATTTCGGAGAGCTTCTTTTTGCCGTTGAGCGTGTCGCCGGTCGATCCCTCGTTCTTGTCGAAGGTCCAGCCTTCGCTGCCCATGTGCCAGGACACGACCGACATCGAAATCGTATTTTCCAATGCCTTGAGCTTTCGGAAAATGATCGTGCGATGCGCCCAGGGACAGGCGAGCGAGACGTAAAGGTGATAGCGGCCGGCTTCCGCGGCAAAGCCGCCTTCGCCGGTTGGGCCGGGACCGCCGTCGGGCGTCACCCAGTTGCGAAAGCGCGGGGTAGGCCGGATAAAGCGGCCTTCCTTGGTGCGCAGGCCGTCTTCCTGCCAGACGCCTTCAACGAGCTGACCCATGCTGGTTTCTCCGCTTGCCGCTAACCCTCATTTAAACGCCTGCCTTCGCGATGGCCACCGGCGATGGACCAGAATCGGCCTAAATGCTAATCGGCTGGTCTGAGCTGGTGCCGGGGCGGGAAGTGCTTGGATCCCAAAGGCTTTAGACCAGCGTGTCGGGACCAGGCGTGCCAGGATCATGAGCGAACTGTCGCTGACCATTTTACCGGAGACTGCCGACGACGCCTTGGCGATCGAGCGGCTGCACGAGCGCACGTTCGGACCCGGCCGTTTTACCCGCAGCGCGTTCCGTATTCGCGAAGGGCGCGGTCATTCATTCGCACTGTCGTTCACAGCGCGTGTCGGCTCGCTGCTGGTCGGCTCGGTGCGGCTGACACCGGTCTGCATCGGCGAGACTCCGGCGCTGCTGCTTGGCCCGCTGACAGTTGAGCCGCCGTTCCGCGAGCGCGGCATCGGCACCGCGCTGATCGCGCGCGCGCTCAAGGACGCAAAGGCGCAGGGTCACAAGCTTGTGGCGCTGGTCGGTGACGAGCCCTATTACGGCAAGCACGGTTTTAAAAAGATTCCGAAGGACCGTGCCAAAATGCCCGGGCCGGTCGATCCCAACCGGCTGCTGGTGGCCGAACTCGTGCCCGGCGCTTTCGAAAAGGTCTCCGGCCTGATCCGGCCGGATTGGGCGTAAACGCTAAATTTTCTTGCCTGTGCTGAATGCGAGCGCAAAGCTTCCGCCGCGCACGATGCCGTGCCGACAAGGGGGGCTTCCGATGAAGCGTTTGTGGATACTGTTGATTGCCGCGGCGATGTTGACGCCGCTTCCGGCCAGGGCGGAAAAGCTCGATCTGTCGACCATCACCTGCAAGAAATTCTTCGATTACAACAAGGAGAATCTTGCCCTGCTGCTGACGTGGCTCGAAGGCTACTACAGCGCCGACGATGCCGATCCCGTCATTGATTTCGAGAAGATGGCGGGGAACGCCAGGAAACTCGGGGAGTTCTGCGGCAAGAACCCGACCATCGGTGTGATTACCGCAGCCGAGAAGGTCTACGGAAAAGATTAGGCAGCGCGGTCCAGCGGACGTCGCGCACTACAAATGGCTGCGTCAACGGCCCTCTCTCGCCCACGTCGCCGCGAGCGAGCCGACCAGCAGCAATAACCCGATCAGCCCGGCGAAAATCGGCAGCACGCCGATGCCGCGGACGACGCTCGCGTCACGCATCTTCAGGCCGATCCAGTCCTCGCCCTGGTAAGTCGTGCTGGTGCGGATCGGTACGATGCGCGGCACGTTGAGGCCATTGCCGCTGTCGAGACGGCGCGCGTCGCCGCCGGTCGCGTCCGCGATTTTGTGCAGCACGTCGGTGGTGGATGTCACTTCGGCGAATTCGCGCGGATTGGCCGGGCCGATATTGACCAGCGCCGTGAGCTTGCCGTCGGTCGCGCGCCAGAGGCCGAGTTCGTTGGCGGGGACGGAGGCGCGCCACAGGCCGGGCTCGGAAGCTTTCAGGGTCACCGTGCTCTTCACGCCGGCCGGCGACGTCAGCGTTACTTCGTTGACGCTGTCGGCCATGGTCTGCCGCTGCACCGTAAGATCGTGACCCTGCACGATCAGGCGCAATGCTTCTTCCTCAAGCTCGGGTTGTTTCATCAGCCAATGCGAAAGCCGCCGCAGCAAATCGAGATGCGGGCCGCCGCCTTCGTAGCCGCGCGCCCATAGCCAGATGTGATCCGACAACAGCAGCGCGACCCGGCCTTCGCCTTCATGAGCAAGGACCAGCAGCGGCTTGCCGTCCGGCCCTTGCATGACCGCGGAGCCGGTGGTCGGCCGCGCGTCCACCAAACGGAACCAGCGGCTCCAGTGCGGCGGGTTGGTGTCGGAGCCTTCCAGACCGCGTGTGACCGGATGGCGCTTGCCGGCCTCGGTGAGCGTCGCGCGGAACGGCTCCTCGGTGACGTTGCCGCTTGGCTCTGCCGGCAGAATGACGTCGAGCGGTGTGCGCCAGAGGCTCGTCGAACTGGCGTAGTCAGGGCCGGCCGCGATCATCACCGCGCCGCCGTCGCGGACATATTTCGCGATGTTGTCAAAGTAGCTCAGCGGCAGGACACCCTGCCGCGCATAGCGGTCGAATATGATGAGCTGGAACGTCGAGATTTTCTGCTGGAACAGTTCGCGGGTCGGAAATGCGATCAGCGACAATTCGTTGATCGGCGTGCCGTCCTGTTTCTCCGGCGGACGCAGAATCGTGAAGTGGACGAGATCGACGCTGGCGTCGGATTTCAACAGGTTGCGCCAGGTGCGCTCGCCGGCATGTGGCTCGCCCGAGACGAGCAGCACGCGCAGCTTGTCGCGCACGCCGTCGATCGACACGACCGCGCGGTTGTTGACCTGCGTCAGTTCGTTCTCGATCGGCGAGGCTTCGATTTCGACGATGTTGGGACCGGCGTGTGGAATCGGAACGTTGACGCTGGCGTCGCTGTGCACGGCGACCGCGCGTTTCTCGATCACCTCGCCGTCGCGCCGCACGGTTACTTCGGCCGAGCCGGTACTGCCGCCCTGATCCTCGATGCGGAAGCCGATCGTCTGCGACTGGCCGACGATGCCGAAACGGGGCGCTGCGGTCAGCACAACGCGGCGGTCGATTTCATTGGCGTGGCCGGTGATGAGCGCGTGCAGCGGTGCCGCAAAGCCGAGCGCGGCGGCGTCGGCCGGCACGTCGTGGACGCGGCCGTCGGTAATCATGATGGCGCCGGCGATGCGGTCCGGCGGCACGTCGGCGAGTGTCGAGGACAGCGCCGAAAAAAGCCGGGTGCCGTCGTGTTCGCCGTCGGCCTCGCTTGCCTCCGTGACGCGCACTTCGAGACCGGGAATGTGGCGCAGGCGTTCGACGACGGCGGCGCGCGCGGCTTCGGTTTGAGCGGTGCGATCGCCGAAACCCTGGCTCGGGCTTTTATCGACGATGACGGCGGCGACGGAGGGGATCGGGTCCCTGTCCTCGCGCGTCAGCGACGGATTGGCGAGCGCGAGCACCATCAGCGCAAGCGCGACCGCGCGCACCAGCGCACCGCGGCTGCGCGCGAATACCAGCATCAGCGTCAGCATCACCGCCACGGCGAGCGCCGCCCACACGATGTAGAGCGGCACCAGCGGAGAAAATGAAATGCCGAGGTTCATGATGCTTTATTGCCCCAGCCGTTCGAGCAATGCGGGGATGTGCACCTGATCGGCTTTGTAGTTGCCGGTGAGTGTGTACATGACGATGTTGACGCCGGCGCGGAACGCCATTTCGCGTTGGCGAGGTTCGCCCGGCACCATCGGGAGCATCGCCTGTCCATCCGGACGCATCGCCCAGGCGCCGGCGAAATCGTTCGAGGTAATCAGGATCGAGGAGACGCCGTCGCCGGCACGCGCGGGCCGCGCCGGCTCGTCGTCGCTTTCGGCGGGCAGCGCTTCGACCCAAAGCTGGCCGCTTTCGAAGCGGCCGGGGAAGCTTTGCAGCAGGAAGAACGTCTTGGTCAGGACGTGGTCACGCGGCACCGGTTCAAGCTCGGGGATGTCGAGCGACGACAGGATCGTGCGCAACGCGGTCATGCCCGGCGTCTGGTTCTCGCTGCCGGGAACGGGCGAAGCTGAAATCGCATCGCGCGTGTCGAACAGAACGGTGCCGCCGTTCTTCATGTAGGTGTCGATGCGGTCGAGCGCCTGTTGCGAGGGCTTGGCCTGGTTCGGAAGCACCGGCCAGTAGATCAATGGAAAGAACGCAAGCTCGTCACGCGCCGGGTCGAGGCCGATCGGCTCGCCGGGCTCGAGCGCCGTGCGTTGGGCGAGAAAGAGCGAGAGGCCCTGCAGGCCGGCCTTGCTGATCGCGTCCACGTCGGCATCGCCGGTGATGATGTAGGCGAGGTGGGTTTGCAGCGTCGCGTTCATCGCGAACTGGTCGGCGGCCGACAGCGACGGCGTTTGTGCGCGTGTCGGCGAGGGCGCCAGCAATGACGCTGCGAGCGCGGCAACGACGATGCTTGCCGCGGCACGGCGGCGCGGCCACAGCATCGTCAGCCCGCCGGAGAGCCAGAACACCACGAGCGCGTCGAGTGCCAGCAGCGCGAGTGCGCCAAGAAAAATGGGACCGCGCAGGTCGAGCGGCTCACCGTGTCGATAGGCTTCATGGCGTGCGTTCAGCGCGGAAACGTCGAGCGACAGCGGCCGGTCTGCCGGCGCAAGCGTGTTGACCGCGACAAGTCCTTCCGGCGGTCCGTAGAAACCGGGCGGATGATCGGCGGTGCCACGTCCGTTAAAGCCGGATGGCACCGGGCGGGCGGTCGGCGGCGGTACCGAGAACGCGCCGAAACCGTCGAGGATGCGGGTTGGCGGCACGGCCTGCGCGGCGCGCGCCTTCTCCGAGCCGGTATTGGCGGCGCCTGCGTTGGCGTCGTCTTCGCTCGCGGTCGTCGAACCCGCGAGGGAGACGATGCGCTTGAGCATGTCGACGAAGGCGCCCGACAGCGGCAGGTCGGACCAGCGCGTGTCGGCGGTGACGTGGAAGAGCACGATCATTCCCTTGCCCTGGCGCCGGCCGGTCACGAGCGGCGTGCCATCGCCGAGCGTCGCCCATGTGCGTTGCGTGAGATCGGCATCCGGCTCCGCAAGCACCTGGCGCGTCACGGTGACATCGTTCGGCACCGTCATGCCGCCAAACGGACTGTCGGCGGAAAAAGCGGCCAGCGGCTGCGGCTTGTCCCAGCTCAGGCTGCCGCCGAGAATGCGGCCGCCGCGCCGGAGCTTGACCGGCACGAGATCGTCGTCGTCGGTGGCGGCGAGATGGGGACCCGCGAAGCGCACCAGCACGCCGCCATTGTCGATCCACTGCAGCAGCCTGCCGCGCGCTTCCGCGACATTGCCGACGTCCGCGAGAATGAGCATCGGCACGTGCTGATCGAGGAAACGCGCGACCGCTTTCGCCGGCGCTACGCCTTCCGCGAGCCGAACGTCGGCAAACGGATTGAGCGCGCGCGAAAGATAATATGTCGCGCCGATGAGCGGTTGCGAGCGGTCGGCGGCCGAGCCCGAGACGACGCCGACGGTGCGCCGGCGCCACCGCTTGTCGAGGAGTTGCACGGCGCCGGCGGAACGCTCGCCGGCGATTTCCAGCCGCGCGACGTCATTGCGGATTTCGACCGGCAGATCGATCGTTGCGTCAGCTTCGCGCTCGCCGGCCTTGAAGGCGAACGGCGCTTCGCCGAGCGGCAGGCCCTTGAGATCGATCGCGTGCACGATGCCGTTTGCGGTTGCGCCGCCCTGTGCGCGCAGGACTTTCACCGTCAGCGCGCCGGCGGCGTTGTCGGCGGCGGCAAGCGCATGCGCGGGCGGAAGCCCGCCATCGATAACGGTCAGCGGCCGGTTGCCGGCAATGCGTTTGAGGCCGTCGACGAATTCGTTGCCTTTGCCGAGGTCGACGCCGTCCGACAGCCACACCATTTCGACGTCAGGTGCGCCGGCGAGAAAGCGCGAGAGCACCGGCAGCGCTTCGGCGCGTTCGAGCGTGTAGGGCTTCGGCTTGAGTTGCTTGACCTGCACGCGCGCGGCGCCGGCGGTCTGCAACGAGATGTCCTGTCCCGTTTCCGACAATGGCAACAACGCGACGCCGCGATTGTCGGCATCGGCGCGCGCGATCAGATCGTCGGCTGTGCGCAGCCGCGCGTCCCAGGAGGCCGCCGCCGACCAGCCGTCGTCGATCATGATCAGCAGCGGCGCGACGCGGCTCGAAGTCGCGACCGGCGGATTCCACAGCGGTCCGGCGGCGGCGATGATGACGAGCGCGGCGAGCGTCAGCCGCAAGAGCGTCAGCCACCAGGGCGTGCGGGCGGGGGTCTGCTCCTCGCGGACGATCCTGGCGACGCGCTTTTCCGGACCGTAATCGAGACGGCGCGGCCGTGGCGGGATCAAACGCAACAGCCACCACAGAACGGGCAGCGTCAGCAGGCCGAGCAACACCAGCGGCTGCGCGAATCCGAGCGGGATGGCAGGGATCACGCGACGCTCCCGTGCTGGCCGGCGGTGTGACGATTGGCGACGGCGTTGATTTGCGACGCCACGCCCATGCGCGAATGGAGGACGAGCAGCAGTTCGCTTGCCGGCCGGTCGGTGCGATGAATGGCGAAGCTCCAGCCGAGACGATCGGTCTCGCCGCGAATCTCGGCGCGGAAACGCGCGATCTCCGCGATGTAATCGGTGCGCAGGCTTTCGGCGCGTCCGACCGTGATGCTATGGCCGTCTTCGGGATCGATGAATTCGATGCGGCCCGAGAACGGGAATGTTTCCTCGACCGGATCGACAATTTGCACCACATGGCCGTGTGCGCCGGCGCTCGAAAGTTGCGCGAGCGTGCGGTGTATGTCGGCGGCCTCGCTCCACAGGTCGGACAGGACGACGACTTCGGAAAGCGGCGCAGGCGCAAACGCCGGCGGCAGACTCGCGCGTTCCGCCAGATCGTGGACGATCGCTTCAGCCATCTTCTCGATGACGTTGCGGCTCGCGGTCGGACGCATCAGGCCGGGAATGCCGACGCGTTCGCCGCCCTGCACGAGAATTTCGGCCAGCGCGAAAGCGACGATCAGCGTGCGGTCGAGCTTGCTCTCGATTGCGAGCGCCGAGGAAAATGCCATCGACGGTGAACGGTCCGGCCAGATCCAGACGGTGTGGGAGGCCTCCCATTCGCGCTCGCGCACATAAAGATGATCGTCGCGCGCGGAGCGGCGCCAGTCGACGTTCTGCGCCGGTTCGCCCGAGACAAAGCGCCGGTATTGCCAGAAATTCTCCCCGCGCCCGGCGCGGCGGCGGCCATGCAAACCGTGGATGACGGTAGCGGCGACGCGGCGCGCTTCCAGGATCAGCCGCGGCATGGAAGCCGCAAGCGTGCGTCCGCTGCCGGTCGCCTGCCGGACGGCACGCGCCTCCCTGTCGGTGAGCGTTTGCTCAGCCATTCGATTTATCCGATGCGCGTCTTAAGCCGCCCGATCACGTTCTGGATCGTCTCGCCTTCCGCGCGCGCGGCGAACGTCAGCGCCATGCGGTGCTTGAGCACGGGCTCCGCCAGATCCAGCACGTCATCGATTGACGGTGCAAAGCGGCCGTCGAGCAACGCGCGCGCGCGCACGGCCAGCATCAACGCCTGGCTCGCGCGCGGGCCGGGGCCCCATGAAATAAATTTGCCGGCGTCGCCGGCTTCGGGGCCGGGACGGGCCGAGCGCACCAGTTGCAGGATTGCCTCGACCACCGATTCCCCGACCGGCAGACGGCGCACCAGGCGCTGCGCGGCGATCAGATCGTCGGCGGACATCGCGGCCTTGGCGTGCGTCTCCTCGGCTCCGGTGGTGTCGAACAGGATTTTGCGTTCGGCTTCCTGATCCGGATAATCGACATCGACTTCCATCAGGAAACGATCGAGCTGTGCTTCGGGAAGCGGATAGGTGCCTTCCTGCTCCAGCGGGTTTTGCGTCGCCAGTACATGGAAAGGCTTCGGCAAATCGTGGCGCGCGCCGGCGACGGTGACATGCTGTTCTTGCATCGCCTGCAGCAGCGCCGATTGCGTGCGCGGCGAGGCGCGGTTGATCTCGTCGGCCATCAACAGTTGAGCGAACACCGGGCCGGGGATGAAGCGGAAATTACGCTTGCCGCCCGGAGTCTCCTCCAGCACTTCGGTGCCGAGAATGTCGGATGGCATCAGGTCGGGTGTGAACTGGACGCGCTTGGCGTCGAGCCCAAGCGCAATGCCCATCGTTTCCACCAGCTTGGTCTTGGCGAGGCCCGGCACGCCGACCAGAAGAGCATGGCCGCCCGAGAGCACGGTGACGAGCGCGCGCTCCACGACCCGGTCCTGGCCGAAGATCACCGCGCCGATGGCGGCCTTCGCGTCGCGCACATGGGCCGAGGTTGTCTCGGCCGCGCGAACGATCATGTCCTCGAGCTTTTCCAGGTTTTCGCCGCCTGCTGCCGCCATGATTTCCGCTCCTTTGATCGCGCGTGTCACGACTGCCTCGCCGTTAAGGCGAGGGGGCCGGCTTGCGTTCCACACAACAAAAGCAATACGCGGGCTATACGACGCGTCTCACGGACGAATCTGGCTCAATCAACCCCGCAAGCTTACGCTATCTTCCACCCACGGTCCGTCCAATAACGAAGATGCGAACAGGGCCGTGGACCCTGAATACGCAAGGAAAACAATGGCGAAGACAGGGCAGACCGGGTTGGAAAGCATCGCCGCATCGCTGCCGCGCGATGGCGGCAGGGCGCCGCCGCCGGTTCACCTGTGGAATCCGCCGTTTTGCGGCGATCTGGATATGCGGATTGCCGCCGATGGTACCTGGTTCTACCTGAAGACGCCGATCGGGCGGCCAGCTTTGGTCCAATTGTTCGCATCCGTACTCAAGCGGGAAGGCGAGAAGTATTTTCTCGTAACGCCCGTCGAAAAGGTCGGGATAATCGTCGAAGACGCGCCGTTCCTCGCCGTCGAGATGCGGGTTGCCCGCGATCCTCAAATCCTGGAATTCCGGACCAATGTGGACGATTGGGTCATCTGCGACGCCGAACATGCGTTGCGCTTTACGCACGACGCGGCGAACGGTGGGCTCAAGCCCTATTTGCATGTCCGCCGTGATCTGTGGGCGAAGGTGACGCGGGCGCTGTTTTACGATCTTGTCGACCTTGGCGAAGAGCGCGAGGTCGGCGGCAAGCGAATGTTCGGCGTCGCATCGGGGGTTGAATTTTTTATCATGGCGGAAGCAGATCAATTGCGGGAGTTCGCGTAATGGAGCGGGCGGCCGCAAGCGAAGCGATGGACCGGGACGAATTCTTTGCGCGCGCGCGGGCGCGGCTGACGTTCGACATGCCGCCAGGCCTTACCGATCCGAATATGACGCCGGCACATGGCGATCACGACGCCGATCCGGTCATGATGAAAATCGCCGCCGTGCGTCCGATACGGCCGGCGGCCGTGCTGGTGCCGGTGATCGATCATGCCGAGCCGACCGTGCTGCTCACGCAGCGCGCGCAGCATTTGCCGGATCATCCTGGTCAAATTTCCTTTCCCGGCGGCAAGATCGAGACGGACGACGAGAATCCGCTCGCTTCCGCGTTGCGCGAGGCCGACGAGGAGGTCGGGCTCGACCGGGGTCATGTCGATCCGATCGGTTATCTCGATGTGTATATGACGACGCTTGGCTATCGCATCGTGCCGGTGATCGCGCGAGTGAAGCCCGGCTTCACGTTGACGCTCAATCCGCGCGAAGTGGACAATTCATTCGAGGTGCCGCTTTCTTTTCTGATGGAGCAGAGGAATTTTAAGCGTCATTCGCGCGACTGGCAGGGCATGACGCGGCACTATTATGCGGTGCCCTATGGCGAGCGCTACATTTGGGGCGTGACGGCTGGTATCCTGCGGAATCTGTACGAACGGATTTACCGATGATCCGCCCAGCACTGACCGAAATGATCCTCTTCATTGCGCCGTTCGTGCTGTACGCGCTGTATCTGTTCGCGACGCGCTCGACGACGTTCGATCCGCAGCATTGGCCGCTATCGCGCATCATTACGCTCGCAATTCTTGCGCTCATGCTGCTCATCGGCAGCTTTTTCTATTTCGCGCATTTTTCCGGCGCGCCGCCGGGCTCTACCTATATTCCCGCGCATATTGAAAACGGCAAGTTCGTGCCGGGGACGATCAAGTGACGGCGGCCGTTTGCACTCTCGTCGGCGCCGATTGGCTGACGAAGGGGCCGCTTCCCCGTCTGCTGGCCGTGCTTGACTGCGACGGCGAGGAAGCGCGCGCGGTCGGGGGCGCCGTTCGCAATGCATTGCTCGAGAGGCCGGTGAATGAGGTCGACGTTGCGACGACGGCCGTGCCGCAGGAAGTTGTACGCCGCGTGGAGGCGGCGGGTTTCAAGGCGGTGCCGACCGGCATCGAGCACGGGACGGTCACCGTGGTCGTCGACAAGACGCCGTTCGAAGTCACCACGCTGCGCAAGGACGTTGAGACATACGGGCGTCATGCCAGGGTCGAATTCGGCCGCGACTGGAAGGCCGATGCCGAACGGCGCGATTTCACCATCAATGCGTTCTCCGTTACGCGCGACGGCACGGTGTTCGATTATGTCGGCGGGCTCAGTGACCTCGATTGCCGCCGTGTGCGTTTTATCGGCGATGCCGGCACGCGCATCGCCGAGGACTATCTGCGCATCCTGCGCTTTTTCCGTTTCCACGCCGCTTACGGCAGCGGCGGTCATCCCGATACGGCCGGGCTTTCAGCCTGCATCGCGGGCCGTGACGGGCTCGATCATCTGTCGCGCGAACGCGTGCGCATGGAACTGGTGAAATTGGTCGTCGCGCCGCATGCGGTGCCGACGTTGATCGCGATGACGGATGCCGGCCTGTTGCTGCGCGTGCTGGCGGGCGTGAGCTATCTCGGCTCATTCGAGAACATGGCGAAGGGCGAGGCGGCGATCGGCGCCGGCGCCGATCCGGTGCAGCGGTTGGGTGCGCTCGCCGCTGCGGTACCCGAAGACGGGGAACGCCTGTGGCAGCGGCTGCGGCTTACCAATGTGGAACGTGAGCGGATCACGTCGATGGCCGAGGGCTGGCGCAATGTTTCACCCGCATTGGGCGAGCAGGGCACGCGCGCCTTGCTTTACCGGCTGGGTCCGCAACGCTTCACCGACCGCGCTTTGATCGCCTGGTCGCGTTCGCCTGCCGGCGCGCACGATACGGACTGGCAAAGCCTTGCGACCTTGCCGCAAAGCTGGAGCGTGCCGGTGTTTCCGCTCAAGGCGGCCGATTTCATCAAACGCGGCATCGCGCAGGGGCCTGCTCTTGGCGTTGCGTTGCGGGCTGCGGAAGCGGCATGGATTGCCGCGGATTTTCCAGGCGAGCCGGCGGCGCTCTCGCAGATTGCCGATGTGGCGGCACGCGCTCGCTAAATCAAGAAAACCCGACATGAACATTCTCGCCGCATTTGCCGACGTTTCGATGGCGCAGCTTTTTCTCGTCGCGGCGGTGGCGTTGGTTGCCTCGCTCGTCGGCGGTGTCGCCGGTTATGGCACCGGCGCGCTGATGCCGCTGGTGCTGGTGCCGCTGGTCGGGCCGGGACCGGTGGTGCCGATTATTGCGATATCGGCGATGTTCTCCAATACAAGCCGAACATTGGCGTTTCTCAATTACGTCGATTGGCGTCGCGGCGTGATTTCGCTCGTCGCCTCAATCCCGCTCTGCATATTCAGTGCATGGGGCTATACGCGACTCTCCAGCGCCGGTGCCGCGCTGGTGATCGGCGCGATGCTGATCGTCAGCGTGCCTCTGCGCCGCCATGCCAAACGCCGCGACATCCGGATCGGCGACAAGGGGCTGGCGGTCGGGTCGCTCGCATACGGCATTATCGTCGGCGGCACGGTCGGATCTGGCGTGATCCTGCTTTCGCTGTTGATGGCGGCGGGCCTCGAAGGCGCCGGCGTGATTGCGACCGACGCCGTCATCTCCATCGTGATCGGGATCATCAAGATTCTGGTATTCGGGCTTGCCGGCGTCATCGACGCGCAGGTGATTGCGTTTGCGCTGCTGATCGGCATCGTCGCGCTGCCCGGCGCGTTTCTCGCGCGCGCGTTCGTCGAACGGATGCCGGTGCATGTGCACACGGCGATCCTCGACGTCGTCGTATTGATCGGCGGCGCGACCCTGGTGTTCAGCGCGTTTCGCTAGAGCGAAACCATGTCCCGTTTTTCGGGTGCGTGCGCCGGATCAAGGCCACTTCACGACCGGCGGCAACGACGAGAGGATCGATTCCACATTGCCGCCGGTCTTGAGTCCGAAGATGGTGCCGCGGTCGTAAAGCAGATTGTATTCGACATAGCGGCCGCGGCGGATGAGTTGCTCGTCGCGCTCGGCCTCCGACCATGACGTCGCGAAGTTCTTTCGCACCAGTTCGGGGTAGACGCGCAGGAAGGCGCGGCCGACGTCCTGCGTGAACGCAAATGTCGCGTCCCAATCACTCTCGAGGTAATCGTAAAAGATGCCGCCGATGCCGCGCGGCTCGTTGCGGTGCTTCAGGTAAAAATAATCGTCGCACCATTTTTTGTATTTTTCGTAAGGCGCGACTTTCGCATGCGCGTCGCACGCTTGTTGCATAGCCGCGTGGAAGGCGATTGTATCGGGATCGGTCTGCGTGCGGCGCGCATCCAGCAGCGGCGTCAGGTCGGCGCCGCCACCGAACCATGCCTTGCCGGTGACGACGAAGCGCGTGTTCATGTGGACGGCGGGAACGTGCGGATTGTGCGGGTGCACGATCAGCGAAATGCCGGAGGCCCAGAAGCGCGGGTCACTTTCGGCGCCGGGAATTTCCTTGCGGAATTCCGGCGCAAATTCGCCATGCACGGTCGAGACGTGGACGCCGGCCTTTTCGAACACACGGCCTTTCATCATGCCCATCGTGCCGCCGCCGCCCGGCTGTCCGCCGTGATCGGTGCGGCTCCAGGGCGTGCGCATGAAACGGCCCGGCGCGTGTTCGGCGAGCGGTGCGTCCTTCGGCAGCGCATCCTCGATCGCTTCCAGCGCCGCACAAATATCGTCGCGCAGTTGCTCGAACCAGCTTCGCGCACGCGTCTTTCGTGCTTCCAGTTGTGCAGCGTCCATCGTCGGCTCCTGGCCAAACTATAGCGGATCAAGCGGGGGCAAATCCGCCCGTTTGCCGCAGCGCCTCGCCGGCCGCGAGCGCGCAAGCCATGGCGATATTGAGGGAGCGCAGGCCCTGGCGCATGGGGATCAGCAGGCGCACATCGGCAGCCCGGTGGATCGCGTCAGGCACCCCGGCGCTCTCCCGTCCGAACAGCAGGATGTCGCCGGTCTCGAAGGCGTGGTCGAGATAGGAGCGAGCGCCGGCAGTAGTGAACAACAGAAGCCGCGCCTTTTCGTCCCGCCGCCAATCCTCGAAAGCGTCCCAGGACTTGTGGCGCTGGATCGCGACCTGGTCGAGATAATCCATTCCGGCCCTGCGGAATGCGCGGTCTGTCACGGGAAAGCCCGCCGGTTCGATAATGTGTGCCTCGATCCCAAGACAGGCGCAAAGGCGCAGAATCGTGCCGGTGTTCTGCGGAATATCGGGCTGGTAGAGGGCGATCCGCATGATGCGCGGCTGTCGGAACTCGGTTTGAGGTTGCTTGAAGCCTTACTGGACGAACGACTTGTGCGACTCTTGGTCATTGGGCCGATAGCGGGCTTGCACTGACACCGCAAGGGTGCCAATAGAACGCCACCGAAGCGCCTTTCTTCTTACCGGAAGGATTGCCGCGACCGGTCCGCCCCGCCGCCGCGGGATCCTTGAAGTCCTGTCGGCATCCCAAGCCGTGGGCGGATGCACAAAGCCAGCCGGGGGAGAGGGCCCAGACGTGACGACCGTGTCTTCGGCGGCACATACGCGCCGCGATTTTCTCTACATAGCCACCGCCGCGGTCGGCGCGGTAGGTGCCGCAGCGACCTTGGTGCCGCTGATCTCCCAGATGAATCCCGACGCATCGACCATCGCGGCCGGCGCGCCGATCGACGTCGATCTTTCTCCGATCACCGACGGCCAGATCATCAAGGTGTTCTGGCGTTCGAAGCCGATCTTCATCTTCCATCGCACCAAGCACGACATCGAGCTGGCCGAGAACGTCAACGTCGATTCATTGCCGGACCCCGCGCCGGACAGCGCGCGCGTGAAGGCCGGCCATGAGCAATGGCTGGTCGTGATCGGCATCTGCACGCATCTCGGCTGCATTCCGCTGCCGCATCAGGGTGAATTCGACGGCTGGTTCTGCCCCTGCCACGGTTCGCAATACGATTCGGCCGGCCGCATCCGCAAGGGCCCGGCGCCCCTGAATCTGCACCTGCCGCCTTACCAATTCACCTCAGACACCAAGATCCGGATCGGCTGATCCGCGAAGTTATTTTCCGAAGGTTTGATCATGAGCGGATCCTCGACATACCAGCCGCAGAATGGATTTATGAAGTGGCTTGAGAGAAGGCTGCCGATCGGCGGCCTGATCCATTCTTCATTTGTCGCTTACCCGACGCCGCGCAATCTCAACTACTGGTGGACCTTCGGCGGCATCCTTTCGTTCATGCTGGGCGTGCAGATGATCACCGGGATAATCCTGGCGATGCACTACACCCCGCATGTCGACATGGCCTTCAACTCGGTCGAAGGCATCATGCGCGACGTGAATTACGGCTGGCTGCTGCGCTACGTGCACGCCAACGGCGCGTCGATGTTCTTCCTCGCCGTCTATATCCATATCTTCCGCGGCATGTATTACGGCTCCTACAAGGAGCCGCGCGAAGTCCTCTGGATTCTCGGCGTCATTCTTTACCTGCTGATGATGGCGACCGGCTTCATGGGCTACGTGCTGGTCTGGGGCCAGATGAGCTTCTGGGCCGCGACCGTCATCACCAACCTGTTCTCGGCCATTCCCGGTGTCGGCGACGCGATCGTCACATGGCTGTGGGGCGGCTACGCGGTCGGCAATCCGACCCTCAACCGCTTTTACTCGCTGCACTATCTGTTGCCGTTCGTGATCGCAGGCGTGGTCGTCCTGCACGTTTGGGCGCTTCACGTCTCCGGCCAGAACAATCCGGCGGGCATCGAGCCGAAGTCGAGCAAGGACACCGTTCCGTTCACGCCTTACGCGACCGTCAAAGACTCGTTCATGATCGGCTGCTTCTGCATCCTGTTTGCATGGTTCGTGTTCTACATCCCGAATTACCTGGTGCATCCCGACAACTACATCCCGGCCAATCCGGCGGTGACCCCCTCGGAGATCGTGCCGGAATGGTATTACCTGCCGTTCTACGCGATCCTGCGCTCGATCCCGAACAAGCTGCTTGGTGTTTGCGCGCTGTTCGGCTCGATCGCGATCCTCGCGTTCCTGCCCTGGCTCGACACCTCGCGCGTTCGTTCGGCGCGCTACCGGCCGCTGTACCGCCAGTTCTTCTGGCTGTTCGTGGTCGCCGCCGTCGGGCTCGGCTGGCTCGGCTCCAAGCCGCCGGAAGGCATCTACGTGATCCTGTCGCGCATCTTCACCGTCTACTACTTCGCCTACTTCCTGATCGTGCTGCCGCTGCTCGGCATCTTCGAGAAAACCAAGCCGCTGCCGAACTCGATTTCGGAATCGGTGTTGGGACCGCGGGGAGCATGACAATGAAACGCACAATCCTCGCTCTCGTGCTTGCGGGTTCCGCCGTTGCCTTGGCGGTGCCGGCTTCCGCGCAGGTTTCCGAGCAGGTGCCGCCGCCGCGCCAGTCGTGGTCGTTCGCCGGCCTGTTCGGCAAATACGATGAGGGACAGCTTCAGCGCGGCTTCAAGATCTACAAGGAAGTCTGCTCGAACTGCCATTCGATGAACCTGCTGTCGTTCCGCAACCTCGCGGATCCGGGCGGCCCCGGCTACACCGAAGCGCAGGCCGCGGCGGTGGCGGCCGAGTACAAGATCAAGGACCTCGACGACTCCGGCCAGCCGATCGAACGTCCGGGCCGGCTCGCCGATCATTTCCCGGCGCCGTTCCCGAACGAGGCGGCGGCGAAGGCTGCGAACGGCGGCACCGCGCCGCCGGACATGTCCACGCTCGCCAAGGCGCGCGGGTACCAGCGCGGCTTCCCGTGGTTCGTGTTCGATATCTTCACGCAGTATCAGGAGCAGGGCCCGGATTACATCCATGCCATCCTGAACGGCTACAAGGACGCGCCGAAGGGCTTCCCGCTGCCGCCGACCGGCCACTACAACGAATATTTCCCCGGTCACGCCATTGCCATGCCGCCGCCGTTGCAGGACGGCCAGGTGCAATTCGACGACGGTTCGCCGGCGACGCTGGCGCAATATTCCAAGGACGTTGCGGCCTTCCTGATGTGGGCATCCGAGCCGCATCTCACGCAGCGCAAGCGTATCGGTTTCCAGGTCATGATCTTCCTGATCGTGCTTTCGGGCCTGCTGTTCTTCACCAAGAAGAAGGTGTGGCACGATGTCGAGAAGCCGGACGAGCTTGCGTCCGGGCAGGATCCGGCGAAGACGTCGATCTAGCGTCCGGCCAGCACATAAACTGCCGTTGAAACCGTCATGCCCGGCCTTGTGCCGGGCATCGGCGTCTTTAATGCTTGAAGCGCGAGTGGTTCACGGGCGAGCCACGACGGAGAGACGACTGTGGCCAAGGCGATTCTGGGAATTATCGGCGGGTCCGGCATTTACGACCTGCCGGGGCTCGAAAATGTGCGCGAAATGCGCATCGCGAGCCCTTGGGGCGAGCCTTCAGGCGCGCTGCGCGTCGGCGAGGTCGATGGACTGCCGGTTGTCTTTCTGGCGCGGCACGACAAGGGCCACCGCCTGTCGCCGTCGGATATCAACTATCGCGCCAATATCGATGTGCTCAAGCGCGCCGGCGTCACCGATCTCGTGTCGCTTTCGGCCTGCGGCTCGTTCAAGGAAGAATTGCCGCCCGGCACCTTCGTGCTGATCGATCAATTCGTGGACCGCACCTACAAGCGCGAGAGTTCGTTCTTCGGCAAGGGGCTGGTCGCGCACGTCTCGATGGCGCATCCGGTGTCGCCAAAGTTGCGGCTGCGCATCGACGAGGCGTCCGGCAAGGAGAAAATCCCGCTCGCGCGCGGCGGCACCTATGTGTGCATGGAGGGGCCGCAATTCTCCACTTACGCCGAAAGCATAACCTACAAGACGCTCGGCTATTCGGTGATCGGCATGACCAACATGCCGGAGGCGAAGCTCGCGCGCGAGGCCGAGATTTGTTACGCGACGGTCGCGATGGTGACGGACTTCGACTGCTGGCATCCGGGCCACGACGCGGTGACGGTGCAGGACGTCATCAAGATCCTCGGCTCGAACGTCGAGACGGCAAAGCGGCTCGTCGCGCGGCTTGCCAGGGATTTCCCGCGCGAGCATGAGCCGTGCCCGATCGGCTCCGACCGCGCACTCGACACCGCGCTCATCACCGCGCCGGAAGCGCGCGACCCGGAACTGATCGCGAAGCTCGACGCCGTCGCGGGCAGGGTGCTCAAAGGATAGACGCCATGAATTCTCCCAGCCTCGAAAACGATTTGCGCGCCGCGATCCGCGCGATCCCCGACTATCCCAAGCCGGGGATCATATTCCGCGACATCACCACGCTGCTCGGCAACGCGCGTGCGTTCCGCCGCGCGGTCGACGAAATGGTGCAGCCGTGGGCGGGCATGAAGATCGACAAGGTCGCCGGCATGGAAGCGCGCGGCTTCATCCTCGGCGGTGCGGTGGCGCATCAGGTGTCGGCCGGGTTCATCCCGATCCGCAAGAAAGGCAAGCTTCCCCATAAGCGGGTGAGCATCGCCTATTCGCTTGAGTACGGCCTCGACGAGATGGAAATGCATGAGGACGCGGTCGAAAAAGGTGAGCGCGTGATCCTGGTCGACGACCTCATCGCCACCGGCGGCACCGCGGAGGGGGCGGTGAAGCTGCTGCGGCAGATGGGCGCCAACGTGCTTGCCGCCTGCTTTGTCATCGACCTGCCGGAGCTCGGC
>JBARCH010000063.1:0-7139 GCA_049793875.1 Pseudolabrys sp. | reverse complement strand
ACCAGCCCTCGAATTTTTCGTTGAGCGCCGCAACCGCAAGCGCGCGCTCGCCCGGTATCGTCAACGCGCTGCCGCCGGTCGTGCCGATGCGCCGCGCCGGAACGGACGCATCCATCGCACGCGCCAGCACGGCGTCGACTTGTGCGGCAGGCACGGTCACCAGATAGCGCGCCTGATCCTCGCCGAACCAATGCGCGTGCGCCGGCGTATCGTCGGGCGCCGCATCGAGCGTTGCACCGATGCCGGACGCCATCGCCATCTCGGCAACCGCAATCAGCAATCCGCCGTCGGAAAGATCGTGCGCCGCCGTTGCCGCGCCGTCGAGAATGAGCGCGCGCACGAAGTCGCCGTTCTCGCGTTCCTCGATGAGATCGACGGGCGGCGGCGCACCCTCTTCGCGCCCGCAGATTTCACGCAGGTACATCGACTGGCCGAGCCAGCCGACCGTTTCGCCGACCAGCAGGATCGCTTCGCCGTCGCGCTTGAATGCGAGCGTCGCGGATTTCTTGAAATCGGCAATCACACCGACGCCGCCGATCGAAGGCGTCGGCAGGATCGCGCGGCCGTTCGTTTCGTTGTAGAGCGACACGTTGCCGGACACGACCGGGAAGTCGAGCGCCTTGCACGCTTCGGCGATGCCGCGGATACAGCCGACGAACTGCCCCATGATTTCCGGCCGCTCCGGATTGCCGAAATTGAGATTGTCGGTGACGGCAAGCGGCGTCGCGCCCACCGCCGTCAGGTTGCGCCAGCATTCCGCCACCGCCTGCTTGCCGCCCTCGAACGGGTCGGCCTCGCAATAACGCGGCGTCACATCGGTCGAGAGCGCGAGGCCTTTGGGTCCTTCCTCGACGCGCACCACCGCGGCGTCGCCGCCCGGCCGCTGCACGGTATTGCCGAGAATGATGTGGTCGTATTGCTCCCAGACCCAGCGCTTGGAGCAAAGGTCGGGCGCGGCGACGAGCTTTTCGAGCGCGTCGGCAACGCTCATCGGCGGCGTCACGCTCGCGGCGTCGATCGCCTTCGGCTTGGACGCGTTGATGAACGGGCGCTTGTATTCCGGCGCCTGGTCGCCCAGCTCCATGATCGGCAAGTCCGCCATCACATCGCCGCCATGACGCACGATGAAGCGCCGCGTCGGCGTGGTTTCGCCGACGATGGCGAAATCGAGCCCCCATTTGCGGAAGATCGCTTCGGCTTCCTTTTCCTTTTCCGGCTTGAGCACCATGAGCATGCGCTCCTGGCTCTCCGACAGCATCATCTCGTAGGCGCTCATGCCTTCTTCGCGGCACGGCACCTTGTCGAGGTCGAGCGTGACGCCGAGATTGCCCTTCGCGCCCATCTCGACCGCCGAACACGTCAGGCCCGCGGCGCCCATGTCCTGAATGGCGATGACGCAGCCTTTCTGCATGATCTCAAGGCAGGCCTCGAGCAGCAGCTTTTCCGAGAACGGATCGCCGACCTGCACGGTCGGGCGCTTGGCTTCCGAATCTTCGCCGAATTCGGCCGAGGCCATCGACGCGCCGTGGATGCCATCGCGGCCTGTCTTGGAGCCAAGATAGACGATCGGCATGCCGACCCCGGACGCCGCCGCGTAGAAAATCTTGTCCTTCTCGGCGAGGCCGACCGCCATGGCATTGACGAGGTTGTTGCCGTCATAGCGCGAATGAAAGCGCACCGAACCGCCGACCGTCGGCACGCCGAACGAGTTGCCGTAGCCGCCGACGCCGGCCACAACGCCGGAAACGAGATGCCGCGTCCTGGGATGCGTCGGATCGCCGAACGACAGCGCATTGAGGCACGCAATCGGACGCGCGCCCATCGTGAACACGTCGCGCAAGATGCCGCCGACGCCGGTCGCCGCCCCCTGGTAGGGCTCGATGTAGCTCGGATGGTTGTGGCTCTCCATCTTGAACACGACCGCGAGCCCGTCGCCGATGTCGATGACGCCGGCATTCTCGCCCGGCCCCTGGATCACATGCGGACCCTTGGTCGGCAGCGTGCGCAGATGGACCTTCGACGACTTGTACGAGCAGTGCTCGTTCCACATCGCCGAGAAAATGCCGAGCTCGGTGAGCGACGGCTCGCGGCCGATGAGATCCAGCATGCGCTGGTACTCATCGGGCTTGAGGCCGTGCTCGGCGACGAGTTCGGCGGTGATTTTCTGTTGGTTGCTGATCACGACCTTGGTCAAGCTCACGCTGCGCGGGCGAGCGCCTCCGTCAATCCCGCGAACAGGCCGCGACCATCGGTGACGCCGATGACGCTTTCCACGTGATTTTCCGGATGCGGCATCATGCCGAGCACATTGCCCTGTTCATTCACGATGCCTGCGATGGCATTGCTCGAGCCGTTGAAATTGAAATCCGGATTGCGCGTGCCGTCCGGCGCGACGTAGCGGAAGATCACCCGCCCCTCGCCTTCGAGCCGCGCGATCGTTTCACTGTCCGCCGTGTAATTGCCCTCGCCGTGCGCGGTCGGCACGCGGATCACTTGTCCCGCGTTGTAGCCGCGCGTGAACGGCGTGTCGGAACGCTCGACCTTGAGGAAAATATCGCGGCAGATGAATTTGAGCTGGGCATTGCGCATCAGCACACCGGGCAAAAGCCCGGCCTCGCACGCGATCTGGAATCCGTTACAGACCGCCAGCACCAGCCCGCCTTTGGCGGCAAAATCGCGAACCGCATTCATCACCGGCGCGCGCGCCGCAATGGCGCCGCAACGCAGATAGTCGCCGTAGGAAAACCCGCCGGGGATAACCACAAGGTCGGTACCCGCCGGCAGCGTGCTCTCGGCGTGCCAGACCATCGCCGGTTCGCTGCCCGAGACGAGTTTCAGCGTGCGCGCCATGTCGCGCTCGCGATTGATGCCCGGAAAGACGAGGACGGCCGACTTCATCCGAGCACTTCCACCCGGTAATTCTCAATCACCGTGTTGGCGAGCAACCTGTCGGCAGCCTGCTTGAGCGCCGCCTCGGCCTGCGCACGGTCGCCACCGTCGATCTCGATGTCGAACACCTTGCCCTGACGCACGCTGGCGACGCCGGCGACGCCAAGCGAGCGCAGCGCGCCCTCGATCGCCTTGCCTTGCGGGTCGAGAATGCCGGTTTTCAGCGTAACGGTGACGCGGGCTTTCATTTCCGGGCCTTATGGCATGAGTCGGAGCGTGGAACCGGAAAAGGCCGGCCTGTACGCCTATTTTTGCGGCAGCCGGACAGACCCAGCCACCACCGGGCTAACCTAGAGACGCCGAAGGCCGGCACAAGGCCGGCCTTCGTTTCATTCACATGCAAAAACAGCGGGGCGAGACGGCCCAATCAGCTTTTCACCAGCACCGGGCCGGCACCGCGCGGCGGCTCGCCCTCATTCATGATGCCAAGGCGCTTGGCGACTTCGGTATAGGCCTCGAGCAGGCCGCCGAGGTCCTGGCGGAACCGGTCCTTGTCGAGCTTGTCGTTGGTCTTGATGTCCCAGAGGCGGCAGCTATCGGGCGAAATTTCGTCCGCGACCACGATGCGCATGACGTCGTTTTCCCAAAGCCGGCCGGTTTCCATCTTGAAGTCGACCAGACGGATGCCAACGCCGAGGAAGAGCCCGGAGAGGAAATCATTGACGCGGATCGCCAGCGCCATGATGTCGTCGATTTCCTGCGGGGCGGCCCAGCCGAAGGCGGTGATGTGCTCTTCCGACACCATCGGGTCAGCAAGCTTGTCGTTCTTGTAATAGAACTCGATGATCGAGCGCGGCAGTTGCGTGCCTTCCTCGATGCCGAGGCGGGTCGCCAGCGAACCGGCGGCGACATTGCGCACCACGACTTCGAGCGGGATGATTTCCACTTCACGGATCAACTGCTCGCGCATGTTGAGCCGGCGGATGAAATGGGTCGGAACTCCGATGTCGTTCAGGTGCTGGAAAACGTACTCGGAAATCCGGTTGTTGAGGACGCCCTTGCCCTCAATTATCTCGTGTTTCTTGGCATTGAAGGCGGTCGCATCGTCCTTGAAATGCTGAATCAGCGTTCCAGGCTCCGGGCCTTCATAGAGGGTTTTCGCCTTGCCTTCGTAAATGCGGCGACGGCGGCTCATGGGCGTGTACCGAGGTTTTTGAAAATCCATGGAATTGCCGTGGCTCCTGTGAAAGAGATTTATCAGATCCGCGGCGGTCGCCAGACAGAACTCTCGCGCCAAAACGTCCAGCAGGCCGTGAACCTAGCCGATCAGGTTGGGCAGCACAATCACGTGTCGACGCCGTTTTCCACTTCACATTTTAGCCAATTCGAATCGGCATGACGTTGCCTGGACCCTATGTGGCCTATATGCAAGGCGCAGAGGCTTTTATGCACCCGCGATCTGTTCGATCGCAAACCGCGAGGGGCGGCATGACAACATTCGACAAACGCGAGGAAGGCTTCGAAAAGAAGTTCGCGCACGACGAGGAATTGCGTTTCAAGGCGTCGGCGCGCCGGAATAAGCTTTTGGGCCAATGGGCTGCAGGTAAACTGGGCCTGACCGGCCTGGACGTGGATACCTACGCGAAAGAAGTCATCATGTCGGACTTCGAAGAGACCGGCGACCACGACGTTTTCCGCAAGATTCGCCAGGACTTCGACGCCAAAAAGGTGGCCGCGAGCGATGAGGAAATCCGCACCGCGATGGACGAGCTGATGGCCCAGGCCGTCGCGCAGATCAAGGCAAGTGGATAACTCCGTGATGGCGGCACCCGGCTTCACGCTCGCGCCGCGCCTTCGCGCTGGTGAGACGGTCTTCTCCGGCTGGTGCGCCTTGCCAGCACCGATCGTCGCCGAAGTGATCGCACGCGGCGGCTTTTCCGCCGTCAACATCGACCAGCAGCACGGGATGTGGGACACGGCCGCAACGGCGGCCGGCATCGCCGCCATTCGTCAGGCCGGCGCGGCACCGATCGTGCGGATTCCGCTCGGGCAATTTGCCGCGGCGAGCCGCGCGCTCGATTTCGGCGCCGAAGCCGTCATCGCGCCGATGATCAACACGCCAGAAGATGCGCGCGCCTTCGTCGCCGCTGCGAAATATCCGCCGCTCGGCGAGCGCAGTTGGGGCCCGAACCGCGCCACCATGCTCGCCGGCATCGCCGACCAGAAGGTCTACCTGCGCGAAGCCAATGATCTGACCGTCACCATGGCAATGGTCGAAACCGTCACCGCGATGGACAATCTCGACGCGATTGCCGGAACGCCCGGCATCGACATGCTGTTCGTCGGGCCTTCGGATTTGTCGATCGGATTGACGTCCGGCACCGTGCTCGATCCGCATTCGCGCGAGGTCGAGGCCGCGCTCGACAAAATCGTCGCCGCCGCCGCCAAAGCGGGCAAGCTCGCGGGGCTTTATTGCGCCAATGCCGAGCGCGCCCTCGCGACCGCCAAACGCGGCTTTCGTTTCCTCGCGGTCGGCAGCGATCTCGGTTTCCTGCGCGCAGGGATCGCCGAGCAGATGAAGGTGTTGAAAAAATAACCCGTCGCGCCGGGGCCCGAGCGCGGCGAGCGAGCCGCAATGGCGCCTAATCGAGTGCTCCAGCCAGACTATCCAGCACCTTCGCGACATTGGCCTCGACGGCGGCAACCGTAATCATGATCACTTTGTAGCCGCGCTGTTCGAGCCAGATCCGTTTGTTGTCGCGCGCCTGGAATACCGTCTCGTCTTCCGCCGCCGGCACGAGATCGATCACGCATTTGAGCGGAAACGAGACGAAATCGACGACGTGCGGACCGATCGGCGTCTGCCGCTTGAAGCCGCGCCCGGCGAAACGCCGGTCGTTGACCAGCGCCTCCCACAACGTCCGTTCGGCTTCGGTCGGGTTGCGCCGCAACAGGCGCGCGAGCCCGCGCACCGGCGTGCGTGGACGCTGCGCTCCGTTGCTCTGCTCGGCGACAAGCGAGCGCAGCATCTCCGCCTGCGCGCCATCGAGCACACCGCCGCGCGCCGAACCCTTGCGTCCCTGCGCGATGCCCATGAAGATTCCGTGCAGCGTGCGGATGTCCTGCTCCGATGGCGTCATGCGCGTGAAAATATTGCGCAGGTTGACGCTCATCACGCCGCGCTTCTCGTGCGGCCGATAAAACTCGATGGCATCAAGCTCGCGATCGAGATCGGCGAAGAAGGCATCGAGCTGCTGCTTCGGCGCCTGCGGCGATCGCTGCGGCATCGCGAACGGCAGCCCGCCACCGGCTGCAAGCTTGAACCACTCGTAAGCGACGACCAGCACCGCCTGCGCAAGATTGAGCGAAGCGAAAGCAGGATTGACCGGCAGTGTCAGAATGCGGTCGGCAAGCCCCACCTCGTGGTTCTCCAGCCCGTTGCGCTCGCGCCCGAACACCAGCGCGACGGTTTCACCGGCCGCGACTTTCGGCGCCAGCAGCGCCGCCGCCGCCGCCGCGCCGACCACTTCCTTGGCCTGGTCGTGGTTGCGCGCGGTCGCGGCCAGCACGAAAGTGCAGTCGCCGATCGCGGCCTGGAGCGTGTCGTAGAGCGTGGCGTTGTCGAGGATGCGGTCAGCGCCGGCCGCCATCATATGCGCCTTGTCGTTCGGCCAGCCCTGCACGGGCTTCACCAGCCGCAGGCGGCCCAGCCCGAAATTGGCCATGGCGCGCGCCGCGGCGCCGATGTTCTCGCCGAGCTGGGGCTCGACCAGCACCACCACCGGCGCGGGCGTCTCGATCCAGCGCTTGGTCTTGTCGGTGCCAGAGCCCGGCATCACGTCCTCCACAGGGCCGGTATAGCGCGTGCAAACACGAGGCCAAAGGTCGCCAAAGGTGGACTTTAACGCCCCGCGCGCGGGTGCTATAGGGCGCGAACTCCCGCCAGTAGGATTCCAACCATGCCAAATCTCGAAATTATGTGGACAAAGGTCGATGAAGCTCCGGCGCTCGCGACCCATTCCCTGCTGCCGATCGTCAAAGCCTTCGTGGGCGCGGCGGGCGTGTCCGTGACGCTGAAGGATATCTCGCTCGCCGGCCGCATCCTCGCCGTTTTCCCCGAGAAGCTCACCCCTGCGCAGCGGATCAACGACGAACTCACCGAACTCGGCGAGCTCACGTTGAAGCCCGACGCCAACATCATGAAGCTGCCCAACATCTCCGCCTCGATCCCGCAGCTCAAGGCCGCGATC
>JBARCH010000062.1:0-17028 GCA_049793875.1 Pseudolabrys sp. | reverse complement strand
AGCGCGCGCGACAACTGCGCCGCAGCGCCGCCGATGCCGCCTGCGGATTCGAGCCAGGCTCCAACCGCGTCGCGCTCGCCGACGGCCTCGGCGATCAACTCGCGAAACGTACCGTCCGCGACCGCGCCGATCGCGTATTGCAACGCGCGCCCGGCGTCGCTCTGCGGATCGGCCGCGGCCTCGAGCAGAACCTCGTTCGTCATCCTGTCGAGCAACTGCGCTTCCTGCGCCTCGTCCAGCACCGAGAAGCGCGCCGCGACATTCGCCTCGAACGGAAAGAGATGCAGAATATGCGTGCAGAAGGCATGGATGGTCTGCACCTTGAGGCCGCCCGGCGTCTCAAGCGCCAGCGCGAACAGCTTGCGGGCACGGGCGCGCATTTTGTCGCCGGTGTCGCGCGCACCGACATTCTTCATGGCGGCGGCAAGCGCGGTGTCGTCGAGCGCGGTCCATCCGCGCAATTCGTCGAACACGCGGTTCGCCATGTTGCCGGCGGCGGCCTTGGTGAACGTGATGCAGAGGATGCGCGCCGGATCGACGCCGGAGAGCAGCAGGCGAATCACGCGCTGGGCCAGAACGTGCGTCTTGCCGGAACCGGCATTGGCCGAAACCCACGCCGACACGGCCGGGTCGGAGGCTTGCCGCTGACGCTCCAGCACCGCTTCGGAGATAATGCGCGTGCTCATTCGCCGTTCTCCGCCGCGCCGCCGGTGAGCGACCATTCCTTCACGCGCGCGAGATGGTCGTAGTCGCCGTAGTGGGTTTTCCACATCGGATGCGCGAGCGGGCGATAGGCGGTCTCAAGCTCGGCAAATTTCGCGGCGACACCCGTCAGCCGCTTCAGGGCGTTGTCGGCCTGCGCGTCGGGGTCGCTGTCCTTGAACTTGACGACGTTATCTTTGCCGGCAGGTTCGCCGCCGCGCAATGCGACGTAGACGAGTTGTGAAACGCTGGCGCCTTTTGCGATCTCGCCGAAGGCGCCGCCGCGCAACATGGCCGCTTCCAGCGTGAGTTGCGGAGACAGGCCGCTTTGCACCTGCGGATCGGTCGGCGGTTTCCCGGTCTTGTAATCGATGATCGCGAAGCTTCCGTCGGCCAGTTGCTCGATGCGGTCGGCGCGCGCGGTGAGCGTGAAGCTGCCGGCACCGAGCGGAATGGAAAGCCTGCCGTCGATTTCGACATGCAGCGTCTTGGCGGCAGCGCGCCGTCCCGGCTCGAATGTTTCGATCAGCCAGTGCGCGATGCGCAGGAAACGCGGCAGCCAGAATGCCTTTGCGTCCGGAAAATCTTCCAACTCTGCGAAGCGTTTCCTGCCAAGGCTCTCCAACTGCGCCAGGGCGTCATCCGGCAACCTGTCGGGAAACGTCCTCGCGAAACTGCCGATGGCGTCGTGGATGATGGTGCCGCGATCGGATGCGCCCGGCGGGGTATCGATTTCATCCAGCGGATAAAGTCGCAGCACGTGCTTGGCATAGATCGTGTAGGGATCGCGCAGCCAGTTTTCGATATCGGTGACGCTGAGCTGCTTCGGCCGCGCATCGAGCGGCGGCGTTGGCGCCGGCGCCTTGATGCGTTCAGGCTTGCCGTCTTCGTCCAGCGCGCGCGCGTAGCCGACATATTTTTCGCCGCTCTCCAGGGCGACTTCCCATCGCGCTTTCCCGGCGACGGCGGCAAGCCGCTGCACGAATCGTGAAGGGACGGTCGGCGCTCCCGCCACCTTGGCGGCGCGGCTGAGAATGACTTCCTTTGCGCCGAGCGCCTGCGCGAAATCGTGCGCCGACAAACCGATCCGCCGTTCCGGCAGATCGAGGCCGAGCTGCTGGCGCATCGGCCGGCTCAGCCACGGGTCGGTGCGGGCTTCCGGCGGCCAGATGCCCTCGGCAAGCCCGCCGAGCACCGCGCGATCCACGTGTTGCAGGCGCGATTCCAGCGTGCCGAGAATGCGCACGCGCGCCTCGCCCGGCGGCTTGCGCACCGGCTGGCCGGTAAGGGCGGCGTGAAACAATTCGGCATAGTCAGCGCGCGCAACCGCAAGCGCCCCATGCGGGATAATGTCGTTGAAAATCGCCGCAAGAATTTCCTGCTCGCCAGCCAGCGCGGCGATTGCATCGCGGTGCTTTTGTGCGATCGACGACAAGCTTTGCTTGCCGGATTTCATCGTCTCGAGCGGCGCGAGCGCCTGCGCCAGCGATGCCACCAGCGCTTCCGCTCTGTCGATATCCGCCTCGGTCAGCTTTTTGCGTGGATCGCTGCGATACAGGCTCGCGCGCGTATCGCGAAAAGCCCTGAGGGCATGCGCCAGTCCGGCAGTGCCGGCCTTCGGGCGCGGGCCGCGCAGCACCGCGCGTTCCAGCGCGGTGACTGCTGCCGGATCGAGCCTGCATAGCCGGTGCTTGAGCATCGCGAGCAGCGATACCGGCGGCAGACCGGCGAGCGCCGTTGCCGCCACCAGCCGCGCGAACACGCCCGCCGGCGTGTCGGCAAGATCCTCACCCGCGGAATCGTCGGCCTCGATATTCCAGCGCGCCAGCGCAGCGAGCACGCGGCGCGCGAGCGTGCGGTCTGGCGTGATCAGCGCTGCTGTCTTGTCCTTGTCCTCGACGGCTTCGCGCAACGCGACCGCGATGGCGAGCGCTTCCTCCTCGGCATTGGCGGCTTCGATTACGGCGACGTCCTTCATCGCGGTGTCGATGTGCGGGGCGATCTCGGCAAGCCGTGCCGCCCAGCGGTCGGTCTGTTCGGCCGGCCGCATAGCCTCGGACACCAGCAGTTCACGGCCGCGCGCAACGCCGAGCGTCTGCACGGCCGCGCGCGCGATGCCGAAACGCCGGAGCAAAGCCTGCATGGCGAATTGCGGATGACTGGGCGCGGCGTCCTCATCGCCAAGCGCACGCCAGGTTTCCTCGTCGAGATCGGTATCGAGACCCGGCAGCACGACGGCGCCTTTCGGCAGCGTGGCGATGGTTTCGAGCAGGGCGGCGGTCGCCGGAATCGAGCCGGTCGAACCGGCGGCAATCGCCGGCGCCCCGGATTGTTTCAGGCGTTCGGCCTCGGCGGCGATCAGCCTGTTCTGCCGCACGGACGGTTCGAGCAGATTATTTTCGGCAAGAAATTGCGGCCATGCCTCGCGTGCAATCTTCAGGAAGCCGAGCGTCTTCTGCCAGTATTCGTCGAGGTCGGTCGGCACCAGGTCATCGAGCTTGTCCCACGGCACCTGCCGGGTCGCCATGTCGTCCATCAGGTGCGCGAGATCGCCGGCGAGCCTGAAGGCGGCGGCAGGGCTGTTGGCGACAAGCGGCGCGCCGCCTTCGGCGCGCATGCCTTGCGACGTCGCCCATTTCAGGATCAATCCGGCGAGCGCGATATTGCGATGGAAACCGCCGAGCGCGTCTTCGACGTCGAGACCGGCGGCGTCGCTGGCGGTGAGGTGGGCGAAGCCGATTTCGTCTTCATCGACGTGGCCCAGTGGGACGATGCGCGGCAGGATCGCCGCGTCGTTTTTGTATGTGTCGAGGAAGATGTCGCGGGCCAGCCGGCAGGCGCGCCGCGTCGGCAGGTAGAGCGTGGCCTGCGCCAGCGCTAATGGATCGCAGGACTTTGGAGCGCAGGACTTTGGACCGCAGGACTTGGGATCGCCGGAATTCGGAAAGTCGAGGCCAAGCCTGTTGTTGACGAGCGCGTCGATCAGCACCGGCAGGAACGGTGCGGAGGCGGGGATGTTGAAGACGTGGGGAGTCACGGGCGGCATATAGGAATCATACACGCCTTTGCAGCGCGTCTTCATTTTCTGTCGTTATGGGGAATTATCGCGCGCTGGCGCGGATCGCGGCTTCCGCCGCGCCGATGGCATCGGGGGTGCCGACGTGCATCCACAGGCCGTCGAGGCGCAGGCCGTGCAGGCGGCCGGCCCGCTCGGCGCGGTCGAATAGGGCGGTAAGCGAAAAGTCGCCGCCGGGCGCGCCGGCAAACAGCGCGGGCGCCAAAATCGCCGCCCCGGCATAGACGAACGGCGCCACCTCGCGCTCGTCGCGGCGGCGCAGGAGGCCGTCCGGCGACATGGCGTAGTCGCCGAAGCCGTCGTAGCCGATGCTGGTGGTGGGCGCGAGCAGGAGCAGGCCGTCCATCGTTTGCGCGTCGAAGGCCTCGGCGAGCCGGATGAGGTTCGGGCGTGGGCCTTCGATCCAGACCGTGTCGGAGTTCAAATGGAAGAATGGCGCGTCACCGAGCAAAGGCAGCGCCTTCACGACGCCGCCCCCGGTGCCGAGCAACAGGCCGCGCTCGTCGGAGAGTTCGATATGAGGCTTCGCGCGCGTCGAGAGATGATGCGCGATCATCTCCGCAAGGTAATGCACGTTCACCACGGCGGTTTCGACGCCGGCGTCTTCGAGACGGTCGAGCACGTGATCGAGCAGCGCCTTGCCGGCGACCTCAACCAGCGGCTTCGGCTTGCGCGCGGTCAGCGGGCGCATGCGCGTGCCGAGGCCGGCGGCGAGCACCATGGCGGTGCGGGGAACGGGCTTGCTCGTTGGGTAGGTCATGTCAGATCGTCTTCAGCGCCGGGACGTTGGCGCTGTACCAGGCATTGAGCGGGCCGAGCGCGGGATGCGCGAGCGCGCGTTGCAGGTAAGCGCCTACGCGCGGAAGATGACGCAAATATTGCGGCTTGCCGTCGCGGCGGTCGAGGCGCGCGAAGATGCCGAGGATTTTCGAAGCGCGCTGCGCGGCCAGCGTCGAATAGACGCGCGCGAAGGCAGGCGCGTCGAACGTGGGGTTGGCGGCAAGACGTGCGCGCGTGTAACGCGACAGCAGCGAAATCTCCATCATCTCCGGCACGTCGACGCGCGCATCCTGCAGGAGCGATGCGAGATCGTAAGCCGGGTGGCCCATCAGCGCGTCCTGGAAGTCGAGCAGGCCGACGCGCGCGGTGTCGCGCCGGTCGGACAGCCACATCAGGTTTGGGGAATGGAAATCGCGCAGCACCCAGGTCTGCGCGCTCTCGACGGCGGGCAGCAGCGCATCGCGCCATAGGGCGATGTAAAGGTCGCGCTTGCCCGGCGTCACGCTGGTGCCGAGCAGCGGCAGATACCAGTCGGCGAGCAATTCGACCTCGATGAGCAGCGCGTCCATGTCGTAGCGCGGCAGCGTGTAGTCGAGATTGGCCGTGACGGGAATTACGGGGCCAAGCGTGTCGCCGTGCAGTGCGACCAGGAAATCGACAGCGGCTTCGTAGCGTTCTTCGATCGGCGCTGGGGGCTCGCCGTCGATGAACAGTTCGGTGCCGAGATCCTCGAGAATGAGCAGACCGGCGTCACGGTCGGAATGGATGACGGCGGGCGCGGAAAATCCGTGCTCGCGCAACGCATTCGCCATGGCGACGAACGGCGTGACGTCTTCGGCCAAGTGCGCGATGGCGCTGTACGGCTTGCCGTCGCGTACTGGCGGCCCATCCGGGCGGCGCGGCGAATTCATCAGGATGTAACTCTGGCCGTCGAGCAGCAGTCGTTCGTAGGAACGCGTCGAGGCATCGCCCTGGATGTGAGCGCGGGAGGCTTCGCCGAAGCCGGACGTGTCGATGAAGTTGCGCAGCCGTGCGATGCGTTCGGCGCGCGCCGCCATCTTGCCGTAGCCGGTGATGCGCGCGTTGCGGAACGTCTCGCCGTGCTGCGGCGACAATGTGAACGCGATATCGAGGCGGTCGGCGGGCAGAAATCCGGCGGCGCGGTCCGGCCATTCCAGCAGTATCAGCGCGCGCTCCGGCATGTCGTCGAAGCCGAGTTCGGCAAGCTCCGAGGGGCCTGACAGTCGATAAAGGTCGGCGTGAATGACCGCGCAGCGCGGCAATTCGTAGGCCTGCATCAGCGTGAAGCTCGGGCTCGGCACTTCGATCGTCTCGTCGCCGGCGAGATGGCGAATGAGCGCGCGCGCGAACGTGGTCTTGCCGGCGCCGAGATCGCCGGAGAGCGTGATGAGGTCGCCGGGCTCGACCAGCGCGGCGACGTCGACCATCAGCCGGTGCGTCGCCTGCTCGTCGGCGAGCGATACCGTGAAGCCCGATCCGCCGGACGTCGTGGGAAACATCGAATCACCCGCCTCAAAACCGCGCCCTTATAGGCGCGGCAGGCGGTAATTTGCCAGATTTGCCCTCGTTTCCGGGGGAAAAGCGCGCCTTTCAGGCGGCCGGCGCTTTGCCGCTATCCAGCAGCGTGTCGCGCACCAGCACCTTGTCGTCATAAAGCGCGGCGATTTCCTCGTCCGATACCGAGAGCAGGTCGCGCAGCACCTGCTCGTTGTGCTCGCCCAGCAGGTCGGCGTGGAGATCGGTGCGGTCCGGCCATGCGGAGAATTTCGCCGGCATGCCCGGGATGTCGAATTCGCCGATCAGGCGGTCTTTCACGTGCCGCACGGTCCCGCGTTCGCGCAAATGCGGATGCGCGATGGCTTCGTGCAGCGTAAGCACCGGCGCGCACGGAATGCGCGCGGCTTCCAGCGCCGCAATGGCGGCATCGCGACTCGGAAACGTCCGCAACCATTCCTCGATGACAACTTTCAGCGCTTCGTTGTTGTCGCGCCGGTCACGCGGCGTGGCAAAGCGCGGATCATCCGCCAGCGCCGGTTTGTTCATGGCGGCGACCATCTGCTTCCATTGATGCGGCATCACCATGATGGCGATGAATTCCTCGCCTTTGTATCGGAAGACGCCGGTCGGCCCACCGTCCGGATGCAGCGAGCCGGCACGCCGCGGTGCGAACGATGCGCCCCGCAATGTGGACTTCGGCACGTTGACTTCGTGCATGTTGAAATAAGTGTCGACCAGCGAGCACTCGATGTATTGCCCCTCGCCGGTGCGCTCGCGATGCAGCAGCGCGAAGCCGATCGACATCGCCGCCATCACGCCGGTCGAAGCGTCGCCGATGGCAGTCACGAATTGCGCCGGTCCGCGATCGGTCTCGCCGGCAAGGCCGGTCACGCCTGCGTATGCCGCGCCCATGTAATCGAATCCCGGCTTGTCGCTGAGCGGCCCCGTTTGCCCGGCGAGCGAGATCGAGCACATGATGATGCGCGGATTGATCGCTTTCAGCGCGTCGTAGTCGAGTCCCATGCGCTTCATCACGCCGGGCGCGAAGTTCTCGACCACCACGTCGGCCTTGGCGACCAGCGCCTTGACCAGTTCGCGTGCGCGCGGCTGCTTGAGGTCGAGCGCGAGACTTTTCTTCGAGTGGTTGTGCTGGAAGTTGTAGGTGCTTTGCGACCCGTTCTTGAATTTCGGATCGCGCGGTCTGTCGCCGGCGGCGCGGCCGCGGTCGCCGAACGGTGCCAGCTCGACCTTGATCACCTCGGCGCCCATCTCGGCCATGATCCGCGTGCAGGTCGGCCCGGCAACGAATTGCGTGACGTCGAGCACGCGGTACCCGGTGAGCATGGGCATGTTCGGTTTCATGGGTTCTTCCGCTAATGTTTTTCGTATTGCTGCTTGCCGAACATCGCGTCCCACGCGGCGCCGGCGGGCTTTTCCTTGTTTCGTTCCAGCCGTTCTTTCAGCACGGCCAAGCCGCGCTGCACGGCGGGCCGCGCGCGCACGTCTCCGTACCAGCGGCTCAGGTTCGGAAAGTCGTCGAGGTTCTGGCCCTGCCACTTGTACGGCCGCAGCCACGGATAGGTCGCCATGTCGGCAATCGAATAATCGCCGGCCAGGTAAGGCGCTTCGCCAAGCCGCTTGTCGATGACGCCATAGATGCGGCGCGCTTCATTGGTGTAGCGCTCGACCGCGTAAGGAATCTGCTCGGGCGCGTAGCGGCGGAAGTGATGCGCCTGGCCGAGCATCGGGCCGACGCTGCCCATCTGGAACATCAGCCACTGCACGACGTCGTAGCGTTGCCGCATGTCGGCCGGCATGAAACGCCAGCCGCTCTTTTCGGCGAGATACATCATGATCGCGCCGGATTCGAAGATCGCGATCGGCTTTCCGCCCGGGCCGTCGTGATCGACCAGTGCGGGGATCTTGTTGTTGGGGCTGATCTTGAGGAATTCCGGCGCGAACTGCTCGCCCTTGCCGATGTGGACCGGGATGACGGTGTACGGCAGTCCCAGCTCTTCGAGCAGGATCGTGACCTTGTAGCCGTTGGGCGTGGTCCAGAAATAGAGATCGATCATGATGTCACGCGGCCGATGCCGCTTTCGTCGCGAGTCCGGCTTCCGTCAGGCGCTGCTCGAGAAGCTCGATGCGGTCATGACCCCAGAACGGCTCGCCGCGGAAAATAAAGAACGGCACGCCGAACACATGATCGGCGGCTGCTTCCTGCTGACAGCGCTCGTAGGCTTCGCGTCCTTCGCCTTGCAGGTAATCGCCGTAGTCCTTTCCTGAAAGGCCGATGCTGTCCAGAAGCTGCGCGACCGCTTCCGGCTGATCGGCCTCGAATTCGCGCAGGAAGAATTTCTTGAACGCCGCGCGCCCGTAATCGAGGAAGCGGCCCTGCTTGTCCGCGAACAGCCCGCCGACGGCAGCCGGCATGGTGTCGTAGATTTTCAGCGGCCCGCGGATCCACAGGTTGCGGTCCTTCGAGCGGCGACGCGCGTCCATGTAGGAATACCGGACCTTGTATTCCGAATAAACGCTGCGCTCGCCTTTGCCTTTCAGCCGCAACTGGAAGGGAATCCAGCGCACGCTCACCTTGAAGCGTTCGGACAGCGCCATGCCGGGATCGAAGGCGATGTAGGCGTAAGGACTCTTGAAGTCCGAATACATTTTCACTTCGGTGTCGTCGCTGTCCTGTTCCATCGTCCTCTCCACTGATGCGTCACGTCTTGTTGTCGCCGCGAAGTCAGATCGTCCCGCGGCTCGCGAGTTGTGCAAGCTCGTCGTCGGACAGTCCGATCACGTCGCGGTAGATTTCCTTGTTATGCTGGCCATGCGCCGCCGCAGGGGCGGAATAGCCCGTCTGCGCGCCGCTGAACTTCAGCGGAAATTCCGGCGCCAGCGGCCCGCCCGGCAGCGGCATGTCCGGATGCTTGAGCGTTTGCAGCATGCCGCGTTCGCGCAAATGCGGCCAGGCCGTGACGTCGTCGACAGTGCGGACCGCGCTGCAGGGAATTTCCTTCGCCTCGAGCAGCGCAAGCACGTCGGCGCGGGAGAAGCCCGCAGCCCATTGCGCCACGACGGCATCGATGGCGGCGTTGTTGGCGATGCGCCAGCTCGTGCTCATGTACTGGTCGTTGGCGAGCAGGTCGCTGCGGCCCATCACCTCGAGCAGCGCGATCCAGTCCTTTTGCGTCGCCGCGCCGATCGCCACCATGCCGTCTCGCACCGCGTAGCTGTTGAACGGCGAAAACCGCATGATCCGGTTACCCTGCCGATGCGGCAGGCCGAGTTGCGCGTAGCAATCGAGCGGTTCATCGAACATCAGCGAAATGAGGCAATCGGCCATCGAGACGTCGATGAACTGGCCCTTGCCGGTGCGCTCGCGCTGAAGGAGCGCGCCGAGAATTCCGGACAGCGCGAACGTGCCGGCGATGCCGTCGGAAAGCGGCGATCCGGTCTTGCACGGCTGGCCGTCCGCGTCGCCGGTGACGCTCATCAATCCGGTCGCGGCCTGCACCATCAGGTCGTAGGCCTTGAGATGGCTGTCCGGCCCGCTCGATCCGTAGCCGGTGATGGAGCAATAGATCAGGCGCGGATTGCGCGCCTGCAGCGCCGCGTAGTCGATGCCGAGCCTGGCGGTGACGCCGGCGCGGAAATTCTCGACCAGCACATCGGTCTGCTCGACGAGGCGAAAGAACAGCGCGCGCCCTTCCTCGGATTTCAGGTTGAGCGTGATCGCCTTCTTGGCGCGCGCACGCTTGAGATAGGCGATGCCGATGTCCTGTGGCGTGCGCCGGGCGAGCGACACGCCTTCGGGACCGGCGAAGGGCGGCGCGGCGGCGGCGGGATCGCCGGCCTGCGGCTCATCGATGCGAATGACCTCCGCGCCCATCGCCGCCAGAAACAGCGTGGCCTGCGGGCCCGACAGGAAGCGCGTCAGGTCGAGAACCCTGATGTTGTCGAGGATCTGGGGTTGCGTCGCGGCCGCTGCGGTCGGCATGGCCGGCATTTGACGGGCAGCGCCAATCAATGTCAATTTGATATGGATAGCGAATATCGATGCGGATTTTGCATAATGGTGGCCATGCGCGGCGACGTCGATCTTTCGGCCCGGCACCTGCGCGCGGTGGTGACGCTGGCGCGCTTCGGCAGCTTCGTCGCAACGGCGGCGCAGCTCCACATGTCGCAGCCGGGCCTCAGCCGTATCGTCCAGCAGGTGGAAACCCGCCTCGGCGTGAAACTGTTCACCCGCGCAAGCCGTCGCGTTTCACTGACGGAAGCCGGCCGCGAATTCATTCCGGCGGCGGAACGCCTGCTCGGTGAGCTGTCGCAGCAGATCCAGAAGGTACGAACGCTGGACGGGGAAATGCGCGGCCAGCTTGTCATCGCCAGCCTGATGTCGATTTCGCATCACGTGCTGCCCGACGCGCTGGTCGAATTCCGCAAGCAGCATCCCAAAATGTACATCCATATCCGCGAGGGGCTTGCCAGTGCGGTGCAGGAAGACGTGCGCAGCGGCCTTGCCGATTTCGGCATCGGCAACGCGGCGGGTGCGCATGAGAACATCACCGTGGAGTCGATCGCGGTCGAGCCGTGTTACGTCGTGTTGCCACGGCGTCACCGGCTGTGCGCGCAGGCGACAATCAAGCTCAAGGATATTTCCGGCGATCCGATGATCTCAATGCCGACCGATTCCGGTCTGCGGCTCACGATCGATACCGCCGCTGGCGCGATGGGGCTTACGCTCAACCACAGCATCGTCACCAACCAGTTCGGCTCGCTGTTCGATTTTGTCGCCAGCAATCTCGGCGTCGCCATCGTGCCGGCGGCTGCGCTGCCGGCGGCGAACGATTATCCGGTTGTGGCGCGGCCTTTGCGCCCCGCGATCAAGCGCCGCATCGGCATCCTGCGGCTGACCGAAAGGCCGTTGTCGCCGGCCTCAAAAGCATTCCTGAACATCTTCCAGCCGAAATTTCTCGCCGCGATCGGACGCCGCGAATAGCCACAAGGCGGCCGTTCTCCGGGCCGGGTCATTCGACGGTAAGCTGGTTTTCTTCCGCGATGCGCTCGTGCGCTTCGGTGGCGCTCTTGATCCGATAACGCCGGCGGTCGTCGTTTTCGATCGGCAACACGCTGAGGATTTTATAGACGCTCTGCGAGGAGGATTTTGAAAATCCCGACGAAAAATACACCTGCTGGCCGGCGGAGAATTTGTGACTCATGGATGCCTGTCCGATGTTGAGGTGGCGCGTCAACCGCAGGCGCGTCAGTGAAAGGGAACGAAACAAAAAACGCCCGGCGCGAGGCCGGGCGTCCTGATGCTTTTCGAAATCAGATCAGGTCAGGCGTTCTGCAGATTGCCTGCCGCCTGCTTGCCGCGCTCGGTCACGATCTCGTAGCTGACGCGCTGGCCCTCGTTGAGGGAGCTCATGCCCGCGCGCTCGACCGCGCTGATGTGCACGAACACGTCGCGCGAACCGTCGCTCGGCGTGATGAAACCGAAGCCCTTTTGAGTATTGAAGAACTTCACAGTACCGGTAGCCATAGTTATCTTCCTTGTATGAACGCTGCTTGCGTTTGTATGTTCAGACGGTCATCGCCTGAACGATCGAAACATCCGAGTTTTTTGGGTGACTTGATGAGCGCCCATCTCGGGGCAGCGAAACAAGGCAGTAACCGCAAACCTGGTTGCGCGGGAGTCTCTACGCGAATCGGCCAATTTCGTCAAACGCGCCCAAAAAGGCGCGTTAACCTAATATAGACGGCGCCTGAAAACGCTCAGTTTACACGCTTCTTGAGCGGGTAGTTCTCGCTGTCATAAAGCGCCCGAATATCCTCGTGACCGAGACGCTTTTCCTCGATTTCGATGAACGAGCCGAGCAACTGCGGCTCGGGAAGCTCCTCGACCGCGAAGCGAATGGCCTCTGCCGCCTTGTCGAAACGGCGATAATTGAACCTCTTCGTAACCTTGCGATTGCGCGCGGGAAACAATTCGGCGGGTGCGTTGTAATCAAATTTGTCCATGACAAATCTCCAGTTCACGCGTGCGATGCGCGTTGCTTGAAATGACAAATTCAATATGGTGATGCGCGGCCCTGTTTTAAAGGCCACACGTTGGCGCGCGCCGCCGCCTGCCATTTTAACGCCATCGTTTCTCCGCGCCGGAGCCGCTGTTCGGCACAGGCATCACATCATCGCCGCTATTCCTGCATGCACGACGCTTCTGCCAGCGAAAAGCGGAACGCTCTGCCGCGCGAGGCATTTTCCATGGTGTCGGGGCAGCCAAAATCAAAGGAGCATCGCGATGCGTAAAGTTATTCCCATGCTTGCACTTGCCTTGGCGGCTGCTGTCGCCACGCCGGCCTTAGCGGCGCCCGGGCCTTATCATCACCGTCACAGCCGCGCTGCGGCCGTGGAAGTCGGCACCGGCGCGGTGGCCGGCACGGCGGTCGGCCTCGGCCTTTCCGAAGGCTGGTGGGGTCCGACCGTAGGCGGCGCGGTCTTTCCGACCACGGTGGCAGGCGCGGCTACCGTCGGCGGCGTTGCCGGTATCGGCACTGTGGCGCTGCTCGATGCGGCCGTTCAGCCGTGTCGGGGATTCCAGGCGCTGCTCGGCATGAACAAGGACGCGTGCGTCAACGGCGAGTTCGTCGGCTATGAGCAGGCGCCGCCGCCGTATCGACGTTAGTTCACGGCGTCGTTTGTTGAAGACAAAGCCTCCGCGGTCCGCCGCGGAGGCTTTTTTGCGCCTAGGCCGCCGAACGCCGCGCGGCGTGCTTGAGCGGAAAAACGCAGGTGACGGTTGTGCCCTGTCCCACGGCCGATTCGATCGTCACTGTGCCGCCGTGCAATTCCACGAACGAGCGCACCAGCGAGAGGCCGAGGCCGGCGCCGCGATGCTCCGAGCCAAGCGAATCGGTTTCGAACCAGTCGAATACGCGGTGCTTCTTGTCGGGTGGAATGCCGGGGCCGCGGTCGGTGATGGAGAAGACGATTGCGTCCGCGTGGCGTTCGGCCGCCATCGTGACGGTTTCGTTCGGCGGCGAGAAGCCGATCGCGTTGGCGAGCAGGTTGAACAGAATTTGCCGAAGGCGACGTTCGTCCGCGGTGAAACTGCCGATGTTGGAGACGGCGCGAATGTCGAGCGTGATGTTCTCCTTCACCAGCCGGTCCTGCACGCCTTCCGCCGCGGCCTGCATCGCGGCGCGAATGTCGACGTCGCCCAGGTTGAGCGGCATGGCGCCGGCGTCGATGGTCGCGAGATCGAGAATGTTGTTGATGATAGCGAGCAGCGCGTTCGTGGAAACGGTGATGTAGCCGAGATATTCGCGCTGCTTGTCGTTGAGCGCGCCGAATGCCGGATCGGCGAGGAAATGCGCGAAACCGACAATGTTGGTGAGCGGCGAGCGCAATTCGTAGGAAACGTGGTGGACGAAATCCACCTTGATATGGTCGGCGGTTTCGAGCGCCTCGTTGCGTTCGCGTAGTGCGCGCTCGATGTTGATCGTGTCGGTGACGTCCTGGAACGTTACCAGCGTGGCGCCGTCGGGCAGCGGCATCGTGGTGCAGTCGATCATCACGCCGTCGCGGCGCTCGATGCGGCCCATCGTCGGCTCGCGGTTGTCGATCGCGGTGACGGCCGTTCGCAGCCTGCGCCAGATCGCGTTGTCGTCGTGCAGCGCCTGGCACCACGCGGTGACGGCGTCGACATGCGGACGCTGCGTCAGCGCGTCGGGCGCGAGTTTCCACATCGACGCGAAAGCGGGGTTGAACAGGCGTACCCGGCCGTCGCTGGCGAACACGGTGACCGCTTCGGCCAGATGATCGAGCGTCTCGCTTTGCACCTTGATGAGTGCCTCGAAGCGTCGCGCCATGTCCAGGCGCTCGGTGACGTCATGGAAGATATATGTCACGCCGCCTTCCGGATTCGGCGTGGTGACGACGCGCACCGTGCGCCCGTCCGGCAAGTGCCACAGGTGCTCCTGCGCTTCGACCGCGCGATAGGCCTCGTGCAGTTGGGCCTTCCACTCGCGGAAATTCTGCTCCTCGGGCAGCTTGCGTTCGGCGCGCAAACGGTCGAGCACGACGCCATCGGCCGGGGCCTGATCGAGGAAGCCGGCATCGAGATCCCAGAGCGAGCGAAACGCCGTGTTGTAGAAGGCGAGCTTGCGGTCGGCGGCGAACACGGCGACGCCGGTGGCGAGTTGGTCGAGCACGCGCCGGTGCGCCTCGGCCATGTGCGCGAGCTGCGCGCGCAGGGTTTCGATTTCGGTGACATCGATGGCGATGCCGGCGCTGCCTTCGCCGCCCGGTGCATCCACCACGTCAAAATGCCGGCGTTGTCCGGCGACGACCGCGCGCGCGCGGCCGGAAAAAATCTTGCCGTCGGCATAGGCACGCGCGAGTTCATCGCGGGTCGAACGGCCAAACAATTCGACGCCACGTTCGACCGCGTCGCCCGGTTCGGCGGCTTCCACCGCATGCGCGTAAGCCGGATTGGCGAACGTCAGATTGCCGGCGTCGTCGCGTGCCCACACCGGCGAGGGCAGCGCGTCGATCAGCGCGCGCAGCGTCTCGGCTTCGCCACGCAGTCGCTCGTAACGCTCGGCAAGATCGGCGTGCGCGCGCTTGATGCCGCTGACATTGCGCAACCGCAGCACCGCGCGTCCGCCGACGGCGCGGCCCTCGGCTTCGATCGGACGGCCCGTATTGGTGACGAGCGTCATCACGAAGCCGCGGCCTTGCGCGCGCAGGATGTCGACCGCCTCGTCCATCTTTTGCGCGGCGGCGGGCTCGAGCCAGGTGCCGAAAGCGAGCACGCGTTGCGGCTGCATGCCGGGCGCGATCAGGCTGGTGTCGCCGACGATTTCCGGCTCGCTGGCGGCGGCAGCCCAGGACGCCAGAATTTGCGGCTCCGACATCAGCAGCGCCTTGAAGCGGTCGATGTCGGCGCGCAGCGCGATCACCTCGTCATGGGCTTTGGCCGCGTTGCGCGAAGCATGCGCGCGCGTGCGCACGAGAATGATGGCCGTGAGCACGGCAAAGCACAGCAGGCCGAGCGTCAACGTCAGGCCGACGATTTCCTGCTGGCCGAGACTGGCGAACGCCGCGAGAGAACCGCCGCCGAGCGCGTGCGGAGGCGCGCCCTCGGCTTGTGCCGGGACGGCAGTGAGCGTGGAGAAGGTTGCGACGACGCAGGCGAGGCCCAGACTCTGCCCCGCGCGAGAACGCAGCCTCTCGTTCGCCGTCCGGATCGTCTCCGGCATTCAGGCATGCCCCAAGATTCGGACGGTGTCCGCCGCACCATCCGCGAATCGCAGGACTTTACCCCCAACGGGAATCGCGCCGAAAGAGTCCAGACCATGAACGTGTCGGGGAAGGTCGCGGAAACGCGAGGCTATTTCAGGCTCGCGGCCTGCCGCATCATGTCTTCGACCGTGATCTGGCGAAGAGCGGCGGAGAATGCCTGCTCGGCTTCCGTCAGCGCGGGCCGCACCACGTCGTTCATCAGGTAGGAGGCGGGGGTTTCCTCTTCCGCCTCGTCGGCGTCGGCCGCACGGCTGGCGGCATGCAGGATGTCCTCGGCGGTGATGGCGCCGCCGCCGCGCGCCAGTTCGTAGCCACCGTGCGGTCCGCGAATGCCGCGCAGGATTCCGTCATGCACGAGCGCCTGCAGGACCGGCTCAAGGTGCCGGGGAGGAAGTTTGTGCTGGCGGGCTAGGGTCTTGGCTGAAACCGGTCTGCCGCTGTCGTTGATCGCGATATCGATCACTGCGGCGATGGCGAGGGTGCATCTGCGAGACAGCAGCGGCATGGCAAATCCTACAAGTCCGAAAGCGGTAATAGGCTACGCCCACCGCCTCGTCCAGCCGGACAGTCTGTAACCTTTGGACTAATTCACTGGCCCGTAGAGCCGAAACCGCCTGCGCCACGCGGAGTTTCGTCAAGCGCGGACACCTCATGCAAGTTTGCATGGGCGACAGGAGCGACAACGAGCTGCGCGATGCGCATGCCGCGCGCGAGCGACACCGATTCGCTGCCGAGGTTGACCAGCAGCACCTGCACTTCGCCACGGTAGTCGGCGTCGATGGTGCCGGGCGCATTGAGCACCGTCAGCCCATGCCGCACGGCGAGCCCCGAACGCGGTCGCACCTGGCCCTCGGTGCCCGGCGGCAAGGCGATCGCGATGCCGGTTGGCACCAGCGCGCGGCCGCCTGGCACGATTGTCACGGGTGCGTCGGCTGGCACGGCCGCCATGAGGTCGATGCCCGCCGCGTACGCGCTTTGGTACGAGGGCAGCGGCAAATCGGCGCCGTGCGGCAGGCGGGTGATGCGGACGTTGATGCTGGTCATGGTTGCAATTTATCTCCGGTCGTTCCGCGGTGTCCCGGACAATAAAAGCGTTTCACTTATTTTTCCGCGATCTCTTTTGCGATGCGGTCGATCAGCATGTGCGCGACGCCGTCTTTCGATTGCGCCGGCCAGCTTTCCGACCCAGCAGCGGTGACGAGCGTGACCGTGTTGCGGTCGCCGCCCATGATGCCGGTTTGCGGCGACACGTCGTTCGCCAAAATCCAGTCGCAGCCTTTGTTGGCGAGCTTTGCCTTGGCATTGGCGACGACATTTTCTGTCTCGGCGGCAAAGCCGATCACAAGCGGAGGCCGCTGCGATTTTCGTTTCGCGACGGTGGCGAGAATGTCGGGGTTTTCGATGAGTGTTAATTCCGGCGTGGCCTGTCTGGCCTTCTTCTTGATCTTCTGCTCGCCGGCATTGGCGACGCGCCAGTCGGCCACGGCGGCGGCGAAAATCGCGGCGTCCGCGGGCTGGGCGCGCTCGACGGCGGCAAGCATCTCCTGCGCGGTCTCGACCTTGATGACGGAAACGCCCGGCGGATCGGGCAAGTTCACCGGCCCGCTGATGAGCGTGACCTGCGCGCCGGCTTGCGCCGCCGC
>JBARCH010000061.1:0-7623 GCA_049793875.1 Pseudolabrys sp. | reverse complement strand
CCGGCTTTGTCGCGGAGCGGTGGGGCACGCCCCTGGTGCTCGCGCTCGGCACGGCGATCGCCGGGCTCGGCTATTGTCTCACCGGGCTGAGCAGCGGTGTCCCGTTGCTGGTGGCGGCATTGTTCGTTGGCGGACTCGGCGCCAGCACGCAGCATCCACTGGCTTCGGCGCTGGTCGCCCACGCGTTCGCGGGTGCGCGGTCGCGCAACGCACTTGGTACTTACAATTTTGCCGGCGACATCGGAAAGATGGTCGTGCCGGCGGCCGCATCGCTGTTGCTTGTGGTGCTGCCGTGGCGCGAAGCGCTTGCGCTGCTCGGCGGCTTTGGATTTCTGGCGGCGGCGGTGATTTTTGTCGTGGCGCCGCGTCAGTCCGCAACGCCGGCAGCCGCGCACAAGAAGGAACAAGCACGCGGTCAGGCAAATGTATCTCCCCTGGCGTTTCCGCTGCTTTTGTCCGTCGGCGTGCTCGACAGCGCCACGCGCATGGCATTCCTGACCTTCCTGCCGTTCGTGTTGACGGCAAAGGGCGCGAGCCTGCCGATGATCGGTCTTTCGCTGACGCTGGTGTTCGCAGGCGGCGCGGCGGGGAAACTCGTGTGCGCGTACATCGGCGCGCGCATCGGCACGGTTGCGACTGTATGGCTGACCGAGACGATAACCGCTCTCGGCATTGCCGCGACGCTGCCGTTGCCGCTGGACGCGACATTGCTGTTACTGCCGGTCGTCGGCATCGCGCTTAACGGCACCTCGTCGGTGCTTTACGGCTCGGTGCCAGATCTGGTCGCGCCGGAGCGGCGCACGCGCGCCTTCAGCATTTTTTATACGGGCACCATCGGCGCGGGTGCGGTATCGCCGGCGATCTACGGTGTGCTCGGCGACGCAGTCGGCGTGCCGATGGCGCTTATGGTGGTGGCGAGCATCGTGCTGCTGACCTTGCCGATTACGCTTGCGTTGCGCCCGGCGCTCGCTGAGGCGCGCGCTTCTTAGCTCGAAAAAAACGGAACAAAGATGGGGTGAGTGCGTTTGTGAAAAAGTGCGTACGGAGCGCATTTTTTCAGAGGAGATTTTGATGCGGAAACTCGTCCTTATTGCCGCGGCGGCGGGCTGCGTAATGGCTATGCCCGCGCTTGCGCTTGCGGATAGTGTTAGCGTCGGCGTGAATGGCGTGACGGTGCGCGAAGGCGTTCACCACCACCACCATCATCATGCTTGCCGAACGGTTACCGTGCGCGAGCGTGGTCCTAACGGCGTGAGAATCAGGAAGACCCAGCGCTGCGATTGATCGTAACGGTGACGGGATAGAAAATGGCTCCGCATCGGAGCCATTTTTTTATCGAGCGGACGGTTGAGCGCTAGCGCGAGGCTGGCTTGAGCCGGACTTGCTTCACGGCCGCGGGCAGCACATCGAGGTAGGGTCCCAGCAGGAATGCCTCGCCAGATCCCGAGCCGTACATTCTGTCGTGCGCGTCGATCATCGCGCGCACCAGCGCCGCGCAACCGGGAATCGAGTCGATGATCAGGTCGTTCATATCGTCGGGGCGCATGTGGTCGGTGAACCGCGGATTGGCCATGACCTTTCCGATGATGCATTGCGTGGCCTTCTGCACCAGCGGCAGCAGGGCCGCATCCTTCTGCTGGACCGACACGTGCGGCCAGACATCGGGATTGGAATGGATGGAGGGACTGGTATGAAGGGACGCTTTGACGACGAGAGACAACCCAAAAATCGTCTCGAGAATCATTCTCTTCCTCTCAAAGCCCGCGAATCAGGTCCTCAACCGCTCTATCGCAGTCGGAGTCGCGTCGCATCGGAAACTTGAATCCGCACGTCGAAACGCGCGTCTGGTGTTGAGTCTGAGTCACACTTGAGGCGGAACGACTCCCCGGGCAGCGGCATTGAGTTCGCATGCCGTCTGATTCAGCTTCGAAAGCGATGGCTGGCGATCCGCGTGGAGTTGCGGACACCTGCGAGCCCATGACGCCTGCACAGGTCACTTGCCTGAAGGCCTTGTCGATCGAGGCCTACGAACCGGACGCCTTCAGTGAAGCGCTCACCCGGGCCGAAGCTGAGCAGCGAATCGTGACGCTTAGCGCCAAATTGCCTTTGCTCGATGGCCCGCCGCATACGCTATGACGGGCAGACCATTTACCGTGCTGCGGTTCCGGCGCAGATGCCTGCCGCCACGGCTGGATTTTCATGGCATCCAGCCCCATATTAAGGGCCGAGGAGCTACTCATTATGTCGATGATCAATTACCGCGCTCCCTCGGAGCTGTTTCCGAGCCGGAGCCGTAAAAGCCGGCGTCCGATCGGTTACAAGCGATTTCCCACTGCGGCTGAAGCAATCCGTTTTGCGATGGAAGAATTGCCCCCGGAGCTTCTGCTCGGCGCCTATCTTGAAGTGGAAGAGAAGCGCTTCGACGGCAACGGCATTCGCCAGCTTTACGAGAGCGAGGATTACCCGCTGCCGCGCAAAGCCATCGCGAACTAAACGCCCCCGACATTCGATTTGACGGCAAAAAGGCCCCGCGCGAGCGGGGCTTAAGTTTGTGGGAGGAATGCCCGACCTGAGTGCGTTTGTCGGTGTCGCGGCGGTCCCAGGCTCAGCGGCGGCATGCGACGTCCGACCGCTTTCGAGCGGACACCATGGTAGGCGCCTATCGGCGGTTGTAACCGGCGCGGGGGGCGCTATCCCGGCAATCCACAGCCTAAAACGACAGTCATGGCGGGTTTACCCACCGCCTTTATGCAGCCGGCGCCAAACGGGGCGGCACTTGCAAATCGAGCCCCGCCGGATGGATGCCGGCGGGGCTTCTTGCTGAATCGTTTAGCTGGCGTCGGTGATCGGACGCGGTGCGTTCCGCCACTGGGACAGGCTGTCGGCGATAATTTTCATCGATGTGACGGCGGCATGATTGAGGCTGGCAAAACCGGCCACCTCGCGGGTGACGCGCTCGCCCTCGGTGCGCAGCATGTCGCGTACCGTACGCAGTTCGAGGATGACGCGATCGATTTCTTCCAGCGAACTGCCGGATACGCGCCGGATCAACGCATTGACGTTTTCGGCTGCCGGTTCGCTTTCGGATGCGGCATCCACTTGCGGCCGGCGCAGGAACGCAACGTCACGCCTGACGAATTCGCGGATTTCACCTTCGAATGCGGTCACCGCCCGCTCCGTTTCGCTGATCTTTTCCGAAGCAGGTTGCTCGTTCCCGACGCGGTCGGGTCTGATGGCCGTCATGGTTTACTCCTACTGACGCGCAAATCGTTGCGCCAACGCTCCCCAGTCCGAGCGGATTGCAACGTGCGAGTTTGTCAGCTTGACGGCGGGATCATGGCAGGTCCGGGCGACCCGAAAAACATCCCCAAGCGGACGCCGGGCGCCCGCGCGATCACCAGTTCATCTTGAAGCCGGCGGTTATGCTTTTGCTGGCGCTCGGCTGGCCGATATCGGTGACGGACGTCGTCACGTGCAGCGCGCCATAAACTTTCTGCTCTGCGCTGAACGTATTGTGCGTGACCGGGTCGCCGGTCGTGTTGGTCCAGCCGGCGCCGAGGGTCGTACCGGTAGGGAGGACATTGAGCTTCACCTGCCGGTCGTTGCCCCAGACTTGCGGCAGGCCGGGCGTGGTGGGGGTGGACGCCACCGGCGCGGATGCGAGCGGCACGGGCGATGTTACGGCGGGAATGCCGTAGGCTTCGGTGACCGAATAGGTGTCCTGCACCGACACCGAGAAACGTTCGCCGAGCGGCACCGAACGCTGCACTGACGTGCCGAGCTTGCCCTGGTCCTGACCGGAATCGACGCGGGTGTTGATCGACGCGACGTCTGGCACCGCCACGTTTGCCCAGACCGCGCGCGACTGCTGATCGTTGATGGCGGGCATCGGCCGTGTCACATCGAAACTGCGGGTCGTGTCGCTGAATCCAAGATCGCTGCCGACGTTGGTGTCCCATGCCGTCGGCAGCGGCTTGTTGATCGAGATCGACGCCGTGCCATCCGGATTGTCGTTGCGCTTTACGTCCAGGCTCTTGCTTTCGAACAAGGACGGCCGCGCTTTCAGCGGCTTTGCCGGCGTGCTCAGCAACGCGGGATCGAGATTTACCTTGCGCCAGAATTCCGAATTGTCCGCGTCTGCCGCGGCCGTATCCTGCGGCGTGGCGCCCGCACCGCTCGCGGCGGAAGCATGGCTATCCTGCCCAAAGCTCGCGGCGGGCAGCAGGGACAGGGCGAGCGCAAGCCACCATGCGTGTCGGCACGTCCAGTTCTCCATTCATGATCCCCGTTTCAAGTCGTTTACCCGCATGCAGCGCAACCGGCCGCTCGTTCGTGCCGCTACAAAACTGGATCAATGCCGTTAAAGGAATGTTGTGAAGATGACAGGGAACTTTGGCAAAGCTGTGGAATTTTGGTTCCACACCCCGATCAATTGGGGACCGATGCGTTACTGTTCCAAACGGACGCCGGTCTCTCACGATCCCGATCGGCGTATCGTTGGAAACAGTCCCGGCACGGGAGCGCACCCATGATCCTGCATTTGGCCGTCGGCTTGCTCAGTTCACACATTGTCCTGGCAGCGGAGCAAGTTCCGCAATTCAACATCGAGCCAGGTTGCCGCGCGGCGGCGCAATCGGCAGTCGCGCCGAACCGCACGCCGGACTCCTGCAAGCACGATGAAAACGACGCCCGCGTGAAGATTCAGCAACAGTGGGCCGACTATACGCCGACCGACAAAAGCCGCTGTGTTCGGCTTTCCGGTCTCGGAGGCATGCCGAGCTATGTCGAACTGCTCACCTGCCTCGAGATGGCGAAGGCGGCATCGACGCTGCCGCCGGGCGATAAACTCACCGGCAGCAAGATGAAATGAGGCCCTGACGCGACGTCAGGATTTCTTGCCGGACTGGCCGCCGAACGGGGTTCCGCTCGAAGAGCCGCCTTGCTGGGAGAGCTTGTAAGCCGACATCTGCTTCGGTTTGTCCTTGTCGGATTTCGGTTTCTTCTTTTCCTTCGCAATCCTCATCTGACCCTTAGCCATGGCGACCTCCTTGAGATTCGGGGAAGCCAATGGTGATACGGTCAAGTGACCGCTGCAAGGGGAGGATAGGCCGCCGATCACGGCATCTTGTGAAAGATCGCGGCGGTTCGCCGCGGCACGCGCCTATCGCGCAGGGTCCGGTGCGATGCTAGCGCTGACGGGGTAACAGGAGCCCATGATGGCCGATCTCGCCACCTATCTGCAGCCGCATTACTGGCTGCGCGTATTCGAGCTCATCTGGATCAATATTTTGCTGTCGGGCGATAACGCCCTGGTCATCGCACTTGCCTGCCGCAGCCTGCCGCCGCGGCAGCGTCTCTGGGGCATGACGCTGGGAGCCGCCGTCGCGGTCGGCATGCGCATCGCGTTCTCGCTGGTGGTGTCGAGCTTGATGGCGCTGCCTTACGTCAAGCTTGCCGGTGGCCTCGCGCTGTTGTGGATCGCCGTGTCGCTGCTCAAGCCGGAAGCGGACAGCCACGGCGACCCGAAAATCGAGAGCCACGAAAGTCTGCTGCGCGCGGTCAAGACAATCGCGCTCGCCGACATCATCATGAGCCTCGACAACGTCATCGCTGTCGCCGGCGCCGCGGGCGGCGATACGGTTCTGCTGGTCTTCGGTCTCGCCATCAGCGTGCCGCTGATCGTCGCCGGCGCCAGCCTGACGATGCTGCTGCTGACGCGGCTGCCGATCCTGGCATGGGCCGGCGCTGCGCTGCTCGGCTGGATCGGCGGCGATATGGTCGCGGCCGATCCGATCGTTGCGGACAATGCCGACATGCTCGGCAGCCTCGAGAATCGCAAGGCCGATTTCGCCTCGGCCATCGGCGCTACCGGCGTGTTGTTGATCGCCGCGGTCCGCCGCCGCTACACGCGCCTGTCGAAGAACGCCTAGAACACGATCCTGAAATGTCAGCGGCGCGGCAGCAGGCCGCTGCGCGCGAGACGGCTCTGCGACGGCAGGCTGCGCCACGTGGTCCAGAACACGCGTCCCGATCCAGCGAGGCCGATCATCAACAGCGGAAGCGCGAGCGCTTCCGATATTTCGGCGATCTCCAGGACCTCGATGATCTCCGAATAGTCGGCAAGGCCGCTGTGTTCGGCGTCGTCGAAATATTTCAGGATCGCGCTGCCCCAGACGCCGACCAGCGCGCAGAGCACGTCGATGCGCTCGCGTAATGACAGGCGGTGAGAAGGGCGACGGTTTCTCATGCCGCCAAGGGTAGCGGGCTGAAGGCCTCGGCGCACGGTGGGCGGCTGAGGTTTATCGCCGCAGCGGCGGTGCGTTCAGGATTTGGGTTTCTTTTTCCCGGCGGCCGGCGCTGCGCTGGCAGTGGCGGGCGGCGCCTTTCCGCCATTCATCTTTTCGGCGATGCACTTGTCGACCACGTCCACGCGCTTGTCGAGATCCATGTCGGCGTGACCCTTTTCGGTCGACATCCAGCATATCTCCGCCGCCTTGGTATGCGTCATCGGCGGCTCGGGTGCCGCCGCGGCCGAGGCGGTCGGGCCGGAACCCGTGGTTTCGCAGCCGCCGAGCGCGGCGGCGAGAAGCACAACCGGAAAAATGCGGACAAGTTTTTGCATGGTGTTCGGCAAGGAGTGGATCGAAAAGGAGATCATCGCATGCGCCATTTTTAGCCGCGCCCCGCGAATCGAAAACGGACATCTCTTTATCGGCACTGTTCCCGCCTCGGCAACAAAATTCATGGGCATTTAGCGGTGCCGCTCGCGGCCTTGCCGGCCATGAGCAAGGGGAGCGCGCCTTTGCCGCCTTCACAATCGCGTGCGACCGGTTCCTGCGGCTGCAACCGGCTGCCGCACCCCGCGTTTGCCCCATGAACCGGGACGCGGGGTCCACGAGCGGAGGCAATCATGCGTTCGACGATAATGGCTGCGGCAATGACTGCGGCCGCGGCAATTCTCCTGGGCGGCGCTGCGCACGCGCAAACAAACGGGCTGTCGCAACAGCAGGATGACCAGCCTTCCGTCGGCATCGGCGTCATCTGCAATACGCCGGACGAGGCCCGGCACTTCATCAGCCTGCGCGCGGGCGGCGCGAAGGCGGAAAAAGCGATGCAGTCGATCAACACCGAGGCGAAAGATCCGCGCGCCTGCGGCGTGGCGGCGGTCGTCTACACGCGCGGCGGCATCGTCGCGAACGAGAAGCTCGACGGAAAGCTGGTGCAGATCGTGCGCATCAACGTGCTCGCCGGCTACAACGGCGCTGGCTGGCAGCGCGTCAGCGACATGGTGCAGTACGCCGTGCTCGAAGGCGGCGGCGAGACGATCTAGGCACGCCACGGCATTTTTTATTGTCGTCATGCCGGTGCGCTTGAAACGAGCGGCCGGAACTCCGGAGACGAGCGATGACCGCACCGCCGGATTCCAGGTGCGCGTTGTCGCGGTCCCGCGAACAAATCGACAATCCGGATTGTCAAACAGCCCGCGCAAACCAGCGCTGCCGGTAACAAGGGCGCGCTGATGCGCCCGTGTTATTTGAGCGGCGCCGGGTACGCCGTCGTCCCTTCTTCCCCCGGGCATTTACTGGCGCGAATTGGGCAAGCCCAACGCGCGCTGCCGAGGGG